>DALYJJ010000039.1:0-30343 GCA_031969915.1 Bryobacteraceae bacterium | reverse complement strand
CCCGCGCCAGCCGCAGCAGGCCGAGTTGCGCGGCCGCCCACAAATCCTCCGGCCGCAACTCCACCAGCTTCTCGAACTCGCGCTCGGCCTCGGCGGACTGCTTCATCGCCAGAAACAGAAATCCCAGTTCGCGGCGCAGGCCCGCGTTCTCGCCGTCCAGCTCCACGGCGCGCCGGAACTCGTAGACGTAGGGATAGCGCGCCCCGAGCATCTCCCGCGCTCTCTCGGCGGCGTGCGGTTCGGCCCCCCGCGACGCCGCAAGCAGCGCGGCATGCGCCGCCTCCGCGTCGCCCAGCGCCTGCGCCACCCGCCCGATGTCCACCAGAAGCTGCCGCTTCTCCGGCCGGAGTTTCCACGCCGCGCGGTAGTGCTCCAGCGCCAACGGCAACTCGTCGCGTTCCTCCGCCAGCCGCGCCAGTTCCTCGTGCCCGGAGAAGTTGCCGGGAGAGCGCTCCACCGCGTCCTTCCAACGGGCGATCGATTCCGCCAGGGGACGATCGATGTTCTCAAACGCTTCGCGCGCCACCGGGGAGTGCTCCCGCAGCCGCGCAAACACGCGCCGCGCCTCCGCGCGCTTGCCCGTTTCATGGCACAGAAACGCGTACTCCAGCGCCGCCTGCGTATCCTCCGGGTTTCCCCGCACGATCTCGGCAAACTGCTCCCGGGCCTCTTCCGTTTCGCCCGTCTTGAGCAGCGTGTAGGCAAGGTCCTTCCGCTGCGCCGCCGTCAGCGCACCCGCCGCCCGGAATTGCGCGATGGCCTGGTCGTATCGTTGGTTCTGGAGATGCTGGTAGGCAAGATCGAGCGGCGCCTGCGCGCTCAGACACAAGGCGCCGCATAAGGATACAAGGAGAGACTTCATTGCGACCGCGGCCCAACCGATTTCAGCCGCGTTATCCTTTCGGACCCGGATTGACTTGATAGTGCGTGGGCCTAGGGATTTCTCTCAGGCTTTCTGACGGGGCGGCCGACAGCGACGGCGCGAAAGCCCCGGCGCTACGATGGAAGCATATGTTCCGCGGCGTTGATTACCTGCATATCGATTCTCTGTTCAACGAAGAAGAACGGATGGTGCGCCAGTCCGCGCGGGAGTTTGTCGAAGACAAGATCATCCCCACCATCCGGGACTGCTGGCGCGACGGCCGTTTCCCGAACGAAATCATCAAGCCGATGGCCGCCATGGGCTTCCTCGGAGCGAACCTCGAAGGCTACGGCTGCGCGGGCATGAGCAATGTCGAATACGGCCTCATCATGCAGGAGATCGAGCGCGCCGACTCCGGCATCCGTAGCTTCGTCTCCGTCCAGGGCGCGCTCGTGATGTACCCGATCCACGCCTTCGGCAGCGACGCGCAAAAAGAGAAGTGGCTGCCGCGCCTCCAATCCGGAGACGCCATCGGCTGCTTCGGCCTCACCGAGCCGCAGTTCGGCTCGAACCCCGGCGGCATGCTCACCACGGCGAAGAAGGGCGGCGCCGAGTGGGTTCTGAACGGCGAGAAGACCTGGATCACCAACGGCTCCGTGGCGGACGTGGCCGTGGTCTGGGCCCGCACGGAAGAGGGCGTGCGCGGCTTCCTGGTGGAGCGCGGTACGCCCGGCTACTCCACCTCCGACATCCACGGCAAGTTGTCGATGCGGGCTTCGGTCACCTCCAGCCTCGCCTTCGCCGATTGCCGCGTCCCCGAAGACAACCTGCTGCCCTGCGCGAAGGGCCTGAAAGCCCCGCTGAGCTGCCTGAGCCAGGCCCGCCACGGCATCGGCTGGGGCGTGGTCGGCGCGGCGATGGACTGCTACGAGACCGCGCGCCAATACTCGCTCGACCGCAAGCAGTTCGACAATCGCCCCATCGCCTCGCACCAGTTGGTGCAGGAAAAGCTGGCCTGGATGATCACCGAAATCACCAAGGCGCAGTTGCTCGCTATCCAGTGCGGACGCCTCAAGGACGCCGGCAGGATCGAGCCCGCGCACATCTCGATGCTCAAGAAGAACAACGTCGAGATCGCCCTCGAATGCGCCCGCCTGAGCCGCGACCTGCTCGGCGCCAACGGGATCATGGACGAGTACCCGATCATGCGCCACCTGTGCAACCTCGAAACCGTAAAGACCTACGAGGGCACCGACCACATCCATACGCTGGTGATCGGCGAAAGAGTAACCGGCGTCCCGGCCTACAAATAACAACCGGATAAGCCGCGGCTGTCTTAGAAGAAAACTCGGCACCGAACGCAGAGTCCGTGATAGACTCCCCCCCATCCCGCTGGGATCTCCGGGGCCTGTGCCGCCGGAGAAATCAGAACAAGCTTGGAGAATCTCGATGCGTTTGAACTCGGCCGTTCGGTCGCGCTCTGTCGCGCTCTCGTTGTTGACATTCGTAGCCACCTCCGCGGTTTGGGCCCAAGGTCCCAATGCGAAGTGGGCGCAAATTACCTATCGCAAATCAATCGACGGCAAGGCCGCCGACCATCGTAAGTTCCTGGAAACCGCCTGGGTGAAGTCCGTGGAGCACGGAGTGGCGAAGGGCGATCTCCACGGCGGGTTGGTCTTGCGTCTGACCGCGCCGTTCGCGATCGGCAGCGACTACGACTACGCCGCAGTCATCTTCCCGGTGAAGGCGCCGAGTCTGGCCCAGCCCTCGCAGGAGACCCTGGACGCGCGTGGCAAGGCCGCGGGCTTCGCGAATTATGCCGCTTACATGGCGGCGTCCCGCTCATCGTCCACCCTGGTGCGTCAGGCTTGGAATGTGATCCGGAACCGGATCGGCACCGTTACCGTGGGCAGCTACATCCGGACCGCGACGTACCAGGTCGGCGACGATCACATGGACGCCGTGATGGGCTACATGCGGGAGTACGCGCTGCCGATGAACGCCGCCCGGATCAAACAGGGGAACTCGCCCGCCATCGGCTGGTCTCTGCAGACGCCGGGCCTGGTGGGATCCGAGGAGGCGGGCTATGCCCTGACTGCGTCTACGGTCCTGAAAGACCCGGAGCAGGCCGTGATGGGGCCCGGGCCACTCAGCGAGGAGTCGTTCAAAGCGATGATGCCCGGCAAGAGCTACGCGGAGTACATCCGGCAGACGGCGGCGATCAACGGGTTGCGGAAGCGCGTGAGGACCCGTTTTTCCGAAGTGATCGCGGTAGTGGGAAGCGTCCCGACGGTGAACTAACGGGTGACCGGCGACGGGATGGCGGGCCGCCAGGACGGCCCGCCTCCGCTCCTACTCGTGCCGTAGCGTGTCCGCCGGGTTGATGGACGCGGCGCGTGCGGCCGGGACGCAGATGGCGAGCAAGGCCACGCCGGCGAGCACCGCCACGGTCCCGGCGACGGCGAACGGGTCGGCCGGGCTCACTCCGTAGAGCATGCCCGCCAGCAATTGGCCCGCGCCGAGCGAACCCGCGGCGCCGAGCGCTCCGCCGAGGAGCACCGGGCGCAGGCTCTGTCCGGTGATCAGGCGAACGACCTGCGACGGCTCCGCTCCCAGCGCCATGCGCACGCCGATCTCGCGGGTCCGCCGGACCAGGTGATAGGACGCCACCCCGTGGAGTCCCACGAAGGCCAGGACGAGCGCTACACCGCTGATCGCACCCGCCATCGACGCCGCGACGCCGGCCGACCGCTGCGCTCGCTGAACTTTTGCGCTCAAGCTCGAGGCCGTGGCGAGGAAGCGGGAGTCCGTTTCCCGGGCCAGCGCGGGCAACTCCGCCAAGAGAGGCGCCGCGGACGCGTCGGCGGAGATGAGGAACGCCGAGCGCAGCCAGCCTCGAGACGGGAAGTAGAGATGCGGCTCGTCGCGGCGGCCGAGCTCGCGAACGCTCACGTTGCCTACCACGCCGACGATCGTGACCGGCCGTCGAAGCCATTGGAACGTCTTGCCCGCTGCGCTCTCACCGGGCCACATCTGCGCGGCCAGTGCTTCGTTCATCATCGCCACGTCCTCACGGCTCTCGTCCAGGCGCGTGAAGGAGCGCCCCTCACGGAGCGGAATCCGCAGCGCTTCGAAGTACCCGGCAGAGACGTGATGCAGGCCGGTTCCGACGTCCTGCCCGGTTTGCGGGTGCGTAATCCGCGTTCCGGTGAAGGAGTTGCCGAGGGGAACCACGGTGGTGTGCGCCATCGATGTGACGCCGGGCAGCACGGCCAGACGATCTCTCAGCCTCTCCAGCAGGGCCGCCGCCTGCTCCTCATTCACGCCGCTCGAATCCAAACCGGTTTCCAGCAGGATCGCGCCGGCGTGCCGGAAGCCGGGTTCCATGTCGCGGACCTTTTGCGCGGCTCGGATGAGCAGCGAGGCGCTCGAGAGCAGGATCGCGCAGAGCGCGACTTGGGCGGTGAGCAGGACCAGGCGTAGACGATTCCCGCGTGAGCCGCCGCGGCCGCCTTCCTGGAGCCCGGCGATCGCCTGGCCTTCGCGAACCGCATGCCGCGCGGGAGCGAGCGCGAAGAGCAGCGTCGTCGCCATCGACGCGGCCAGCACGAACCCGACTACACGCCAATCCAGGGCGAAGGAGAAGGCGATCCGATCCTCCGGGTCCACCACCCAGCGAACGATCACCGGGGGCAGCGTGGCGGCCATGGCCAGCGTCAGCCCGCCCGCCAGGAGGCTCAACAGCAGGCTCTCGGCTGTCATCTGGCGCAGCAGGCGGCCGCGGCCGGCGCCGAGCGAGAGCCGCACCGCCAACTCGCGCTGCCGCGCCGCGCCGCGCGCCAGCAGCAGGTTTCCCACGTTGGCGCTCGCCAGCAGCAGGACCAGCACGGAAGCGAGCGCGATCAGAAGGAAGGCGGGCAAGGCCTGGCTGTGCAGTGATGGGTTCGCCAGGAAGGACGGAGCCGTGAGCAGAATCGATGTCTTCTCCCCCCCGATCGACTCCCGGTGTTGCGAGATCAACGCCGAAAGCTCCTCCCGCGCGGCTTCACGGCCCACGCCCGGCTTCAGACGGCCGACCGCTTGCGCGCAGCAGGAGCCCTGGCTGTCGAACTCGCGCCCGCTCTTCAAGTAAAGACGAGCCCACTCCACCGTGAACCAGAAATCGGGAGTCTCCGGGCTGACTCCGGAGAAGCCAGGCGCGGCTACGCCGGCGATCCGCACCCGCTGGCCGTTGATCTCCATCCACTGCCCCAGCACACCCGGATCGCCGCCGAAGCGTCCTTGCCAGGCCTCATAATGCAACACTACCTCGGCCGGAGGATTGCGCTGCGATTCGGGGCCGGTCAGGAACCCCCGCCCCAGCGCGAAGCCCGTGCCGATGGCATCGAAGTAGTTCGCCGACACGACCACCGCGTCCGCTTGCCAGGTGGCCCCGTCGCGCTTGGCGCGAACGTCGATTGTGTCCCAGGCGGTGAGCGCGGCCAGCGTGCCGGTCTTCTCGCTGAGAAACCGGTGCTCGGGCCAAGTCATGCCTCCCCACCGGCCGCCCCGGTCGGTGAGGACCTGCACCGTGTTCTCCGCGTCGCGGATCGCCCACGGAGCCAGAGCCAGCGTGTTGTAGATGGTGAACAGCAGGCCGTTGAGTCCCAGGCCGGCCGTCAAAGCCAAGACCGCGGGGAGCGTGAACCCGGGCTCGCGCCGCAACCCGCGCCATCCGTAGCCCAGATCCTTCGCCAAATCGGCGATCCATGAAAACCGCCACGCCGCGCGAGCCTCTTCGCGCGCCACAGTGACGTTACCGAGCGCACGCCGCGCCGCCGACCGGGCGTCCTCATCGCTTAGCCCCCGCTCGCGGAACGCCTGCTCCTTCATTTCCCGGTGAAACGCGAGTTCCTCGTCGAGATCCGCTTCGAGCGCCGGAGGCCGGCCTCGCAGCCGGCTCACGACGTTGCGCCAGTTCATACTCCGCTCCTTAAGCCGTCCGCAGTACCAGACGAATCGCTTCCACCATCTGTTCGAACTTCTCTTCCTCGGCGCGCAATTGCTTCCGGCCGGCCGGCGTCAGCGTGTAGAAGCGGGCCCGGCGTCCGGTCTCCGATTGCTTCCACTCCGCCCGCGCCCAGCCGTTCGCGAGCAACCGCTGCAACGCCGGATAGAGGGATCCCTCGCCAACCTCGAGGGCGTTCGACGAAGTTTGCAGCAAGTACTGCGCGATGCCATAGCCGTGCAGCGGCCCGCGCGACAGGGTCTTCAGGACGAGCAGGTCGAGGGTGCCCGGCAAGAGGTCCGGCGATTGAGCCATGGTCTATCGTTGCATCGATAGACGATGCATGTCAAGAAGCCGGGCACGGACACCGGTTCCCCGCTACACTTCGCGCAGGTCCAGTTTGGCGTCCCACATCTCGTTCGTCTCGAGCAATTCGTTCCACGTCCAGCGCCGGCCGGTGTAGGCGGCGGTGCGGCCGAGAATCGCCGCCAGGGTCGATTCCGCGCCCTGCTGCGCTTCGTTGACGAACTTGCCTGAGCTGATGCTCGCGATGTAGTGTTCTTCCTTGCGCTGATCGGCGTCGTCGAGCGCGCCGCGGAAGGCCCCCGTGGCCATCGTCGCCGCGTCGCCCTGGGTCTGCGCCTGAATCGGGAACTCCCACTTCTCGTCGCCGGTGATGCGTACCGGCGCGCTGTAGTACATCTCGGCGTTGCCCTTCGTGCCGTAGAAGCGCATGCCCACGTCCCACGCGCCCTTGATGAACTGCGTGGAGGTCACCGTAATGTGCACGTCGTTCGGGTAGGTGTAGGTGACGTTGTAATGGCTCCAGCAGTCGCCGTGATCGGTGCGTCCGGCGCGGCCGCCCGTGCCCTGCGCCGAAACCGGCACGGCCCTCATCAGCCAGTTGTTGACGTCGATCAGGTGAATGTTCTGCTCCACCAGGATGTCGCCGGAAAGAACGCGGTCGTAAATCCAGTTGCGGAGGCGCCGCGTCTCGCCGCTGACGCCGGCCCACTCGGGGCGAGGAATGCCGCTCGCATAGTAGTGCGACAGCCCGCACACCACGTTTCCCAACGCGCCCTGGTGCGCGCGCTCCACCAGTTGCACGTAGGGCGTGGCGTGCCGCAGTTGGAAGCCCACCGCCAGGCTCAACCGGCCGGCCGCTTTCTGCCCCGCGGCCATCACTCGCTTGGCGCCCGCGACGTCCACGGCCACCGGCTTTTCCAGATACACATGCTTACCCGCCGCCACGGCCTTCTCCAGGTGCTCGGGATGAAAGTAGGGCGGCGTCGCGATGTGCACGGCATCGACGTCGCCGCGCGCCAGGATCTGCTCCAGCGAATCGGGGCCATGGAACAGCATCTTCGAATCGACACGCGCCTTGTTCGTCTTGGCGGCGGATTGCGCGAGGGTCTTCTGCGTCCGCTCAGTCTGTTCCTGGTAAAGGTCGCCCAGGGCGACGTATTGCGCCGCGGTGTAGGTCTGGAACGATTCCGCCACCCCGGTGCCCCGCCCGCCGCAGCCGTACAGCGCCATCCGGACAGCCGAGTTGCGCTGGCTGCCAAAGACCAGTTGCGGCTTCAAAATCAGGAGGCCCGCGGCGGCGCCCGCGAAGGCTCGGCGGTTGACGTTTTCCATGGGTACGATCATAAGCCCTGGCTGGCGCGCGCGAGAGACCGGGCGATAGAGTAAGGGGGTGGTGAAGCCCTTCGTACTATTGTTCGCCGCTTCCAGCCTCCTCCTCGCGCAGGGCGTTTCCTCGCGAGGCGTGAAGGCCACGCCGCGGTCCAAGCCCTCCGGACTTCCGTTCCACGCCCATTTCGTCGATGTCGCGAAGACCGCGGGATTGACCGCGCCCTCGATCTACGGGCCTGAGGATCACAAAGACTACATCCTCGAGGTCACCGGCGCCGGCGTCGCGCTCTTCGACTACGACAACGACGGATGGCTGGATGCGCTGGTGCTCGGCGGCACGCGGCGCGCTGGCCCTCCGGCGGAGAGCACCAACCGTCTGTACCGCAACAACCGCAACGGCACGTTCACCGACACGACCAGGGCCGCGGGCATGGAACGCACCGGGTGGGCATCGTCGGTGACCATAGGCGATTACGACAACGACGGCTTCGAAGACGTCTTCATCACCTATTGGGGCAGGAACGTCCTGTACCGGAACAAAAGGAACGGAACGTTTGAGGACGTGACCAGGCAGGCGGGACTGCTCACCGCGAAGCCCGAGTGGGGCGCGGGCGCCGCCTGGATCGACTACGACCGCGACGGCGACCTGGATCTCTTCACCGGCACCTACCTGGATTTCGATTTCGACAAAATCCCCAAGCCCGGTGGAAACTCCAACTGCAACTGGAAAGGGATCCCCGTAAACTGCGGGCCGCGCGGACTGCCCACCAGTACCTCCCGTTTCTACCGCAACAACGGCGATGGGACCTTCACCGACGTGAGCGATGCGAGCGGCGTTTCGAAGGCTACCGGCAGCTACGCCATGACCGCCACCACCGGCGACTTCGATAACGACGGCTGGCCCGATCTCTTCGTGGCTTGCGATTCGACGCGCAGCTTCCTGTTCCGGAACAACCACGACGGCACCTTCAAGGAAGAGGGACTGGAGCGCGGCGCCGCATTGAGCGAAGACGGCATGGAACAGGCCGGCATGGGCATCGCCGCGGGCGATTTCAACCTGGACGGCGCGCTCGATCTCTTCAAAACGCACTTCGCCGACGATACCCACGGCCTGTACCGCAACGATGGCAAGGGTTTCTTCGATGACGTCACGCTGCGGGCGGGGTTGGGCGTGGAGACGCGCTACATCGGATGGGGCGCTGGGATGGCCGACTTCGACAACGACGGCTGGCCCGATCTGTTCGTCGCCACCGGCAGCGTGTACCCGGAAGTGAGCGCGCGGCTGGAGCAGTATCCGTTCAAGACCCCGCGCCTGGTATTCCGCAATCTCGGCAACGGCAAGTTCGAAGAGTTGATTGAGGAAGCCGGGCCCGGGATTGCCGCCGCGCATTCCAGCCGCGGCGCGGCGTTCGGCGACTTCGACAACGACGGCGACATCGACATCCTGGTCTGGAATATGAACGAGCCGCCCTCGCTATTGCGCAACGAGATGAAGTCGAAGGCCAACAACTGGCTCCAGTTGAAGCTCGAGGGGACCAAGTCGAACCGGAGCGCGATCGGCGCGCGCGTGACCGTGCGTTACGGCGAGCGCGTGCAGACCCAGGAAGTGGCGGCGCAGGCGAGCTACTATTCGTCCAACGACAAGCGGCTGCACTTCGGCCTCGGCACGGCGCCCTCCGCCGAGGTGACCATTCGCTGGCCCAGCGGCGCCGTCGAGAAGCTAACCGCAGTCAAACCCAACCAACGCCTCTCCCAAAAGGAGAAGTAAAAACCGGGGACGGACGAGACGTTCCCCTTATAGTTCGGCGGTCTTCTATAAGGGGAACGTCTCGTCCGTCCCCGGTTTACTATAGGGCATGGAACGCCGCCAGTTTATTGGACTCGCCCTTTCCGCTGCCGCGCCGCTCTCGGCCCGCACCCTGCCCACCGTCGGAGTGCAACTCTACACGCTCCGCAACGTGCTGCCCAAGAAGGCCAATGAGACGCTGAAGGCCCTCGAAGAGATGGGCTTCAAGGAAGCCGAAGTGATCGGCGGCCAGTTGGACCTCACCTGGCCCGCCCTGCAACAAACCAAGCTGAAACCGGTGAGCCTGCACCTGGATACACTCCTCTTCACGAAAGACAAAGCACAGTTGCCCGCCAAGCTCGAAGACGCCGCCAAACGCGGCTTCGAGTACGTCGTCTGTCCCTACATCGCGCCCCAGGACCGCGGCGGCGTGGAAGTGATGAAGCGCCTGGGCGACACGCTAAACGAAGCCGGCACGGCGTGCGAGAAGATCGGCTTGAAGCTGGCGTACCATAATCACGCCTTCGAATTCGAACCCGCCCCCGGCGGCGGCACGCTGCTCGACGTGCTGCTCAAGGAAGCGGACCCGAACCTGGTGTTCCTGGAGCTCGACGTGATGTGGGTGCAGGTGGCGGGCCTCTCACCGGCCGCCGTCATCGCCCAGTACGGCCGCCGCACGCACCTCATGCACCTGAAGAACGTCGCGGCGATGGAGAAGCGCTACAACGAGATGGTGCCGCGCGAGAACTTCCGCGAAGTGGGCGACGGCGTGATCGACATGGCCGCCACCCTCCGCGCCGCGCAGAAAGCCGGCGTCAAACACTACTTCGTCGAGCAGGACCACACCCCCGGCGAGCCCCTCGACTCGCTCAAAAAGAGCATCGGCTATCTGAAGAAGCTCGACTTCTGAGGGCTAATCCACGATCGCCTGGTTGGCCATCGCCGCCACCGTGCGATCGAGCGTCAGCCCGCCCGTGGGATGCAGTTGGCCCATGAAAACCAGGATCAACTGCTCCTTCGGATCGACAAAGAACGTCGTGTAAAAGAAGCCGCCCCAGTTGTATTGCCCCGGCGTGCCGGCTTCGCCCGGCGGCCCTTTCGTTCCCGCCACGCCGAACCCCAGCCCGAAGCCGAAGTTCGGCGCCACGGCGCCAAGGTGATCCACCGTCATCAGCTCCACCGTCTTCCGGCTCAGCAGCCGCTTGCCGTTCAACGTGCCGCCATTGAGCATCGTCTGGCAGAACAGCGCGTAGTCCATGGCCGTCGAAACCAGCCCCGCCCCGCCCGCGAACAGCTTGCGCGGCGCGGCGTGAACGTAATCTGCCGTGTAGGAGAAGTTGCCTTCCACGATCGCCTTCTCGGGAAACCGCTCCAGCCCGCGCCCGTCCTGGAAGACATACGCCGCCGCCAGCCGCGCCATCTTGTCCGGCGGCACATAGAAGAACGTGTCCTTCATCCCCAGCGGCTCGAAGATGCGCTTCGCGAAGAACTGATCGAGCGGCATCCCGCCCACCACTTCCACCAGCCGCCCCAGCACGTCGATGTTCAGTCCGTACTCGTACCGCTCGCCGGGGTGAAACAGCAGCGGTTGCGCGGCCAGCGCCTTCACGCTCTCGGCGATCGTTCCCTCGTAGGGCAGGATCCCGTGCGCCACGTTCGCGTCCTTGTAGTAGCGGCCCAGGTCGGCGTGCCAGTGATACGAAATGCCGGAGGTGTGCGTGAGCAGGTGCTTGATCGTGATCTCCCGGTTCGCGGGAACCGTGTAATGCGCGCCGCCCGGCCCCTTCATGAGTACCTTCGGATTCTTGAATTCGGGGAGGTACTTTGAAACCGGATCGCTCAGCAGGAAGCGGCCCTCTTCGTAGAGCATCATTACCGCCGCGCTCGTGATCGGCTTGGTCATCGAACAGATCCGGAACAGCGCATCGGCGCTCATCGGCTTACCCGCTTCGCGATCCATCTGCCCCTGCGCCTTCAGGTAGCCCACCTTGCCCTTGCGCGCGATCAGCGTCACTGCCCCCGCGATCTTCTTTTCCTCAATCGCCTTCTGCACCACGGCGCTGATTCGCTCCAGGCGCTCCGCGGAAAGACCCAGGCTCTCGGGGGAAGCCGTCGGCAGGCTCTGTGCAAGAAGCGCCGCCGCGGCGAGGACCAGCACAAAGAAGGTTCTCATAACCAGTCGATCTTACACCTTGCCGCCCGCCACCAGGATCGTTTCGAAGTGTGGCGACTCCTCCTCGCGGTGAACCACGCTCGACCGCACGCCCTCGAAGCCCGCGTCCCGCAGAAAGCCGCGCAGCTCCACTTCCGTGAAGCCCAGCCACACATCGGCGTACAGCTCGCGCGCCTCCTCCACGTTGTGCTTCACCAGGTCAAGGACCACGATCCGCCCGCCCGGCCGCAGGATCCGATGCGCCTCGGCGACGGCGCGCTCCGGGTGCTGCGCATGGTGCAGGCTCTGGCTGAAGAACGCGAGATCGACGGCCGCTTCCTCAATCGGCAGCCGCTCCAGGTCGCCGCACCGGTATTCCAGGTTCGTCACGCCGTGCCGCCGCGCCAGGTCCGCGCCGTAGCTCACCATCTTTTCCGAGTTGTCCACCGCGATCACGCGTTCGGCGCGGCGCGCCAGGAACTGCGAGAAGGTCCCCTCCCCCGCGCCGAGATCCGCGATGACCATCGGCGGCAGGAGTTCGAGAAACGTCTCCGCCAGCCCTTTCCACGACCGCCCCGGCAGGTACTGCCGTCCGAACTTTCCGGCCAGTTCGTCAAAGTAGGCGCGTACCTTGTCGCGGCGCCGTTCCAGCGTCAACTCGAGCGCCTCCCCGTCCGCCGCCGGCGCCGCACCGGCCAGCATGCCCAGCAACGGCTCCAGCAACTCCTCCTCCAACCGCAGGCGGTACAGAATGTTCTTACCCTGCCGCCGGTCCTCCACCAATCCCGCCTGTTTCAACTGGGCTAAGTGGGTAGAGACCGTACTCTGCCCCACGGCCAATATGGCCTGGAGCTCGGTCACGGACAGCTCTTCTTTCTCCAACAACAACAAAATACGAGCCCTAAGCGGCTCCGCCACAGCCCGAAACACCCCCGCCCGAAAAACCGGGGACGGACGAGACGTTCCCCTTATAGCGCTATAAGGGGAACGTCTCGTCCGTCCCCGGTTTTCGTGGTCTTGACTTGAGGGCATGTCTACGACTATTCTATCGTTGTATCGCGATTTCTAGATAGGAAATTTGAAGAGGAGCCAAAACCGATGGGTACAGCGACGCTCAACCGCACCGCGACCGAATTCAAGGTCGCCGACATGAAACTGGCCGAGTGGGGCCGCAAAGAGATCTCAGTCGCCGAGCACGAAATGCCCGGCCTGATGTCCATCCGCCGCAAGTACGCCGCCACCAAACCGCTCGACGGCGTCCGCATCACCGGCTCGCTCCACATGACCATCCAAACCGCGGTGCTCATCGAAACCCTCGTCGACCTCGGCGCCGACGTCCGCTGGGCCAGTTGCAACATCTTCTCCACCCAGGATCACGCCGCCGCCGCCATCGCCGCCGCCGGCGTCCCGGTCTTCGCCTGGAAAGGCGAATCGCTCGAAGAATACTGGTGGTGCACCTACCAGGCGATCAGCCACCCCGGCGGCAAGGGCCCCGAGCTCGTTGTCGACGACGGCGGCGACGTCACGCTCCTCATCCACAAAGGCTATGAGCTCGAAGAGGGCTCCGGCTGGGTGAACACGCCGAGCGAGAGCCACGAAGAGCAGGTCATCAAAGACCTCCTCAAGAAAGTCCACGCCGAGAACCCCACCCGCTGGCACGAACTGGTCAAGGCATGGCGCGGCGTCTCCGAGGAGACCACCACCGGAGTCCACCGCCTCTACAAAATGCAGCAGCACGGCAAACTCCTCGTCCCCGCGATCAACGTCAACGATTCGGTCACCAAGTCGAAGTTCGACAACCTCTACGGCTGCCGCGAGTCGCTCGCCGACGGCATCAAGCGCGCTACCGATGTGATGGTCGCCGGCAAGGTCGCCGTCATCTGCGGCTACGGCGACGTAGGCAAGGGCTCGGCGAAGTCGCTCGCCGGCTTCGGCTCCCGCGTGATCGTCACGGAGATCGACCCCATCAACGCGCTCCAGGCCGCGATGGAAGGCTTCGAAGTCACCACCATCGAAGACACCCTCGGCCGCGCCGACATCTACGTCACCTGCACCGGCAACTGCGAAGTGATCACCCTCGAACACATGTCGCGGATGAAGGACCAGGCCATCGTCTGCAACATCGGCCACTTCGACAACGAAATCCAAATGGATCGCCTGAACGCCGCCCCCGGCGTGAAGCGCACCACCATCAAGCCCCAGGTGGACATGTACACCTTCCCCAACGGCAACAGCATCTACGTGCTCGCCGAAGGCCGCCTGGTCAACCTCGGCTGCGCCACCGGACACCCCAGCTTCGTCATGAGCAACAGCTTCTCCAACCAGACGCTCGCGCAGATCGATCTGTGGAAGAACAAGGACAAGTACGAGGTGAACGTCTACACGCTGCCCAAGCACCTCGACGAAGAGGTCGCCCGCCTGCACCTGGAAAAGATCGGCGTGAAGCTCACCACGCTCACTCCGAAGCAGGCCGAATACCTCGGCGTCTCTGTGGACGGCCCTTACAAGCCCGACACCTACCGCTACTAACCCCGGCGGTTCTTCTCGGCACACGGCGCGGGGCCCTCGGGCTCCGCGTCGGCGCTACTTCCGCCCCAGCGGGATGGAGAGCGTTGCCACCACTCCCGTCCTCGGATCCCGCAACCCAAACCGCACCTCGAAGGCTCCTCGCTCCGCCTCGAACCGCTTCCGAAACAACACACCGTTGATCCTGTCGAGTGGCAGATCCACCACGTCCAATTCCGGCTTGCCCAGCGTCTTGCCGGCCTCGTCCCGCACCAGCGTCACGATCTCCAGGCGGCACTCGTGCCCGTCGCCTTTCGGTGTGAAGGAGACATTCGCGGGATCGATCTGCAGCAACGCCCGCCACGCGCCTTCATTTCCAGGCCGCGTGCCCTCGCGCTCCACCGCGCCGTTGATCCCGATGCCCGCCGCGTCCAGTGGGCTCGCCAGCGCCCGCCGCAACGCGCCGTCGCGGTCCTGCTCCTCGTCGATCGCCACATAGCCCGCGCGGTGCCGTGCCGTCACGCCGCTACGCTTCACCCGCACCGCGATCCGCCGCCACTTGCCGTCCGCTTCGCCGGGCTGGTGGTAGGCGAGCGTGTAGCTCACGCGCCCATCCGCGGCGGCCTCCGTCATGCTCCGATCCAGATCGTTCCGGTTCAGGTAGACCCGGCCGCCGGTTCCCGCGGCCAGGTCACGCATGCCCTCGGTGGCCTGGTCCAGCCCCTCCGTTGGGATTTTCGGGGGCGTCCAACGGTCTTGCGGCTCGAATCGGATATCGGTGTTGTGCACGGAGAAGAGGCCCCGGGCATCCACCGCATAAATGGACACACTGGCGCGGTTCAACGCGCGGATCGCCTGCGCGTACTCGCTGCTGTAGGACGCGCGATCCCGTAGCGACGACGGCGGCTCGTAGAGGTTCAGTTGCCGGGGGATGCCGCCGGTCACCCAGACCAGGCTCTTCCGCCCCGGCACTCCCGCCAGGTTCTGCGCGACCACCTCCAGCGCGCGCAGCGTGAGCCGGATGCGGTCGTGCAGGACCATGTCCGCCTGCCGCTGCTCCGCCGAGGTCTCCGCTTCGCCCCCCAGTAACGCATCCTCGCGCAGCTTGGGAAGCCGGATGCGCTGATCGTTGTGCAGCAACCGCAAACCGTTACCGGACAACAGCAGCACGGTGACCCGCTCTTCCGGGGACGCCGCCTTCAGAAACCGGTCCATGTGCCGGGCGGCGTAGTTGCGATATTGCCACGGCGTGTTCAGCGCATCGAACAGCAGCACGGTCAGCCGCGTCGGGCGTGCTTCGCCGGCGCGCCCGCGGTTGCTGAACACGTTCGGCGGCAGCGGTTCGGCCGCTGGGCCCGCGGAGGCTGCCGCGTCCTTGAAGAAGAATCGGATCGTTTGCGGCTTGCCGTCTTCCAGAATCTCGAAGTCGGCCTGCGTGAGGTCCGTCACCGGCTGGCCCTTGCGGTCCTCCACCACCACGCTGACTTCCACCAACCGCGTCGTGACGGAGATGGTCTGCGCGCCGGCCATCAGCGCCAGCGACGCCGCCAGAACTACTCGCGATCCCGGTGCACGGTATCCATGCTGAAAGCTGGTAGGCATATCGCGATGTACTCCGCTCCTTGCGGCGTGCTGTAACGGACCCATTCGCCCCGGCGCGTAAGCACCGCCTGGCCGGCCCGCACTTCGAGCGTTCCCCCGTCGTGTTCGACGTGCACGGCGCCCTGCAGCACCAGCGTGTACTCGTCGAACTCAGGCCGCTGTCCCGGCTCCACCCAGCCCTCCGGGCTGCGCATGTGCGCCACGCTCACCTCCGCGGCTCCGGAGTTGACGCGGCCCACGTATTCGTCGATCAGCTTGGGTTTGTTGCCCGCCGCCGTCACGCGCGTGGGCGTTGCGATGAGTTGGGGCATGAGCCGGCTCCTAGATGAAGGCGATCGTCTTCACGCCGGAGATGTCGAAACGTTTCCGGCAGCGAATGTTCTTGCAGGCCACCTTGTCGTCCATCAGCACCATGTAGCTTTGGGCCTTGGCAAACTTGGCCCGGTCGCGCTCGTCCGCGCCGCCCGGCAGCCGGTCTTTCTTCTTGCGCAGGATCCAGCGCAGATCGTAGCTCTCCTGCGTGCGGCAGAACGGGCAGTTCAACTGCGCCGGTTTCGTGGTCTGCGATTCGTTGAAGAAGGCCCGTTCATCCATACCGGATACATCATACGCCTTCCACCAGCATCGCTCCCCAGTGGAACCCCGCGCCGAAGCCCGCGAACACCACCGAAGCCCCGGCGCGAAACGCATCCCACTCCGCCGCCGCGATGAGCATCGACGCCGACGACGTGTTCCCGCAGCGCGCGATGTTCGAAAAGAACTTGGCCTCCGGCACGCCTACCGCCTGCGCCACCCGGTTGATCAGGTTCTGATTCGCCTGGTGCATCAGAAACGTGTCGATCTCCGCCGCCGTCCGTCCGCAGCTCTCCAGCACCTCCTGGATCGCCCGCGGAATCTTTCGCGAGGCCTGCAGAATCACCGACCGGCCGTTCATCTCCAGCGGCCGGTCAAACGCCAGCCGCAAGTCCTCGGAGAACGCCCCGTCGGAATGAATCGCCGAATCCAGCACCCGCGCCTTGCCCTCGCTCTCGCTCACCAGGCAGGCGCCCGCCCCGTCCCCGAACAACGGCGCCACGCCGCGGTCGAGCGGCTGCCGCAGCACCACCGTCGACATCTTCTCCGAAGCCACCACCAGGATGTTCCGGTAGACCGCCGTCAGCCGGCTCGCCAACGACAAGGCGAACACTGAGCCCGCGCTCGCGATCGGCAGATCGATCGCCGGCGTCGCGTCCAGCCCCAGCTTTGCCGCGATCGTCGCCGCCGGCCCCGGAAACGATCGTTCCGTCGACCCGCTCGACGTCAGGATCAGCCCTACCTCGGCGGGGCTCACGTCGGCACGCTCCAGGCAATCCCGCGCCGCGCTGTGGCCCATATCGGCGACGGTTTCCTCCGCGCCCGCGAAGCGCCGCTGCTCGATGCCCGAGACGTTGCGGATCCACTCCGCCTCCGTCTCCACCATCCCGCCGATTTCCTGGTTCTCCACCACCCGCCCGGGCAGGTATTTTCCAAATGCCTTGAGATACGCCACGCTTAGTTCCGGCTCTCGAGATAGGCTTCGATCCGCGCGATCGAATCGAACTTCCGCGGCGACAGGTCCTTGTCCGGGATCTGCACCCCGAACGCCGTTTCAAGCGCCGCCACCAGGTCGGTCAGCGCGAAGGAATCGAGCAGCCCCGTTTCAAATAGGCTCTCGTCGGGCGCGATCGCGACGTCCTTCTTCGATACCGCGCGGATGATCTCCGCGATCCGCTCTGTGCGCTCCATCTCCGTTGCTCTCCTTGGCCGGGGCAGCCTGCCGCGCCTCCACAAAGCGCAGGTACGGCTCCATCATGTCGCCGAACAGCATCTCTCCCAAACGCCGGTATCCGGCGCCGGTCATGTGCACGTGGTCTCGTTGCGCCAGTCCCTCGCGAACCCAGCGCGGCATCGTGCCCGTGCCCCCCATCTTAGCCCGCTGATCCCAGAAGGCGCAGCCCTGCTCGGCCGCGGCGTCGCGCTGCGCCCGCACCACCCAGTCCATCGACAGCATCGGATACCATTTGCGCCGCTGCCGGTAGTAGCGGTCCGGAGGGCCCGCCACCAGGATCGCGGCCGCCGGCGCGGCAGCCCGCAGGCGCTGCAACACCGCCCCGAACTGCGCCCGGTAACTCTCGTAGGTCAGCTCGCGCGAGCCTGCCTCGTTGGTCCCGTAGGCAACCACGATCAGCGCCGGATCCCGCCGCCGGATGTGCTCGGCGTGCAGCCGCTCGTCCCAGTCCAGTTGCATGCCCGCCTGCGCTCCGTTGATGCCCAACGTCTCATACGTCAAGCCCGCGTTCGCCTTCTCCGCCACCCACCCGAACAGGCGCACCGCGGCGCGCTCGGCCGTCTCCAGCCGCACCGTGTGCCTCCCCGCGCTGCTCAAGTCGAAGGCCGCGTACCCGGGCTCAATCAACCCGTCGGTTGAGACCGGCTCGAACTCCGTACCGTCCCCCGACACTTCGAACGATCCGCCTCCCGGCTGCTTCATGAACCAGAGTTCCAGCGTCTTGAACTCCGCTTCGAAGGTGACCCATTCCCTGGGTCGCGCCGACGTGATGCTCACTCCGGCCAGCCCGTAGAGACCGTCGCCCTTCCGCCCGAACAGCCCGTCCGTGTACCAGTGGCGCGAAGCGCGGTTCATCGCGTCCTTCCGGCGGAAGCTGTTCCAGGGCCGCCCGGCTTGGACAAACCCCGGCCCCGCGTCCCCGAACTTCCCCTGGAACAGGGCCCGCAGCGTCCCCGTCCATTCATCCGCCGCGGTGTGCGAGTCTCCGTAATGCAGCACACGCACAGGCGCCGCCCGTTCGCCGCGCTCCAACTGGTACAGCAGTTCGAAGAAAGGCACCAGCGCGCCTTCGTTGGCCAGCGCCGTATCGGGCGGCGGCACCGGGACCGTGTGCGCCACGTAGGTCCTCTTCGCGGGCAGACGGCGCACCGGTTTCTTTTTCGGACGCGCTGCGTTCAGCGCCGCCGCCCAAAGCAGGAGTGCGAGACATACGCCCGCCGCCCGCCTCACGGCTGCTTTCGTCCTTTACCTTTGGAAGCCGCCTTTGAAAGCGCCAGCTTCTGCTGCATCCCTTTCAGCTTGTACTTGTTGTAGCCGTCGAGCAGCGCCTTGTAGAGCAGGTTGCCCACAATCCGCGCCCCCGCTGGCATCGGGTGAATAAAGTCCGCGCCCACCAGCCGCGGCTCGGCCGAATACCACTTGCCCATCGTTCCCGGCCCGCCCATGGCCTGGAACGTATTGAAGAACGCGACCCCCTGCTCCGACGCCATCCGCTCCTGCATCGCCACCAGCCGCGGCAGCAGCGGCACCGTGGTGATGTCTCCCGAACTGTCCCGCCGCCCGCGATCCATCGGGCTCATGATCAGCAGCGACGCCTCGGGCACCGCCTCGCGCACGCGCCGGATCACCGTCCCCAGTTCCTTTGAGTACACCTTGTCGATGAAGTCCTGGTACATGCTCTCGTTGGTGCCGTAGTTGATGATCACCAGGTGCGGCCGGTGATGCTTGAGCTGTTCCGCCCAATGCTCGCCGTCGAAGAAGCGGGCCAGGACGCTCACGTACGCTCCGTTCAGCCCGAGGCTGCTATAAACCACGCCCGGCCCCGGCTTCTCCAGTTGCACGCCGAACAGCCGGACCGAGCCCGATACCACCCGCACCTCCAGCCGCTTCGCTTTCTCCGGCAGCGCCACGCGCACGAACTGCGGACCGCGCCGCTCGCCCGCCGTGCTCACCGTATCCAGCAACTGCCGGTCCGCGTACACCGCGAAGCTCCCCGCGCCGGGCTCGCTAAGATAGGAGATCTCCACGCCCGCGTGCCCCGGCTGCCGCAGTTTCAGCCGCGCCGCCGCGCCTTCGCCGCCCCGGAAACTCACCCCGCCCAGTCCATACAGGCCGTCCCGCACCTGCGACTGATTTGCCGGATCGATCTTCCACCCGTCGCTGTCGCTGTCGATGCCCCGGTGCGCGTACCACGCCCAGGGCCGTGCGATGAGGTGAAATCCATGCCCGCCGTCCCCGAACTGCTGCTGCAGGAGCGTGCGCACGTCCGCCGTGATCAGGTCCGCCGTGGTAGGAGAATCGCCGTAGTGCACCACCCGCGTCACCGCCCCCGGTTCTTTCATCTCCGTCCGCCGCAGCGCGGCGAAAAAGCTGTCGAGGTTGTGTTTCGGATCGAGCAGGCGGTGCGTCGAGTAGCTCGCCGGATCCAGGTCCGGCCGCAGGCGGTGCGCCTCGTCCTCCACCGGATTCACCGATGCCCGCCGGGGCGTGAACTCCAGCACCTGCGGCGCCATCGCCCAGTCGAAGCTCTTGTAATGCGCCAACGCGGGCACGAAGTCCGGCAGCGTCAGCAGGAACACGAGGCAGGCGATGGTGAGAGCCGTTTTCTTCATCAGAACCTCGTGTAGATGAACGGCACCGCGCCCGTCGCGGCGACGAATTGTAGCGCGGCGATGAGCATCGCCAGCGCCGCCGCCTGGGCGTAGAACGGCGCGCGCACGTACCAGCCCTGGCCCAGCTCATACCAGCGCTTCGGCACATAGTGCGCCACCGCCGCCACCGCCATCACGAAGAGCAGTTGGGGCGGCAGGTTTGCGGTCGAAAACGTAAACGATGCGATTTGTTCCAGGATCGCCCCCGCCGTGGCGAGATCAGGCGCCCGGAAGAAGATCCATGCGAAACACACGAACTGCACCGTCCAGAACCGCCGGCCGAAGAGCGCCCACCACTCCCCGCGCGGCTTGGGGTTTCCGCGCCACGCCTGCGCGGCCCGCGTCGCCGCCAGCGCGATCCCGTGCAGCAGGCCCCACACGACGAAGTTCCAACTCGCCCCGTGCCACAGCCCGCCGATGGCCATAGTCGCCACCAGGCCCAGGTACGGCCCGTACTGCGTCCGCTTCCCCGGCAGCGAGAAGTACAGGTAGTCGCGCAGCCAGTTCGACAGCGATATGTGCCACCGCCGCCAGAAATCGCCGATGTTCACCGCCGCGTACGGCTGGTTGAAGTTGATGGGCAGTTGAATCCCCAGCAGCAGCGCCGACCCGAGCGCGATGTCCGTGTATCCGGAAAAGTCGTAGTAGAGCTGCAATGCGTATGCGTAAACCCCGGCCATCACTTCCAGGCCGCTGTAGAGCCGCGGAAGATCGAACACCCGGTTCACGATGTTGTCCGCCAGGTAGTCCGCAATCAGAAACTTCTTCGCCAGCCCGAGCCCGATCAGAAACAACCCGCGCCCGCCCCACGCCGCCTCCAGCGGACGGAACTTCTCAAACTGCGGCACCAGCGCGGACATCCGGGCGATCGGCCCCGCGAGCGTCGTCGGGAAGAAGCTCACCGCGGCCAGGTGCGACAGCAGGCTCTTCGCCGGCTTGGCGTCGTGCCGGTAGATGTCGATCGTATACGTGAGCGCCTGGAAGGTGTAAAACGAGATGCCCAGCGCGAACGTCCAGTGCCACTCCGGCGCGGGCCGGCCCGTGAACCAGCTCCAGTTTTCCAGCGCGAACGGCGTGTACTTGAGCGTCGCCAACAGCCCGACGTTCATCAGCACGCTCGCCGTCACCAGGGCGCGCCGCGCACGCGCGTCTTCCCACCTCGCCAACCCCAGCCCGATGAAGTAGTCCACCATCGACGCCGTGGGGATCAGGAAGAGGTAAAACAGATCCCACTTGGCATAGAAGAAATAGTTCGCGAAGAGTATGACCGCCAGCCCCAAGGCACGATGCCGCGCCGCCGGCCAGTACAGAAAGAACAAGGCCGCCAGAAAAACGAAATACGTTGAGCTGGAAAGCAGCATGAACGCGCCGGGGGAGGGTGCCCCCCGATTATATCGTTCGGAACCCCCGCCGGCTTCAGATCTGCGATGATTTTGCCGTCCGCCCGCGAGCGTTTCTTCGCCGCTGGCGAACCCTGGCGAAGCGCCGCCGGCCTACCTCGCAACCGGATTGTACGGCGAGGCGTCGATGAACTCCCACACCGCGTTGACCGGCAGCGAAAGGATCCGCCAGGAGTCGATCGAGTATTCCCAAAACCGGCCCGTCCCCCCGGTCTGTCCCCGCTGGTCCGGCGCGTCCCATTCCACTTTTGCCGTTCCCGACATCTGCAGCATCCGGCCGCGAGCGAAATCGAGGACCGTCACTCCGGCCCGTGGGTCCACCAGCAGGTTGCCGAGAGTCGTAAACATGCCGTTGCCGGGGTAATCCGGAACGTGAATCGTGCGTTCGTCAAGGCGCTCGAGGAAGCCGGGCGCGCCGCCTCGATGCGAGACATCCAGGCCCCGCTCCGGGTGCGCGGTGGCGAGAAAGAACGTATCGGCCTCGTCGAGAATCTGAGCCGCTTCCTCCGTAACCGACTCGCCGCCTGCCACCCCCTC
Source organism: Bryobacteraceae bacterium (assembly GCA_031969915.1). Taxonomy (GTDB): domain Bacteria; phylum Acidobacteriota; class Terriglobia; order Bryobacterales; family Bryobacteraceae; genus DALYJJ01. The sequence continues at coordinate 8,419 of DALYJJ010000039.1, read as the reverse complement.
CCCATTCGGCTTCCGCTCCCCCTCCAGGCGCAGCCTCCGCCGCTGGATGTACTTGGGGCAGTTCGGGAAGGCCTCACCCACCGCCAGCGTGATCGCGTCTCCATCCGCGCGCGTGACCGTCCCATTGACGCGAAGCCGCCTCCGGGTCGACAAGTCGATCGCCAGCATCCCGGCCGCCGCGCCGGCGTGCAGGTTTGCCCAGAGCGGATCGTTCGGGTCTTCCCACACCGCCTTCCGATCCAGCAGCGCCTCGCGCCCGTCGGGAGAGCTGAGGAACCCCGGCGCGCCGAAAACGATCGACGCCCACAGGCGCCCGTCCTCGGAGCGCGATGCCAGTACCGCCATGTTCTGCGCCGCCAGGAACGGCAGCGCCCCGCGCATAATCGTATCCGCGATCACCGCGCTGTTTCGCAGCGCTGTTACCGACTCCCCCGCGAGCCGTTGTGCCTCGATCTCTCCGGCATGAAATGGAGCCTCGATTTTCATGGATTTAGAAAGTCACCACCTGGTGCCCGTTCTCGATAAAGCGGGAAAGATCGAGAACGCCCGTCGTACCGGGGATCTGGTTCTCGTAGTTCAGCGGCACACCGGCGGACTCCAGTTCGGAGGTCGCTCCAAACACGTCCGCGCAACCTCCGCAGACACCGGCCACTTTGTCCTTCACCGCGTTGTACAGGGCATGGGCCGGGTGCTCCGGCTTCACTACCTCGCTCGCCCATCGCACTCCGGTGCCCTGGAACACCAGGGAGACCTCCTGCTGGCGCTCCTTCAGTTCGTACGTCAACAGGAGCGCGTTGAGCAGGCGCCCCAGACTCTCCTCTGTCCCGGACTTCGGGTCCGAGTAAACGACGATTGCCACCTTTGCCATCTGTTCTGCCTCTCTTTTCTGTTATACCGATCGGTCGGTAAAATAAGAATACCAGGCCGGCCGTCCGCCGTCAAGATATTTTTTACCGATCGTTCGGTGATATACTGGCGGGCGGTAGGAGGCCCGCGCGCGGATGGGACGCAAGGCTGCAACGAGCAACGACGATCTGATCGCCCAAATTGGCAAGGTCTTCCGTGAAACCGGCTACGAGGGCGCATCCCTGTCCATGCTCTCCGCCGCGACCGGCCTCCAGAAGGCGAGCCTCTATCATCGATTCCCGGGTGGAAAGGAGCAGATGGCGACCGAGGTGTTGCTGGCGGCAGGAACCTGGTTGTCCGAGAACGTCCTCAAGCCCCTGCAAGAGCCCGGCGATCCCGCCGCGAAGATCCAGGGGATGTTGAAACGGCTGGACGAATTCTACTCGGGCGGGCGGCAGGCTTGTCTCCTGAACATGCTGTCCGCCACCCGCATCCAGGGTGGTCCTTTCACGAAGCTCATTCAGCAGACATTCAAGGTCTGGATCGAGACCCTGAGCGACGTACTCGTCGAAGCCGGCATCGACAAGCCCGCCGCGCGACGCCGCGCGGAACGGGCCGTGGTCATGCTCCAGGGAAGCCTGGTGCTCGCCCGAGGCATGGGGTCGGAACAGCCCTTCCGGCACTACCTGAAGACCGCCCGAGCGGACCTGCTGGGCGAGCAGCCGGAGTAACGGCGGCGAACGGCTCGCGCCGCCGCGCCGCCCGCGCTAGCGCCGCGCGTACGCCTTCTGATGCTTGTTGCGGTTGTTGTACACCGTGAACGAACCCGTCGCGTCCACCGACACCCGGATCCATTGCCCTTCGCACGCCTCGTCCAGGTTCGCGATGAACGCATCGGGGGCGTTGCTCTCCGCTCCCGCCGTCACCGCGTAGTGCAGTTGCCAAAGGTCTTCCAGCCCCGGCGAACTCCGCACGATTTTGATCGCCGCGGGCGAGCCGCCCTTCCGCGCCCCGTTGTTCATCACCGCCACGCGCGGCGCCACCGCGTGCACCAGCGCCGCCGGGCCCGATTGGTCCAGGCCGTGGTGCGTCGTCAGGTAGAGGTCCACCTTCCCCAGCACGTTCTCGGGACAGGCCAGGTCGAGTTCCTTGTTCCACGTCAGGTCGCCCAGATCCACGAACCGGAAGCGGTCGCCCCAGGACAGGATGAAACCGATCGATCGAGCGTTCTCCGAAGCGTCGTCCGCTCGCCGTTGCGCGTCCGCGCACAAGGCGTTCTTCGCGCCGCCGCTCTTCACCGTCTCGCCGCGCGCCGCCACAAAGCGCAGGTCCACGTCCTTCAGCGGCAGCGTGTCGCCCGCCTTCACCTGCAGCCGCTTGCCCGCCGCCATCACGCGCTGGTACTCGCTCGAGAGCCGCTCCGCGCTGCGCCCCGTCTCCGTGTTGTCGCCGTGGTCCACAAAGGTCACCACCGGAAACTTCTCGGCCAACTGCGGCACGCCTCCGACATGGTCCAGGTGGTAGTGCGTGGTGAGCATGTAGTCGATTCGCTTCACCCCCGCCTTCTTCGCGGCGGCAATAATGCGCGTGGCGTCCCGTCCCTCGTTGCCCGGCCACCCCGCGTCCACCAGCACCGATTGCCCCGCCGGTGTGACGATCAGCGTGGCCTGCCCGCCCTCAACGTCGATGAAGTAGAGGTCCAGAGTCTTCGCGGCGAACAGAACCTGCGCCGCCAGCAGCCCGGCAAGAAGTACTAGGTGACGCCTCATGCGCGGCATCGTACCATAGCGGAACGGGCAGCCCGCTGCTACCGTATTACAAAGTAGATCGATATGCCCTTCTGCACCCAGTGCGGCAATCAGGTGCAGCCGGCCGACACCTTCTGCGGCCGCTGCGGCGCGCGCCAGCGTGAAGGCGGAGGCGCGTCCGCATCGCCGCCTCCGGCCAAGGATATCTTTGAGAACGTCGACCCCCGCACCGCCTCCATCGTGTGCTACATCCCCATGGTCGGCTGGATCGCCGCCATCGCCGTGCTCGCCGCCAACCGCTTCCGCACGGACCTCACCGTGCGCTTCCACGCCTGGCAGGGCCTCTACATCTTCGTCGGCTGGCTGCTGGTGGACTGGGTGGCCGACCCGATCTTCGAGTTCGTCCCCGGGCCCCGCTTCGTCACCAAGATCCTCAAGGCCGTGATCATCGGCGCCTGGGTCCTCATGCTCATCAAGACCAGCCAGAACGAAACCTTCCGCCTGCCCCTCTTCGGCGACCTCGCCGAGCGCTCGGTCACCGAACAGCGCTGAACCCGCCTCCGTCCGGCGCGACGCGGCGTGGTATATTTATTCAGGAGCGTGAATATTTAGTCAGATGCGATCCCCTGTCGGAATCGTTGGTTTCCGCGGCTACAGCGGCGCGGAGTTGATTCGAATCCTCAGCCGCCACCCGCACGTGGAGCCTGTGCTGCTCGAGCACCGCGCCGATTCCGAGGACCGCCCCGCGCCTCGCGGCCATCGCGGTCCGCGCCGGAGCCCGGCGACGGCGGAGGCGGTGCGCGGCGCCGGGCTGGCCGCGGTCTTTCTCGCCACGCCGCCCGAGGTCTCCATGGAGTTGACGCCGGGATACCTGGACGCGGGCGCGAAAGTCATCGACCTCAGCGGCGCGTTCCGCCTTGGAACCGCGGAAAACTACCAGCGCTGGTACAAGGAAGCGCACACCCAGCCGGCGCTGCTGGCGGAGGCGGTCTACGGACTTCCCGAGTTCGGCCGCGCCGCGGTTCCGGGCGCGCGCCTGATCGCAAACCCTGGCTGCTACCCGACGGCGGCGAATCTCGCCATCGCGCCGCTGGCCGCGGCCGGCGTGCTCGACCGCGCGGTGGGCGTGGTCTGCGATGCGAAAAGCGGCGTCAGCGGGGCGGGCCGCAAACCCACATTGAAGACCCATTTCTGCGAAGTTTCGGCCAACTTCTCCGCCTATTCGATCCTCGATCACCGCCATGTTCCCGAGGTATTGATGCACTCCGGGCTCGCCGAGGGCGAGTTCCTGTTCACGGCCCAATTGCTGCCTCTCGATCGGGGAATTCTCGAGACCATCTACCTGCGCGTGCCCCCTGGAACCACGGGCGCCGACCTCATCGCGATCTACGAACAGCGCTATCGCGGCGAGCCCTTCGTGCGGCTCTACGACGCCGGCAAGGCGCCCGACTTGCATGCCGTTCAACACACCAATTTCTGCGATATCGGCGTGAAGGTGGACCCGGCGACGGGGCGCGCCGTCGTGGTGAGCGCGATCGACAACCTGGTGAAAGGCGCAGCGGGGCAGGCGGTGCAGAATCTGAATCTCGCGCTCGGTTTTTCGGAAACGGCGGGACTGCTGTGAAGGTCCTGGTCAAACTCGGCGGCACGCTCCTCGACGACGAAGGGCATCTACGAAGCCTTTCGGAGAACCTGGTAAGTGTTTCAAGGCGTAATACGAAGCTCGTCGTAGTTCATGGCGGCGGGAAGCAGATGACGCGCTTTCTCGCCGAGCGCGGTGTCGAGAGCACGTTCGTGAACGGCCTGCGCGTGACCACGCCGGAGGTCATCGACGCTCTGTTGAAAGTCTTCGCCGGCTCGGTGAATCACGAGCTGGTGGCGGCCCTGGTGGCGGCGGGGGCGCCGGCGGTGGGGCTAAGCGGGTTGGACGCGGGACTGGCCATCGCCGAGCAGATGGATCCGGCGCTCGGCGCGGTGGGCCGCATCGTTCGGACGCAGCCCGAGGTGCTCGAAACGCTCACCGCAGGGGGCTTCGTTCCGGTGGTGGCTTGCGTGGCGGGCGATGGCGCGGGCCGCGTATTCAACGTGAACGCGGACCAGATGGCGGTGGCCTGCGCGGCTGGTTTCGGAGCGGAACGGCTGATTTTTCTCACCGACGTGGAAGGGGTTCGCGACGGGTCTGGCGGAGTAGCGAAGCGGTTGACCATCGCGGAGTGCGGGAAGCTGATCGCGGAGGGAGTGGCCACGGGCGGCATGCAGGCGAAGTTGCAGGCCGCGACGGCCGCGCTGCAGGCAGGGATCTCTCAGGTGGTGATTGCGCCGGGAGCGGCGCCGGGCATCGTCGAGCGAATTCTGGCGGGCGAGGCCGCGGGCACGCGGCTGGAGGCGGAATGAGCGGGTTGATTCCGGTCGAAACACTGTCCAACCCCCCGGTGCAGTCCGAGGGGCCGATGCCCGCGTTTGCGGGTACGGCGCGGGCGCGCAAAGCGACGATGCAGGACATTCCCGAGCTCCTCCGGCTGATCAATGGCTTCGCGGGCAAGGGAATTATGCTGCCGCGGACGGAGTTTGAAATGTCGGAGAACATTCGGGATTTTGTCGTCCTGATTTCCGATTCTCGAGTGGTCGCTTGCGGCGCCCTTCATTTCTATTCTCCGACCATGGCGGAAGTGCGATCCCTCGCCGTGGATCCTGGGGCGCAGAGCAGTGGATTGGGGCGGCAGGTGGTGGAGGCTTTGATTGCCGACGCGAGGCAGTTCGATTTGACCGCCGTCTTCGCTTTCACTTACGTTACGGGCTTCTTCCGAAAGCTAGGATTCCGTGAGGTTGACCGCGATGAACTCCCGCTAAAGGCCTGGAAGGATTGCCTCCGTTGCCCTAAGTTTCAGTGTTGCGATGAGACGGCGGTGGTGCTGGAGCTGAAGCCCCGTCCGCCCGAGAAACTGCTGAAGAAATCAACACCTGAGGCGCCACTTCCACGAGTGCTGAAATAACCTACACTGCCGGGCTCATTTCTAAGTCCCGGCATCCCGCCAGTTCAATCCAGCAAGCGTCCATCGGATGCCAGAACTTACCGTTGGGAAGAAATATTTCTTGCAATTCTTATGAGAATTCATTCTAATGAACTCACCTAACAAATTATTAGGACGGCGGGCTGACGGAGCATAGAGCCGGTGGCCAAGCCGGAAGTGGGTGTGAGTTCGGAGGCCCGAAATGAGAGCTCAGACCGTAGAAGTCCGCGAGAGTACGGGGCGGGTATTGTGCTGCACGATCTTCCGTCCCAGCGGAAAGAAGCTGCTTGCCAAAGGGCACATCCTGAGTGAAGAGGATGTCCGTCTCCTGGAGACGGAAGGTCTCGACACGGTCTGGGTGACACAACTGGACGACGGGGAGATCGGGGAGGACGACGCGGTGGCCGCCGTCGCGTCGGAGATCGGCTGTGGATGCCTGGAAGTCCGGCCGGCCTCGGGCGGACGTGCGAACCTGGTCGCCACGGAGAACTGCTCGATCCTGGTGGACGACGAACTCCTGAAACAGATCAACTGCACGTCGAGCGTCGCGATCGCGACGGTGGGGAATTTCAGCTACGCCAGCCCGGGGCAGCGGATCGCCACGGTTAAGAGTTCTCCATTTGCTGTTGCCAAAACGCAACTGGAGGCGGTAACCTGTATCCTTAAAGAACGGGGCCCGATTTTGCAGGCCCGTCCGATCCGGACGCCTTCGGTTGGGGTCGTCTACAGCGACCCGATCAGCGGGGAGCGCGCCCGGCAGCTCTTTGAAAACATTATGCGCCAGCGGCTGGATCGCGTCGGTGTGAGCGCCAGCTACGTTCTTTCGACGATCGAAGAGGAGACGGCGGTCGCGCGGTCGATCCAGCATGTGCTGCGAGCGAAGCCGACGGTCCTCCTGGTGGCGTCAACGACGGCTCCGGCCGGTCCGGATGACATCGTGGGACGAGCAATGGCTCGCATCGAGTGCCAGTTCGAGCGTTTTCTGGCGCCGGTGGAGCCAGGCAACCTGCTGCTGCTCGGGTACAAGGACGACATACCGGTGATTTCGGCTCCCGGGTGTTTCCGGTCGGCGAAGACAAACGTAGTGGACGTGATTTTGCCGCCGCTGCTGGCGCGGTACCGGGTTTCGGGATGGGAGATCGCCTGCCTCGGGCATGGCGGGCTGCTCGGATAGCCCCACCCAACGAACTCCTCCACTACCACTAGCCGCAACCTCCGAGCGACTAGTGGGTGCTCCTCAGCCGGGCGTCTGACCAACGCCCGGCTTTTTTTATGCTTTTTGCGTCAATCCGGCGTCCCGGCCTCCAAGGCCGGGTGCGCGCGTGCGATACCATTTCAAACGATGCGAATTACGGCGGTCCATCCGATCCTGTTGTCGTACCCGCTACCGGAGCCGATGCAACTGAGCTATTACGGCGGCGAGCGGACGATCCTGAAGCGCGACGCGATGTTGATCCGCGTGGAGACCGACAAAGGGTTGGTGGGGTATGCCCCGGGGCAGGGGAGCGAGAAGGCGCGGAACCAGATCGCCACAACGATCGGGCCGTGGCTGCAGGGCCGGTATGTCGGCGATCCGGACGCGTTACGAGTCCAGTTCCTGAAGGGGCCCGGAGCGGACCCGGAGACGGCGAAGACGTACTGTTCAGTGGAGGTGGCTCTCTACGACCTGATCGGCAAGTCCCGGGGGCTGCCTGTCTCCGAGTTGCTGGGCGGCAGGGTGCGCGACCGCATACGGCTCTACGGCAGCGCCGGCATGTACATGCCACCCGAGAAGTACGCGGAAGAAGCCGCGGCGGTTGCGAAACTGGGTTTCCGCGCTTACAAGATGCGTCCGGCGATGGGGCCGGACCGCGACCTGGAGACGGTGCGGCGCATGCGCGACGCGGTGGGGCCTGACGTCGATCTGATGGTGGACGCGCACACGTGGTGGCGGATGGGCGACCGGAGCTACTCCGCGGAGACCATCGAGCGCCTGGCGGAGCAGATGGCGGAATACGGCATAGCGTGGCTGGAAGAGCCGTTGCCGCCCGACGATCACCAGGCTTATCGCCGGCTGAAGGAGAAGGACCTGGCGCCGTTGGCGAGCGGCGAGCACGAGCCGAGTGAGGAGCGTTTCCTGGACCTGATCCTGACCGGGTGCGTGGACTACGTGCAGATGGACGTGGTCTGCCAGGGCGGGTACTCGACGGGACGGCGCGTGATGGGCGAGATCGCTCGTTCGGGGCTCGGCTTCGCTTTCCACAGTTGGGGCACGGCGCTTGAGGTGGTGGCGGCGGCGCATCTCGGCATCTGCTGGCCGGAGAGCGTTGCGTCGTGGCTGGAGTATCCCTGTTATGCGACGGCGGGGCGGCCGATCATGTACCCGTTTCCGCTGGCGGCGGAGATTTTGAAGGAACCGCTGGAGATCGACCACGGCGACCTGATCGTGAACCGCAAGCCCGGGTTGGGGGTGGACATCGACGAGTCGATCGCCGAGAAGTACCCTTGGATTCCGGGGCCCTGGTCGTACTTCGAACTCACGTCGCCGAAGGGGCGGTGGGCGGTAACGTCGGATCACAGCGTGCAGTGGGCGGAAGGCGGCGGGGGGCATTGAGATGAGCGTCGCGCCCGCGCTCGCCGGGGCCGCGGCGGTGGCGGCGGCGGCGGCCGCGTGGGCGGTGCGCGGGAAATCGTCGCCGTTCTTCGGGCGATTTGTGTGGCGCGGCGCACGGGAACGGCCGGCGGTGGCGCTCACCTTCGACGACGGCCCCAGCGAATCGACGCCCCGCATTCTGGCGATTCTGGGGCGGCACGGCGCGCGGGCCACGTTCTTCC
>DALYJJ010000038.1:0-44993 GCA_031969915.1 Bryobacteraceae bacterium | reverse complement strand
GCCCGCGCGCTCGAAAAGGACCCGGAACGCCGCTACGAGAGCGCCGCCGCTTTCGCCGAGGACATCGTGCGCTACCTGGAGCATCGCCCGGTGCTGGCGCGCCCGCATTCGCGCTGGTACCACGCGACGAAGTTTGCGCGGCGCCACCGGAGTTGGATGGCGGTGTCGGTTTGCATCACCGTAGCCGCGGCGGCGGGCATGGGCGCCGCCTGGAGGCAGGCGCAGGTGGCGCGGGAACGCGAGGCCGAAGTGAGCGGACTGGCGCGGGCGTCGCTGTTCGAGACGCACGACGAGGTCACCGCCGCCGCGGCCCTGCGCTACCTTGACCGCCTCGCCGGGGAACCGGGGCGCGCCCGCCAGGCGGCCGCCGGGTATGCCCGCCTGGCGGAGATCTTCGCCGTCCAGATGGGCAACCGCGCCAAGGCGCGAGAACAATACCAGAAGGCTCTCGCCGCCCTGGCCGCGGCCGGGGGCGATGCCGGACAAGAGCGAGCGTGGCGCCTGCGGATGGAGGCCCTGGAAACGAAATGACGGAGCGGCAACGGCAACTGGTGCGCGAAACCTTCGACGCCGTCAAGGCCGACGCCGGCCCTCTGGCGATGCTCTTCTACGGCCGGCTGTTCGCGCTCGATCCCAGCTTGCGCCCGCTCTTCAAGGTGGACCTGCGCGAACAGAGCCGCAAGCTGATGGAGATGTTCACGGTGCTGGTTGACAGCCTGGACCGGTTCGACCAGTTGCGGCCCAACCTGCGCGAGCTCGGCGCCCGGCACGCCGGCTACGGCGTGCGCCTGGAGCACTATGAAACGCTGCGGGCCGCGCTGTTGTGGTCTCTGGGCCAGGCGCTGGAACGCGACTTCAACGCCGAGACGCGCGAGGCGTGGGCGGTTTTGATCGGCGAAGTGAACGAAGAGATGAAGAGGGGAGTACCGAGTTCATGACCCGGACGACGAGCCGCCGTGACTTCCTCGCCCGCTCGGCCGCCGCTACGCTGCCCCTGACGCTGGCGGCGCAGCGGCGCACGCGCCCCAACGTCCTGATCCTGCTCACCGACGATCAAGGCTACGGGGACTTCGGCTGCCACGGCAACCCCGTGCTGAAGACGCCCAACATGGACCGGCTGCACAGCCAGAGCGTGAGGTTCACGGATTTTCACGCCGCGCCTATGTGCACGCCCACGCGCGGCCAGCTCCTGACCGGCCAGGATGCTCTGCGCAACGGCGCGACGTCCGTCACCGCCGGCCGCGCCGTGGTCCGCAAGGACATCCCCATGATGCCCGGCATCTTCGCCGCCGCGGGATATCGCACCGGGATCTTCGGCAAGTGGCACCTGGGCGACAACTACCCGTACCGTCCGATGGACCGCGGCTTCGAACGCGCGGTGTATCACCTGGGCTGGGGCTTCTCCGCCGCGCCCGAGTTTGACAACGATTACTTCAACGGCCGCTACCGCGATCAAGGCTCGCTCCGGCGCTTCTCCGGCTACTGCGCCGACTTCTGGTTCGACCAGGCGATGGACTGGATGCGCGGGCAGCGGCAGCCGTTCCTCTGCTACCTGCCCACCAACACGCCGCACACCCCCGCCTGGGTGGAGGAGCAGTACGCCGCGCCGTATCGGAAGCCGGGGCTTCCCGCCGAGTTCTTCGGCATGATCGCCAACCTCGATGAGAACCTGGGACGCCTGGAGAGGTTCCTGGCGGCGAGCGGTTTGCGCGACAACACGATCGTGCTGCTGATCACCGACAACGGCGGCACGGGCGGGACGCGGTTCTATAACGCCGGGCTGCGCGCCCGGAAGATGGAGCTCTACGAGGGAGGTCATCGCGCGGCATGCTTTGTCCGCTGGCCGGGCGGCGGCTTCGGTTCGCCCCGTGACGTGGCCGTACCCGCGCAGATGCAGGACCTGCTGCCCACCTTTCTCGATCTGTGCGGCGTTGCGGCGCCCGCCGGGGCGGCCTTCGACGGCCGCTCGCTGGCGCCCCTGTTGCGCGGGACGGCGGCGGACATCGGCGACCGCATGATGGTGGTTCAGTACGGGCAGATTCCGCGGAAATGGGACTCCGCCGTGATATGGGGCAAGTGGCGGCTGGTGGGCGGCAATGAGCTCTACGACCTGGCGAGCGACCCGGGGCAAGTGAAAGACGTGGCGATGGCGAACCCCGCGATTGCCGCGCGCCTGCGCGACCATTACGAGGAATGGTGGAGCGGTGTGGCGCCGCGCCTCGGGGAGTTCGCGCCGATCAGCCTCGGCGCGCCGCAGGAGAATCCGGTGGAACTCACGTCGTCCGATTGGCAGGACGTCTACTGCGATAATGCAGGCCACGTGTCGAACGCCGTGGGGGGGCCGCGCGGCGGGCCTTGGGCGGTCTCAGTGGAGCGTAGTGGGGCGTATCGGATCTCGCTTTCGCGCTGGCCGCCCTGGCAGAAGTTGGCGCTGAACGCCGCGCGCCCTCCGCAGGCGATGACCAAAGGCGAACTGCCTGCCGGCAAGGCGCTGCCGATTGCGGGGGCCCGGTTGCGCGTCGCCGGGCAGGATCTGTCGCAACCGGCCGCCGCGGGCGCGACCACGGTAGAGTTCGTGGTGCGCCTGGAGGCGGGCACGCGAACCAACCTGCACGCCTGGTTTCAGGACGCGGCGGGTAACGATTTAGCGGGCGCTTTCTACGCCACCGTGCTGAGACTCGGCGCCTGACCACCAACGCAGCACGCGCAAAGCACGGAGCGTGTTCCACCGGCTCGGGGCACCGGCCGGTTCCATTTCAAACCAGACGCGGCCCGGATATCCCCGCGGCAGCCGCCACTGGCCGCCGGCTTCCCGGTCGCGTTCGAGAATCGCGATCGCATCCTGGAGGCGCGGATCGCGAGGCGCCCCGGCGGCCTGGAAATAGTCGAGGGCGCGCAGCGTGTCGTAATGCCAGCGGGAAGGGAACACGGCGCGGAGGAATTGCGGCTTCACCACTTTGCCCGTGCGGTGAGATCGGAAGAGGCGGTGCACCAGCAGGAACTCGCGGCCGCGGCGTTGCGCTTCGCCCACCTTCTCCTGGCTGCCGAAAGCGCGTTCGTACTCCAGGAGAGCCTCGAGCGCCAGGATCGTGGTGTGGAAGGAGCCGTGGGTGGCGCCGCGCACGCTCTGGCAGTTCCAGCCGCCGTCGGCCATCTGCACGCGGCAGAGGTGCGCGGCGATCTCCGGGATGCGCCGGTCCGTGAGCCGGAAGTGGGCGAGCACACTGAGCACGATGCCCGTGACGCACGTCTCGCTCGTCTTCGTCCAACGCTTCCAGAAGTTGATGCCGCCGTCGGTGTGAAACCCTTCCCGCAGCAACACGCGGCATCCGCGGCGCGCCTGTGGGTTGCCGGGCGGCAGGCCGAGGCAGCGCAGATCGAGGAGCGTGTACGTGGTGGACGTCCACTTCGGCGAATAGAGCGCGCCGGCCCACGTGCCGGCCTCGTCCTGGCGCGCGAGAAACGCCGCGCCCCATCCTTCGCGCGCGACGAGCGCCCGCGCCCGCGCAACGTCCCGGGCCGGAGCGCCGCACAGGTCCCGCAGCGCCTGCCACCGGATGGCGGGATCGCCATCGAGCAGCCACGGCAAGACATCGGGCATAGCACCAACGTAGCGCGAGTGCCGGCTAAGATCCTCCCCCAGGAGTAGCCCGCGCGTTGCCGGGTGGTACGTAAAAAAAGCGAATAAAGCTTCGCCCGTGGCGTCCGATGGATGCTTGAGTGCGAGTTCGAATGATGAAGAGAGCGAGCAATCAGGGATGAAAGCACTTTGGATCGGATCTCCGGAGGCGCAGCCGGCGCCTGCCATTCTGGACATGGCCAGTGCGGCGGCTGCGGAGTGGGAGGCGGCTCGGGACCCGTGGGACGGTTTCTCGCGGATGCGCGTTTGTTCTTACGACGTGGTGATGGCGAGCGTACCGATTGCCGGTTGGAGCGCGGATGGCATCCTGGAGGAAGCGCAGAGCGCGGACCGGGCGGTTCCGGTGGTAATCCAACATCGGAATCCGACGCTACAGGAAGTGGTGCGGCTCACCAAGTTGGGGGCGCATTCGGTGCTGGGGCCTTCGCCCTCCGAGGAGGAAGTGAAGGCGGCGTTCGCGACGCTTTCGGTGCGGAACGGCGAGGGTGGCGTGGGCGAGGAGCAGTCGTGGCGGGAGACGCTGGTGGGCGATAGCGAAGCCATGCGCAACGTGGCGCACCTGGTGGGGTTGGTCGGCCCCCGGCGGTCGACGGTGCTGATTACGGGTGAAACGGGGACCGGCAAGGAAGTGGTGGCGCGCGCGATCCACCTGGCCAGCCCGCGGGCGCATCTTCCGATGGTGGCGGTGAACTGCAGCGCGATTCCCGAGAACCTTCTGGAGGCGGAGCTGTTCGGGCACGTCAAGGGGGCATTCACGGGAGCCCTCCAACAGAGAGCGGGCCGGTTCGAGCAGGCGCACCGCGGAACGATTTTCCTGGATGAAATCGGCGAGATCCCTTTGGAGACGCAGGCCAAACTGCTGCGCGTGCTGCAGGAACGCGAGTTCCAGCGGTTGGGGAGCGGGGAGACGGTGAAGGTGGACGTGCGCGTGATCGCCGCCACCAACGTCGACCTGGTCCGGCGGATCCGCGAGGGCCGGTTCCGGGAGGACCTCTACTACCGGCTGAACGTGGTTCCCATCACCGTGCCTCCGCTGCGGGAGAGGCCGCGGGATATCCCGATTCTGGTTCGCTACTTCATCGATAAGGTCTGCCGGCAGGAGGACGTCCCGCTGCGGCGCGTGGCCGCGGAGACGCTGGACCGCCTCACCCGCTACGATTGGCCGGGGAACGTCCGGCAGCTTGAAAACGCCGTGGAGATGGCGATCGCTTTGAGCGGCGATGCGAACGTGCTCTACCCGGGCGACTTCCGATTGCCGGCAGCGACGAAGCCTCCGGCCCCGGATACCCACCGGACGCCGCTGGTGCCGCTTCCCGACGACGGGCTCGACTTCGAATCGACGGTGAGCACCATTGAACGGCACATCCTGGAGCAGGCGCTTACGAAGACGGGAGGCAACAAGAGCCAGGCGGCGGACATGCTGAGGCTGAAGCGGACGACGCTCGCCGCGAAGCTGAAGAGTCTGGCGATGGTGCCGGAGCGCTGGTCCGCCGCGCACGCGCAGTAGACGTCCCGAGCGGCGTATCATGGCTCGGGAGCGAAAATGAGAGCATTCCTTGCGGCGGCGGTGGTTTTCTCTTTGGGTTGCGGCGCGTTGACCGCGCAGCCGGGACGCTGGACCCCGGCGAAGGCGAATGCCTGGTATGCCCGGCAGCCGTGGCTGGTGGGAGCGAACTACTCGCCCGCCAACGCCATCAACCAACTGGAGTTCTGGCAGGCCGACACGTTCGACCCGGCAACCATCGATAAGGAGTTGGGCTGGGCGGCCGCGATCGGTATGAACACCATGCGTGTCTACCTGCACGACCTTCCCTGGCAGCAGGACGCCGCCGGCTATCGCAAACGCATCGATCAGTTTCTGGGGATCGCGGCCAAGCATGGGATTCGTCCGATGCTGGTATTGTTCGATTCCTGCTGGGATCCGTTCCCGGCGCTGGGTAAGCAGCGGGCGCCGAAGCCGGGCGTGCATAACTCCGGCTGGGTGCAGGGACCGGGCGCCAAGGCGCTGGCCGATCCGTCACAGGCGGCGCGGCTGGAGGCGTACCTGAAAGGTGTGGTGGGCGCGTTTGCCAACGACACGCGCGTGCTCGCCTGGGACGTCTGGAATGAGCCTGACAATATGAACGATCCGGCCTACGTCAAGGTCGAGCCCCGGAACAAGGTGGATCTCGTATTGCCGCTGCTGAAGCAATCGTTCGCGTGGGCGCGCGCCGCGGGAGCCACGCAACCCTTGACCAGCGGATTGTGGAAGAGCCCGGATTGGTCCAAGCTCGAAAAACTCACTCCCCTCGAGCGGGTACAAATCGAGGAAAGCGACGTGATCAGCTTCCACAACTATGAGGGCGCGGATTCCTTCCGGGCCCGCATCGTCTCGCTCCAAGGCTACAAACGGCCCATCCTGTGCACCGAGTACATGGCGCGCGGCAACAACAGCACCTTTGAAGGCAGCCTTCCCGTGGCGCTCGAGTACGGGGTTGCGGCGATCAACTGGGGCCTGGTGCAGGGCAAGACGCAGACGCACCTTCCGTGGGACTCCTGGCGGCAGGCATACACCGGAGGGCGTGAGCCGAAGATCTGGTTCCACGAGGTGTTCAGAACGGACGGCGCGCCTTATCGGCCCGAGGAGACCAAACTGATCCGGATGCTCACGGACAAGGCGAAGGCAAAGAAGAAAGCCGGGTAGCCCTACCGGGCGTTCCGTTCCGGCAGGCGGATCCAGGGATAGAGGGCCGGCAAGTCGTCCTCGCGCATCAAGACGAGTTGGGTGGTGAGGGAGCCGGGCTTGGGCGAGCCCATGGCCATCAACACGCGGCCGCCCGGAAGTCTTCGCAACCTCAGGCTGAGCTGGGGCTTCTCCGCATTGGGGAAGTGGTGAACCGAGCTCACGCGCGCCGGAAAGAGCGGATCCACGTTTCGCCCGGGTTCATAGTTGCGTGTGACGCTGGCCAGCTTTCCATCGGACTTACGGAATACCAGTTGATGGGAATACTCGTGGTGATCGACGTCGCCGCCTTGGTACTGCCAGGAGATGAAATCGGTTCCGAAGTGAGCGACGGTGGAGGGAGCGCCGAGGAGTTTTGCAGCCTGCTCGCGGCTCTCGGTCAATTGGAACCAAACGATCTGGTCCCGCGCGACGCGAGGGTCGCGCGCCTCGGACATGCCGGAAAACAGGGGCGCCGCGGCAAGCAGCGCCCCCAGAGTGACAACTCGAAGCATTCGAACGCTCCTACTTTCCGACTGACTTCGGCCAGCGCGTGGAATTGAGCGCCTCCACGAGTTTGTCCGCGTCCGACGTATCGTTCGAGATTGCCGCCGCCATCTTGAAGAAGATGTCGGACTGGTCCATGTAGCCGGTGAACAGGAACGCCCCCGGGCCCTCGGCGGTGACCGGAACGCTCGATCCGGTATGGTCGCCGGTGCGGAAGCCCACCGACAGGCGGCGCAGGCCGGCGCCCGAGTTCACGGGATAGCCGGTGCGGTCGTCCAGGCGATAGGCGGGCGAGCCGAAGTAGGTGGAGTAGCCGGCCGAGGCGGGATCGTTGTTGTTCGTGGTCCAGGTGAACGTGCCGGGCATGCCGCCCGTACCAGCGTTGTTCGAACTGCCGGTGCTGCCGTTGATGAACGGCAAGCCGGCGCGGGCGTTGGTCAACGAGTCGCCCCACACGGTGAAGTTCTGCTCGCCGCGCGCGGTGCGATAGGTGATGCGCTCGCTCTTGGTGCGGGAGAAGTACTCGTCGTCCGGCGTGTTGCTCACGCCGATGATGTGCATCGACTGGTCGTGGTCGGCGGTGACCACGATCAGCGTGTCCTTGTTGGGACGCTTGGCAGCCCAGGAGCGGGCTACGCCGATCGACTTGTCGAACTCGATGGTGTCCCAGATGGTGCCGGCGGCGTTGTTGGGATGCGACTGTTTGTCGATCGAAGCGGCCTCAACCATCAGAATGAAGGGCGCGTTGCCGAACAGCGTGGGCGCGCCAAGGAACTCGATCGCCTTCTCGGTCATGAGTTCGAGCATCGGCTGATCGGTGAAAGCGCCGAGGTTCGCCGACGGCTCCGAGGCCGGCTTCGTGAGGCCGAGCTTGTCGTAGGCGACGTCCATGTTGACGTCGGAGGCCGTGCCGATACCGTTGGCCGCCGGAGCGGGGGTCGCTGAGCCTTTGAAGAGGCCGACCACGCGGCTCTGCCAGGGACGGACGGCGCGAAGCTGGGTGGCGTTCGTCACGTACTCATAACCCAGGCTGCGAAACTCCTGAATCAGGTTGCGGCCGTCGGTGCGGCCCGCGGCGGTGAACGGGTCGGCGCCGCCGCCCAGAATCACATCGAAGGCCGGACGGCCTCCCAGCATCGGGTTCTCGCGGTACTGCCGGGCGATCTCGAGGCGCATCTGGCGGAAGCCGCTGTAGGCCCCTTGCACCGCCGGAGTCGCGTCGGTCACCGCCGCGGTGGTGACGATACCGGTGCGGTATCCGAAGCGGCGCTTCAGATACTGCCAGAGGTTCTCCACGCGCGGATTGTCCTGGATGAAACCGGCGTTGGCGGCGTTGGCTTGTCCGTTGAAGCGCCACTTGCAATCGGTCCCGTCGGTGAACACGTTCACCGCGTTCAGGAAGCTCTTGTTGCCGGCCGCCCAGGCCGTGCCGGTGTTGGCGGAGTCGGGCACGATCGAGTCTGTGCCGTAGGTCATCACCATGCCCGAGACCGGCATCTTGTCCATCTCCAGCAGGTCGTCGAAGAAGCCCTCGCGGAAGGAGTTCTTGCCGTCTTTCACGATCGAGCGAGCCACCAGGCGCGCGGCGTCGCGATACGCCGTGCCCATTGCGTCTCCGATGAAGAGGATCACGTTCCGGCGCTGCAGGGTGTTCGCGTTGAACTCGCGAACCGTTATCATTCGGCTGTCACTCACGGCCGTGCCGCCGACGCTGGCCGTGGCCTCCAGCCTGATCTCACCCGGGACGTCCAGTGACTGCAGATCGGCGCGAAGCACCCAGTCCGATGTCGAGTCACAATCCAGGTCCGCCCGCGACGGGGCGCCGAAGCGGGAAGTGAGGTCGACACTGCCCGCCATCACTTTCAGGCCGCTCAGCGTTTCCGCGTTGCGCACCTCAAGCACCAGGTCCATCAACTGGCCCTGGAGCACACGCGTTTTCTCGGGGAGCGCGAAGCGCAGGCTGGGCCCGGCTTGCGCATACGCGGACGCCGTCATCGCCAGGGTGACGGCAGAGATCGTCAATAGTGTGTTTCCGTTCACGATTCCTCTCTTGGAAGGCTTGCAGAACTATCCCGCAAGGCTAGCGAACAGGCCATGACGGCTTGACGAAATGAGCAACACGAAATGATGAATGACGGCTGGGTTACTCGCGCGGCTTGAGGACGGCGATGAACGGCAGGTCGCGATAGAGCTGCTTGTGGTCGAGCCCGAAGCCGATCACGAACCGGTCCGGAATTTCGAAGCAGCGAAATTCGACCGGCACCTGTACGATGCGCCGCGAGGTCCGATCCAGCAGGGTGCAAAGGCTGAGCGAGTTCGGGCCTCGTGCCGCGAGCGTCTGGAGCAGGTAGCGCGCCGTGAATCCGGTGTCGACGATGTCCTCCACCAGCAGGACATCTTCGCCCTCAATCGAATCGTCCAGGTCCTTGGCAATCCGCACCACGCCCGGAGCGCCTGCCTTCGCCGAGAAGCTGGAGATGGCCAGCAGGTCTAATTTGACGGGCGCTGTAATCTCGCGCGCCAGGGCGGTGAGGAAGAAGATCGAGCCCTTCAGGACACCCACCAGCTTCACGCCTTTCTGATACCGGTCTGAGATCTCGCCCGCCACCTCGCGGATCCGCTCGGCGATCTGCTCCTCGGTGAACAGCACGCGCTCAATGTTGTTCGGCTGCGGCTTGAAGAGATTCACGTCCGCGCCTCCGCGCGCTCCGCCGTCAGGCCGTACTTGAAGACAAGGTTCTGGAAGTCCTTCTCGTAGAACACCTGGATGTTGATGCCCGGATAGATTTGCCGCAACAGTTTCACTTTGCGGTTCTTCTTGGTGACCAGCGACTGCTTCATCGTAGTGAGTTCGACGTAGAGGTCGAACTCGGGCAAATAGAAGTCCGGGGTGAACGACTCAAGCACGCGGCCGTCCTTGTCCCAGGCCACGGGAAAGCTCCTCGGCTCGTACTCCCAGGCGATGCGATAGAAGTCCAGGAGGTTGGCGAAGATCTCCTCGCTGGGGTGTCCGAACGAGGCGTGCTTGAGTTGCGCGCGGCCGTTCGGTTGGATCCCGTGTTTGGCGAGGTCGAGCCGAAGCCGGAACTGGAACTGCGCTCCAGCGGCGGCGGACAGCAGTCCGCCCTCGCGCAGACCGCGCTGGTCCGCGGCCGCGCACAGGACCGCGGCGGCCGCCTCCACGTCGAGGTTCTCCGAGTTCAAAACCAGGTCGAAGGCGTGAGGATCGACGGTGGCGCGGCCGAAGCGGCGCTTGCGCAGGCCGCGGCGCGCGGTCTCCATTTCCTTCAGCGCCTTCTTGGCCGAGGGCCGGTCGAGGCGCCGGTCGATCATGAGCAAGCCGATGCGCGAGGCCTCCGGGGCCACCACATGAGCCCGCAGTACGTTGGCGAAACGGACGAAGATCAGTTCCGCTCCCGCCACGGCCGCGACCAGGTGATGCCCGGTGGCGAGATGGGCGAGCACCGAGGCCACGGCCGCGGGGTACGCCTTGTCCGGAATCTCATTCCCGGCGCCGAATTCTTCGCTCAGCAGCGTCTCCAGCCGGCTCTCAGTGATCAACTCGAATTGCAGGGTCTGCGCCACCAGCCGGGCCACTTCCGCCTGGCGGCAGCCCGGCTCCCCGGAGATAGTGATCAGGCTCATTGCGGCTGTGCGGCCCGGTAAGTCTCGAGCATGGGCTGGATCTTCTCCACCATCCGCGCCCGGCGCGCGCGTTCGGCGCGGACAATGCCGATCAGGTTTTGCGCGGTCTCCTCCAGATCGTCATTGATCAGCACGTAGTCGTAGTTGACGTAATGGCCGGTCTCCATGCCCGCGCGCGCCAGGCGGCGGGCGATCACGTCGCTGCGCGTTTCGCCGCGCGCGCGCAGCCGCGCCTCCAACACCTCCCGGGAAGGAGCCAGAATAAAGACCGAAACCGCTTCCGGCACTTCGCTCAGAATCGCGGCCGCGCCTTTCACCTCGATGTCGAGCACCAGGTCCAGGTCCTTCTCGCGCGACTCGGCCAGGGCGCGCCGCGGCGTTCCGTAGTAGTTCCCAAAGGCCTCCACGTACTCCAGGAACTCGCCTGCCGCGATCATCCGCTCGAACTCGCTCCGGGCGACGAAGCAGTAACTCTCGCCGTCGCGCTCGCCGGGGCGCGGCTCGCGCGTGGTGTAAGAAACCGAGAAGGTAAGCGCCGGCAGCGCGGCCATCAAGCGGCCGACCAGGGTCGACTTGCCCGAGCCCGACGGCGCCGAGATGATGAAGACGATACTCATTCCAAGTTCAGTGCCTGCTCCCGTATTTTCTCAATCGCCGACTTGGCTTCGAGAGCCCGGCCGGTGATCTCCAGTCCGATCTCGCCGATGTTGGTGGTCTTGGAGAGGATGGTGTTGGCCTCGCGGTTCATCTCCTGAAGCAGAAAGTCGAGCCGCTTGCCCACTTCGCCGCCGGCATCGAGCAGCGCGGCCAGCTCATCGGCGTGGATTCGCAGACGTGCGGTCTCCTCGCCGATGTCGCTGCGGTCGGCGAGCAGAGCGGCCTCCTGCGCCAGCCGCTGGGGCTCGATGCCCACGCCGTTCAGCAGCTCCGCGAGCCGCTCCTGCAGCCGCTGCTGATAGTACGGCAGCGCGCCGGCGCGCAGGTCGCCGATCCGCCCGGCCGCGTCCCGCACACGGGCGTTATGGGCTCGCATCTCCGCGGCGATCGCCGCGCCTTCGCGGGCGCGGACCTCGTTCAATCGCGCCGCCGCGTCCCCCGCGGCCGCCGCGATCTCGCTTTCAAAGCCGGATTCGATCTCCTCCTCGCCCGCCTCGCCGAGCATTCCGGGAATGCGCAGCGCCTCGTTCAAGTCCGGTTCTCCGCGCAGGCCGAGCTCGGCCGAAGCGGCGCGAAACGCTCCGTGCCAGGCGGCCAGCAGTTCCCGGTTCAACTGGCCCGCTCCCTCGCCGCCGGCGCGCACCAGCGAAACGCGCACGTCCACGTGCCCGCGCAGAAGCGCCTGCTTCAGCACCGCCCGCACCGCGCCTTCGAAAGGGTCGAGCGAGGCGGGCAGGTGGAAGTGCAGATCCAACCCGCGGTGGTTGACGCTCTTCAGTGAGAAGATGATTTCGCCGCGCGGCGTTTGGCGGCGGACCCGGGCGTACCCGGTCATGGATCGAAGGGGTGCACTCATGCGGAGGCCTCCAGGTATTGGAGTTCATGCAGACGCTGGTAGATGCCTCCGCCGGCCACCAGTTCGTCATGGGTTCCGATTTCGGTGATGCGGCCGCGGTCGAGCACGACGATCTTGTCGGCGCGCCGGATGGTGGAGAGCCGGTGCGCGATGACGATCACCGTGCGCCCGGCCATCAGGTTGGCGAGCGCGCGCTGCACCAGGATCTCGCTTTCCGTGTCGAGATGGCTGGTGGCTTCGTCGAGGATCAGGATCGGGGCGTTCTTGAGCAACGCGCGGGCGATCGCGATGCGCTGCCGCTGCCCGCCGCTGAGTTTGGTTCCGCGTTCGCCGATCACCGTATCGTAGCGCTCCGGAAGCCGTTCGATGAACTCTTCGGCCAGGGCGTTGCGCGCCGCCTCGCGGACGTCGTGGTCGGTTGCCTCGCGCCGACCGTAGCGGATGTTGTTCGAAACCGTGTCGTTGAACAGGAACGTGTCCTGCGGCACGATCCCGATTTGCGCGCGCAACGTCTCCAGCCGCGCCGCTCGAACGTCGAGGCCGTCCACCAGCACGCGCCCCTCCTGCACATCGTGGAAACGGGGAACCAGCCGCGCCAGGGTCGTCTTTCCCGCGCCCGACGGCCCGACCAGCGCCACCACCTCACCCGCGCGCACTTCCAGATCCACGGCCACCAGCACGGGCGCCTCGGAGCCGGAGTATCGGAAACCCACTCTCTCCAGCCGGATGGCCTCCCGAAAGCCGGTCAGCGCCCTGGCCCCCGGTGAATCGGCGATGACCTCCTGCCGGTCCAGGTACTCGAAGACGCGCTGCGAAGCGCCCAGCGCCTGCTGGAAGATGTTGTGAATACCGGTCAGGCGCTTCACGGGCTCGTAAAGCATCAGCAATGCGATGACGAAGCTGGTGAACTCGCCGGTGGTCATCGCGCCGGCGGCGATCTGCCCGCGCGCGTAGGTGAGCAGCGCCACCAGCGTGAGCGCGGCGAAGAACTCGATCATGGGCGAGGCCAGGGCCTGCTGCGCGGTATAGCGAAGGTTGCTCTTGCGCAGCCTGCGGCTGGCCTTGGCGAACCGCTGCGCCTCCAACTGTTCGGCGCCGAAGGACTGCACCACCTGGTGCCCGCTCAACGTCTCCTGAAGAATTTCGGTCAACTCCGCGGCGTCGTCCTGCGCGCGCCGGGTGGTGCGCCGCAGCCGCTTGCCGATGCGCAACGTGGGCAGCAGCACGAACGGAAAGAGCGTGAAGCTCACCAGCGCGAGCTTCCAGTCCTTCGCGAAGACCACGTACAGCAGGAAGACCGCCGAGAAGCTCTGGCGAAGAAAATCGGCGAGAATGTGCGACGTCGCCACCTGGATCTTTTCGATATCGTTGAGGATCGACGACATCAGCTTGCCGGTGGAGTTGGACTCGAAAAACGAAGCGTCCTGCTTGAGCACCTTTTCAAACGCCGCCTGCCGCACGTCGGTGACCGCGGACAGCCCCACGTAGTTCACCAGGTAGTTGCCCAGGTAATCGGCAAGGCCCTTGATCAGAAACACACCGGCGATGCCGACGGCGACCATGGTCCAGACATTGGTGATCCAGGCGGGCAGCAGGTTGTCGAGGTAGATCGGGTAGTCGAGGACCGGGATGCGGGCGAGCAGCACCTGGGCCTCTTCGGCCTGCGGGCGCAGCACGCGGTCGAAGATCGGCTCAATGAGCAGGGCCATCAATCCATGGGCGGCGCCCGCGATGCCCATCAGGGCCACGGAAAACACGAGCGCGGGCCAGTACGGCCGCACATAGCCGAGCAGCCTTCCGAGCCCCTTCATACGCGGACCCTCAGCCGCTCGAGGGATTCGATGACCCGGGAGACGGGAAGCTGGGCGATTCCCTCGCGCGCCGCGATGCTCTCCGACGCAGTGCGCCACGGCGCCCAGATCACCGGGTCCGACGTTCCGTACAGGACCACCACGGGAACCCCGAACGCCGCTGCCATGTGCGCCGGACCGCTATCGTTACCGAGGAAGAGCGAGGCCCCGGAGAGCAGCGACATGACACTTTTCAGCGCCGCGCCGCGAAGGCATTCGAAGGAGGAAAAGGCGCGCATCTGGTCGGTGGCCGCGCCGATAAAGACCGGCTCCAGGCCGGCTTCGCGGCGCAGCCACTGCGCGGCTTCCACAAACCGCTCGGGCGGCCATGTCTTTTCCGGCGTCGCCGCCAGCGGATGGACCACGGCGTACGGCGGACGGACGGGCGGCGGAGGGGCGAAGAGTTGGGCTCGCGGGATCTCGCGGCGGGGCGCGCCGAGATGGAAAACGGCGCTTGCCAGATGTTCCGCCGTGTGGACCGTGCGCTCCTCGCCGAGTATGTCCTGGGCCCGCGGAATCCTCACGTTATAGAGCCAGCCCGGGACGAAGTGGCTGAACCCGGCGCGAAATCGAGCGCACGTGGAGGCGGCTAGCCAGGCGCTGCGCGAACCGCCGTGGAGGTTGAGGCAAAGGCCGGCACGGGCCGCGGGCAGGGAGGGCGCCGCTACGGTCTCCACATCGGGATTGCCTTCGAAGACGGCGGAGAACCGCGGCTCCACGGTGACCGTGACGCGCAGGTCGGGCCGGGCCTGCTTCAGAACCCGAAGCGCGGGCGTGGTGAGCACGCAATCGCCCAACGAACGCAGCCGGATGACGTTGACTGTGGCGCCCTCGGGCAGACGTTCGAGAACCGTTGCCATGCGCCGGGACGCTTATTCCTCGATCCGAGCCTCGTCGATGAGCATCACCGGGATGTCGTCGCGGATCGGATAGACGCGCTTGCACTCCACGCATTTCAGGCCGGAGCCGTCCGGCTTCAACTCCACCGTCGCCTTGCACAGCGGGCAAACCAGAATCTCGAGCAAATCCTTGCTGACGGCCATAACGATCTGGCTCCCAGTGTAACAGCAATGCTATTTGTTGAAGATGCTTCTGCGCCGCCTGTTGCCGCTGTTGTGCCCCTTTCTGCTCCTGGCCCAGGAAGACAAAGCGATCACCGCGATGCTGCTCCGTTCGGCGGAGGACTGGAACCGCGGCGACCTGCCCGCCTTCGCTTCCTACTATGAGGACTCAGCGGAGACCACCTTCGTTGGCAGGCAGGTGGTTCGGGGCGGGCCGGACGCCATCCTGGCGCGCTACCGGCGCGACTACCCGACGCGCGACGCGATGGGGGCGCTGACTTTCAGCGAGATCACGGTGAGAACGGTGGCGCCGGACCTGGCGATCGTCGTCGGCCGGTACACCCTCAAGCGCACTGCCGCGGGGGGTGGGGACGCGACGGGCCGCTACAGCCTGGTGGTGCGCAAGGGCAAGGCGGGCTGGAAGATCATCCACGACCATTCGAGCGCGCTGTAGTCCGGCTTGGCGCGCTAGGCCGCCAGAATCTCCACCAGTTCGATCTTGAAAATCAGTTCCTGTCCCGCCAGCGGGTGGTTTCCGTCGAGGGTCACCGTTTCCAGTCCCAACTCGGTCAGCAGTACGGGCATCGCTTGCCCGTGCGGGCCTTCCAGGCGCAGACGCATGCCCTCGCGCAGCTCCAAATCGGCGGGAAACTGGTCCCGGGTCAACTCGAGCCGCAATTCGCTGCGATACGGGCCGTACGCCTCCGCCGCCGGAATCCGCTCGGTCTTCGACTCGCCCACGGACATTCCTTCGACCGCGCGGTCGAAGCCCGCGATGACGTCGCCCTGGCCGAGCTGGAACTCCAGCGGCTCGCGGTCCGCCGAACTGTCGAATACGTGCCCGTCGTCGAGCGTGCCTGTGTAGTGGACCCGGACGCGGTCGCCCGCCTTCGCCTGCATCATGCCTCATAGTCCCAGACGGCGGGCGGGCTCGGCAAGGACGGAAGAGATCTTTGGCCTGAGAGCCGGGCGGAATCCGCGTTACCAGTTGGAGGCGCTATACGCGGAGGCGGGATGGGACACCTCGGGCGGTACGAAATCCATGAGTGTTTGGGGCGCGGGGCCGTGGGGCACGTGTACTCGGGCCGGGACGAGTGCCTGCAGCGCGACGTGGCGATCAAGCTGCTCTGGCTGCATCTGCTCGGTGGCAGCACGGACGGCGACATGGTGCTCCAGCGCTTCCGCGTGGAGGCATCCGCCGCGGCGCAGCTTTCGCACCCCAATATCGTCAAGGTGTACGACTTCGCCGAGCGTCCCGAGTTCGCCTACATCGTCATGGAACTGGTGCGCGGGTTGCGGCTCACCGAGTACACGGCCGGTCGCTCCGCGGCCGAGAAACTGAGCGCTCTGCGTCAGGTTGCCGCCGCACTCGATTACGCGCACTCCTTCGGGATTTACCATCGCGACGTAAAACCCGCCAACGTGCTGGTGAACTCCGACGGGGTGGCCAAACTGGCGGACTTCGGGCTGGCGAAGATGCGGTCGGTGAGCGGCATCACGCTGCGCGGCATGCTGGTGGGCACGTTCCACTATCTGCCTCCGGAGCAATTGCGGTCGGAGTTCGCGGGAGCCCGGTCCGACCAATACTCGCTGGCGGCGATGGCGTATGAAGTGCTCACCGGACGGCCTCCGCTCGAGGCCGCGACGGAACACATGCTTTTGTTGCGCATCGTCTCCGACGATCCCCGGCCCGCGAGCGCGGCGAACCGCGACGTTCCGGAGACCGCCGACCTGGTGCTCGCGCGCGCCTTATCCAAGAACCCGGGAGAACGCTTTACGTCTTGCTCCGAGTTCATGGCGGAGCTGAGCTACGCCGTCGATCCGCCACGGCAATGGCGCGTCCCGTCCATCGCGCCGCCGCCGAAGCCGAACTTCTGGCGAACGGCGGTGATGGAAGTGACCCGCCGCTTCTCGATCGCCTCATAATGCGGCGCGGCTGGCCGATAAGCCAGTCGTGATGACCTGGAAACGGTTGGCATGCCTGCTCGCGATGGCCGCGAGTTCTCTGCCGGCGCAGACCCTCAAAGTGACGCCCGGCTCGCTGGCGTTCACGCACCAGTTGGGTGACACCAAGCTGCCCGCCGCGCAGACTCTGGCGGTGAGCGTCACGGGCAGCACCACGCCCATGAACTTCGCGGCCGCGGCCACGGGTGGCGCGTGGCTCACGGTGAGCCCGGACACCGGCCGTACGCCCGGCTCGCTTAAGGTGACTGTGAATCCGACCAGCCTCGCCATTGGCACTTACACGGGCCAGGTGGCGGTGACGGCGGCGTGGGTCCCGGCGGTCAACATCCCGGTGACTCTGGCCGTGAAGGCGCCACCGGCGGCGCTCACCGTCACCCCCAACCCGGTTTCTTTGATTCACACGCCCGGCTCGCCGGCGCCCTCGCAGAAGCTGACGCTGAACAGCAACGGTTCATTGCTTTCCTACACCGCAGCGGTCACCGGTGCCACGTGGCTCACCGCCACGCCCACCAGCGGCATCATCTTTCCCGGCTTCGCCCCAACCGTCGATCTGATCATCAGCCCCACCGGTTTGACGCCCGGCGTTTACAAAGGCACGGTCACGATCTCCGCGCCGTCTTCGGCCAACAAGACCGTCGCCGTAACCGTGAACCTGACGGTCAATCCGGGCGCCCCGACGCTGACCTCCGTGTTTCCAGCCAGCGCGGTGGCGGGCGCCGGGACCACCACCGTAACCCTCACCGGGACGAACTTCTACACGGGCTCTCAAGTGCGCGTGAACGGATCGACGCCGCTCGCCACCACGCCGCTGGGTAGCACCTCGATGCAGGCCGTGATCCCCGCCAGTCTGCTCTCGGCGGTGGGCAACCTTTCGATCACCGTAAGCAATCCGGACCCGGGCGGCGGCGTATCGAGTGCGGCCGTATTCAGCGTCCTGGCGCCGGGGCCGCAGATCGCAGGAGTCGTGGATGCGGCGAGCTTCCTCGCCGGGCCGGTTTCACCCGGCAAGATGGTGGCGATCTTCGGTAGCGGCCTCGGGCCGGGCGCGCTCACCACGTTTGCGATGCCGACTTCCCCGGCGACGATCGCGGCGACGCTGGCGGGAACGCGGATTCTCTTCGGAACTACAACGTCGGGCGCCGCCACCGCCGCGCCCATCATTTTCACCTCGCTCTCGCAGGTGGTGGCGATGGTCCCCTACAACGTCACTACCGGCGGCAACGTAAAGGTGTGGGCCGAGTTCAACGGTGTGGTCTCCGCGCAACCGCTGACGGTGGCGGTGGCCGCCACCGCCCCCGCGCTCTTCACTATGGGTTCCGTTGGCTCCGGCCAGGCCGCCGCGCTGAACGAAGACGGCACCATCAATTCTGACGCGAACCCGATTGCGGGCGGGAAAGTCATCTCGCTCTTCGGAACCGGAGAAGGCGTACTGACGGCGACGCCCGCGGTGGCGAACGGCGAGATTCTGAATTCAGTGCTCAACATCACCGCCACCGTGAGCGCACAAATCGACGGGATCGACGCTCCGGTGCAATCCGCCACCGGCGTCAGCGGCCTGGTGGCGGGCGTATTCCAGGTGAATCTCACCGTGCCCGCGGGCGCGAAGGCCGGCAAGGCCGTGCCCGTGGTGATCACCATCGGCGGGGTGGCGACGCAGACGAGTGTAACAATCGGCGTGAAGTAGCGGCCTGCGGTCTCGCCTTCGGTCGCTCGCCGCGTTACGATGGCGGCGATGACTATCGAACGGCGAACGCTATTGGGCGGCGCGGCTTTCGCCGCCGTCGCGGGCGCGCAGCAAAACGCTTCGCGCGACAAGTTGAACATCGCCGGCGTCGGCATCGGCGCCATGGGCGGCGGGTACCTCCGCGAGTGCGAGTCGGAGAACATCGTCGCGCTGGCCGACGTCGACGACGTGTACGCCGCAAAGACATTCGCCCGTTATCCGAACGCCGCGCGTTACCGCGATTGGCGAAAGCTGCTCGAACGGGAGAAGGCCATCGACGCCGTGATCATCGGGACACCGGATCACACGCACGCCCAGATCGCACTGGCGGCGATTGAGCTCGGCAAGCACGTCTATTGCGCCAAGCCGATGACGCGCACCATCGAGGAGGCGCGGGCGGTGGCGAAGGCGGCCCGGGAGAAGAAGGTCGCCACCCAGATGAGCGTGCAGAGTTGCGCCTCCGAGGAAGCCTGCCAGACGGAGGAATGGGTACGCTCCGGGATCATCGGCAAAGTGCGCGAGGTGCACACCTGGAGTGATCGCCCGGTGTGGCCGCAAGGCCTTCCGCGGCCGGAACAGGCGGTGGCTCCGCCGGACACCTTCGATTGGGACCTGTGGTTGGGCGGCGCGCCCAAGCGCCCCTTCCACCCCGTCTACCATCCCTTCAACTGGCGCGGCTGGTACGACTTCGGCACCGGTGCGTTGGGCGACATGGGCTGCCACACACTGCACATCATCTTTCGCGCCCTGGAACTGCCGCCGCCCGTCTCCGCTTCCGCCAGTTCGAACTTCATCATGGTCCCGGCGCCCTCCGATCAGGCCGACCAACCCTGGATGCGCTCCCGAACCCTGAAGACGCCGGAGACGTTTCCTCACGCCGCCGCTGTCACGTGGGATTTCCCGGGCGGCGTTCGCGTCTTCTGGTATGACGGCGGCCTGAAGCCGCCGCGTCCTCCGCAGCTTGACCCGGAGGCGGAACTGCCGCGCACGGGATTGCTGTTTCTAGGCGAGAAAGGAGCGTTGCTGAGCGGCTTCGCGGGCGGCCGGGTGCGGCTGCTGCCGGAGTCGAAGCACCGCGACATGCCGCCGCCGGCGAAGACTATTGCCCGTAGCATCGGCCATTACAAGGAATGGATCGACGCGGCGAAGGGCGGACCGGCGCCCAACTGCAACTTCCAGTTCGGCGCGCTGATTACAGAGACGGCTCTGCTGGGCGTCGAAGCCATCCGGACCGGTAAGACCGTGAGGTGGCACGCATGAAACGCGCCGGGCTGCTGCTGCTGGCTGGTCTTCCCTTGGCGGCGCAGGCGCCGCGCGCGGTGGAGGTCTTCGGGCTGGTGGGGGCCTCGCGCATCGGCGGGGACGAGAGCAGCCTCGGGACGGCGGCGGCGTTCGGCGGCGCCGTGATGGTGCCGATCACCGGCGCGTGGGCTGTGGATCTCGAGGTCTCAACCGGCCGCGCCACACAAGAGTCGCCGATCCCGACGGAGAGCTTCTCAGCCCGGCGCACGTATGTGAGCCCGGCCGTGGTTCGCCGCTGGGGTGGCGAGCGGCTCTATGGGTTCGGGGGAGGCGGCGTGGGACTCGCCGTGGACCGCACGCGGACCACGTTCCAGTCGCGGGACTTCGTGGCGAACGATTCCGGCATGACGTTGCTGGGCAAGTTCGGCGTTGTGGCCGCGCCCTCCGAACGCCTGCTGCTGCGCTTCGAAGCCGGGCTGACGTGGCGGTACGTCCTGCCCGACATCTCGGCCCGCGTGGGAATCGGCTACCGGTTCTGAAAAGGCGCGGCGCCCGGAGCGGCGCTCGCGGCCGGCCTAGAGCGTGAGCTTGGCCTCCAGCTTTTCGTTGGCGCGCATCATCTCATCCCAGGCGACCATCCTGCCGGTGTAGGCGGCGATGCGGCCAAGGACCGAGGTGAGGTTGCTCTCCACGCTCTCTTCGACGTTGTTGATGGGCTTGCCGCTGCGAATCGCCTCAACGAAGTTCTTCACATTGATCACGGCCCCGCCGGTAAAGGTGTCGTCCTTCTCCGCTCCCGTCCAGGGCGTGGGTGTGCCCGTGATGCGAACCGCGCCGCCGTAGTGAGTGTCGGCGGTGCCCTGCGACCCGTAGACGCGGATGCAGAGGTCGTTGTAGCCCTTGGTGAACTGCGCGGAGCTGAAGTCCACCTTCACGCCGTTGGGATACCAGAACGTCACCAGGAAGTGATCCCAGCAGTCGCCCACGTCCACCCGGGCTTTGCGGCCGCCGGTTCCCATCGCGCGCTCGGGGTGGCCTTTTAGATACCAGTTGGCGCAATCGAGCACGTGGATGTTCTGCTCGACGATAATGTCGCCGGAGATCGCCTTGTCGAAGACCCAGTCGCGCAGGCGCGCTTCGGCGGCGGCCATGCCAGGCTTCGATTGCGGCTGCAGGCGGCTGGCGTGATAGTAGACGTGGCCGAGTACCGGCTCGCCGATCTCACCCTTGTGAATGCGCGCCGCCGCTTCCTGGAACACGGGACGCACGCGGGTCTGGAAATCGACGACGAAGGAGAGCTTGCCCTGCGCCCTGCGGCCGCTTTCGCGGATACTCTGGCAGCCCGGGACGTCGACCGCAACGGGCTTCGCCAGAAACACGTGCTTGCCGGCGGCCACCGCCGCGGCAGCTTGCTCTGGGTGGTAGTAGGGCGGGCTCTCAATGGCGACGGCGTCGATGTCCGTGGCCAGCAGTTCCTTGTAGCCACTCAAGCCGCTGAAGGACTTCGCGCCGGGTGCGCGCAGCTTTTCCTTGGCCGCGGCCAGGCGGTCCGGAAACGCGTCGGCCATCGCGGTGACACGCGCGCCGGTGTGTTCGATGAAATGATTGCCGATCCAATTGCCACGGCCGCCGAGGCCGATGATGCCGAGGGAAAGGGCGGAGTTCGCTTGGCTGCCGAAGACGGTTTGGGGTTTGAGAATGAGTACGCCGGCAGCGGCCGCGGATTGTTGCAGGAAAGTGCGCCGCATGCGGTCATAATATGACAGCGCGCGCATGAGCGGGATCTACGTCGAAATCAAGATCGCGGCTTCCCTGGAGGAAGTGTGGAGGCGGACACAGGATCCTTGGCTGCATCAGCAGTGGGATCTGCGATTCACCTCGATCCGCTACCTGCCGAAGGACCGCGAGGACGACGCGCAGCGCTTTCACTACTCGACGCGCATCGGCTTTGGACTGGAGGTCGAAGGTGCGGGCGAGAGCACCGGCGTGCGGCAGGGTGAAGACGGAGGCGCGGCCTCCGCGCTGAAGTTCTGGTCGCACTCGCCCTGGTCGCTGATTCGCGAAGGTTCCGGGTATTGGCGGTACATCCCCGTGGAGGGCGGCGTGCGCTTTCTCACCTGGTACGACTACACCGTTCGATGGCCGCTCGCCGATGTGCTGTTTCGCCCGCTCATCCACTGGGCCACGGCCTGGAGCTTCGACCGTCTACGGATATGGATCGAGCAAGGGACATCGCCGGCTCTTTCGTTCCGCCTGGCGTCGGCCAGCGCATTGGCCCGCGGCGCGGTTGCGTTCGTGTGGCTGTACCACGGGCTTGTGCCCAAGCTGTGGCTGGCGCACCGGAGCGAGATCGCGCTGCTGCAGGCAGCGGGCGCGCCCTTGGCGCTGCTGCCATGGCTGGGCGCGGCGGAGGCGTTGTTCGGAGTGCTGATACTGTTCACTCCGCGGCGGCGCTGGCCGTTGTGGATTACCGTGGTCGCCATGCCCGCCGCGCTGATCGGCGTGGCCATGAGCGCGCCCTGGGCCTTGGGGCAGGCGTTCAACCCGGTGACGTTGAACGCGGCGGCGATGGTCCTGGCAGCGATCGCGCTGCGGCTGCACCCGCATGTGCCTTCGAGCACGCGCTGCATCACGCGGAGAGGCAAGCCATGAGATCGATCTACGAAGAAGCGCTCGGATCGGACTTCGCGCGTTTGCATCCGGAGATCCAGCGCCGGTTCGGCTTTAGCAGCAAGGACGGCGCCGGCGCGGTGGGCACGGGTGTGATGGAACGGCTGTGGCACGGCGCGCCGTACACGCTGCCGTTTCTGTGGGTGGGCGCATGGCGCAGCATCATGTTCCCGGAGTGCGGTGAAAACGTCCCGTTCACCATCGAAAACTACGCGTACCTCGACCGCTGGGGGCGCGAAACCGTAACCTGGATCCGGACGTTCCAAACCGCGCGGCCCCGGCGCTTCGACGCGTACATGATTTACAGCGCGGCGCGCCGGCGCATTGTCGATTACCTGGGCACGCATCAGCACCTGGCGGTGGACATCGATCTGTCGGTGGACGAGCGCGGGGGCCTGCGGCTTCACTCGGGCGGGCAGCGCTTCCATGAAGGGCCGATCTCCTTCCGCTTCCCGATGTTTTTCTCGGGAGTGGCCGAGGTGTGCGAGTGGTACGACGACGCGGAACGTCGCTTCCGCATCGACGTGAACGTGCGCAACCGGAGCTGGGGGCCGCTGTTCGGCTATCGCGGCTGGTTCAGCGTCGAATGGAAACCCGTCAGCGCGCCTCCGCCGCACGTGCTTCCCAAGCGGACGGAGGCGCGCGAGTAGGTTCGTCAGCCGGTGCGCTTCAGCTTGCCCGTGCGTTTGGCCCAGGTTTCGACGCGGGAGAAGATCCACAAGCCGGCGGGCACCAGAACCAGGCCCATCGCGAGTAGCGCGGCAAGGTCGGGAAGAACGGCGGAGAGCGGTTCGGCCACCAGGCGATTGCCCTGCATGTTCTCCACGCCGAGAAGACGGCGGCTGGCGTTGAGTGCGTAGGTGGCGGGCGAGAGCGCGGAGAGCGGCTGCACCCACGAGGGCAAAACAGAGACCGGGTAGTAGATGCCCGAGACCAGGAGCAGAATGCTCTGGAAGATGTTCGTGCCTTCCGCGCCGCGCTCGGGACTCATGAGCGGCAGGATGGCCGCGATGAGGCCGAGGCCGATAAAAGCCACGCTGCTGGTGAGCAGCACCAGGAGTAGTCCCGGGAGGTTCGCGCCGGAGAAATCGAGGTCGAGGAAAAGGAACAGGCCGCCGAGCACGGCGAGCGCACGGAGTATCGCGTAGAACGACGCGTAGAGGCTGACGCCGGCCAGGTGCGTGAGGCGCGAGACGGGCGCCATGAAGGTGTATTCGAGCGTGCCCTCCCAGCGCTCGTAGGCGATGGACATGGCGATCTCCTGAAAGAGCACCGAGAGGAAACTCCAGAACAGCACGCCGATGGTTAGAGTCAGCGTCAGCTTCTGGTTCTTCGACGCGACGCCGATCAGCGCGACACTCGCCCCGCTGATCACCGCGTAGACGGTAAAGACCACCACCCAGGAGAAGTAGCGTTTGGTGAGCTGGTGGTCGCGGTAGATGAAAGCCCAGACCTGCTGCAGGGGACTGATCATGCGGTGGCCGTCTCCTCTTCTTCCGCGGCGAGTTTCTCGCCAGACAGGTGGATGAAAGCGTCTTCGAGCGTGCCGCCGCCTGCTTTCTCGATGAGGTCGGCCGGCGCCCCCTCGGCAACCAGCTTGCCGTGGGCGAGCATCCCCAGACGGGCGCAAAGGCGCTCGGCTTCGAACATGTCGTGCGTGGTGAGGAAGATGGTGGTCTTCTCGTCGCGGCGCAGCTCTTCGATGAACGACTGCACTTCGCGCTTGCTCTTGGGATCGAGGCCGGTAGTCGGCTCGTCGAGCAGCAGCAGAGGAGGCCGCAAGATGAGAGCCCGCGCGATGGCCACTTTCTGCTGCATGCCGCGGCTGGCCTCTTCGAGCGGGTCGTCGAAGCGCTTCAGGGGGAAGCTCAGCCGGCCCAGGATATCGCGGGCGCGGGCCTCGGCGGTGGCGCGGTCGAAGCCGTACAGGAACGCGCTGTAGAGCAGGTTCTCACGGGCGGAGAGCTTCTTGTAGAACGCGGCGTCCACGCTCACGCGGCCGATGAGTTCCCGGACCGCGCGCTCGCCTTCGGGCAGGCGATGGCCGAGCACGCCGACTTCGCCCTCGTCGGCGACGAGCAGCGTGGAGAGGATGCGAATGAGCGTGGATTTGCCGGAACCGTTGGGGCCGAGCAGGCCGTAGGTTTCGCCTTCGCGGACTTCGAAGGAGACGCCCTTGAGCGCCCATTCCTCAGTGACCTGGCGTTTGAGAAAGCCCTTGCGCTTGCGAAAAACTTTGCGCAGACCGGCAACGGAGATCGCACTTCGGGACACAATTCACCTCGGGAACGAGAACCGGACGGGAAGGAGGAGGGCCGCAAGGGGCGATCAGCGACGCATAGAGGTATGGTAGCAGAGAGTGCTTGATCGACTGCGCCGGGCGCTGATGCCGCCCGCTCCCTTCATCGCGAATCCGGACGAGCCCAGAGACTTCCCGCTCGGGCGCTGGAACCTGTACATCGGCGGGTATGGCAACCGTGTGCCGGGCTATGTGAACTTCGACCTGTTCGCGGCGCCGGGCGTGGATGTGCGGGGCGATGCGCACGCCCTGCCGTTTAGGGACGGCGTATTCACGCGGGTGGAGTGCGACGCGGTGCTGGAGCACGTTCGCTGTCCGGAACAGGTGATGCGGGAGATCGAGCGCGTTCTCGCGCCGGGCGGGCATGCCCACGTGGTGGCGCCGTTCTGCCATCCATTTCACGAATACCCGCGGGATTACCGGCGGTGGACGCTCGACGGGCTGGACCAGTTGGCGGGCGGCGGGCTTGAGGTGGTGGCGCGCGGATGGCGCACCGGGCCGACCGCGACGCTTCTGGTGGTGGCGATCGAATGGTGGAAGCTGCTCCTGCCGTGGCGCTGGTGGCGCGCGGCGGCGCACGTGGCGTTCGGGTGGGCGCTGTTTCCGCTGCGGTATTGGGACGTGGTTCTACTGCGGAGGCCGGAGGCGCGGCGGTTAGGGAATCACGGGTACCTCTGGCTGCGGAAGCCGTAGGGCGCGGCTAGTCGGCCTTCACCGGACCAGCGGGTTTCGCCAGCGGAGCCGGCTGAATCTCGCGAAATCGTTGTCTGTTGAGCACAGTTCCGCTCCGTGCTCAATCGCTAATGCCGCCAGGTATGCGTCGGAGGTGAGGTTGCCTCCGGTACCCAGCGGCGAGATCAGATCGCGCATCGTTTGCAGATGCCGTGCCGTAGCTTCAGGCACCGTCACTGAAGGCTGCCGCAACCAGCCGTCGACTAAGTCGAACGCTGCGTCCACGGTCAGCGGCTTCTGAAAGAGGCCTGTTCTGGTGGTCAACCGCAGGAACGCCAGGAGCACGATCCAAGGCATCCCTACCGTTTCCGTTCCGGAGACCACAGACTCCAACCATGACTTCGCCTTCTTGTGGTTGGGTGAGTCCTGGTTGACCGCATAGATCAACAGATTGACATCGACGACGATCATTTGCGCAAGGAGAGCTTCCGGCTCAATTCTTCATCTTCCATCGCAGCCGCGGCTTCGAGCGCCTTGTCCCATCTGAAGTTCTGCTCGGTCCCGAGAGAATACGTCTGTTGCGCGAAGTTCTGACGCTTCGGCTTCGCCTGCGTCAGACCGGCACGCACCGCGGTATTGAGCGCTTCCTTGAAAGAGATCCCCCGCTCCCTCATGGCTGTCCGGATGAGGGCCTGGACATCCGGCTCCAGGGTGATGGTCGTCCTCATGTTTCGCATCATAGCAGCACTCCTGCTGCTGTCATGATGCCTGGCTGGGCGGTTGGAACTTCTACCGCCGCAGGCGCCGGGCGATCGGGCCGGCGAGGGCGGCGGAGGCCATTTCGAGCTCGGGGACGCGCAACCAGCGCGTGAGCAGGTAGAAGACTCCCAACCCGAGCGGGATCGACAGGGCGAGGTCGAACAGGTAGGTGAGCCTTGTGACCTCGGAGAACCGGCCGAGCACCAGGTGGCTGGACGCCCACACCACGGCGCCCATGGCGGCCGCCGCCACCGTCACCTTCGCGATGCTGGCGCGGAGGGCGCGGCCGTACACGCCGCCGATGCGGTTGCGGAGAATCCAGAAGAGGGTGAGGAACCCGAAGAGCGCCACCGCGCTAGTAGAGAGCGCCAGCCCCTGGTGGCCCAGATGCCAGACGCGCAGCACGGCAGTGGCGACGGCGACGTTAATCAGGATGGAAAGGAAGCTGACCACCATGGGCGTGCGCGAATCGTTGAGCGCGTAGAAGGCCGGCGTCAGCACCTTGAGCGCGGCGTAGCCGGCGAGACCCAGCGCGTAGCAGGAGAGTGCGACGGCGGTCTGCTGCGTGTCATAGACCTCGAAGCGGCCACCCTGGTAAACCGCGCCGATGATGGAGCGGCCGAGCACGATGAGGCCCACCGAAGACGGGACGGTTAAGAGAAACACCAGGCCGAGCGAACGCGAGAGCGTCTGGCGGAAGTCGTCCATGTCGTTCTTCGCCACGCTGCGGGAGATCGCGGGCAGTGTGGCGCTGGCGATGGCGACACCGAAGAGACCGAGCGGAAGCTGCATGAAGCGGAACGCGTAACCGAGCCAGCTCACGGGCCCGTCGAAGCCCCGCGTGGGGTCGGCGATGTGCGTGGCGAACCAGGTATTCACCATCACGTTCACCTGAACGGCGGCGTTCCCTAGGATGGCGGGGCCCATCAGGTTGAGGATCTGGCGCATGCCGGGGTGGGCGAAGTCGAGCATCGGACGGAAGGCGAAACCCAGCCGCCACAGGCTGGGCAACTGCCAGCAAAGCTGAAGCGCGCCGCCGATGACGACACCCCAGGCCATCCCCTCGATGGCGGGAATGCCGATGTGCGGCCCGGCCCAGAAGCCAAGCGCGAGCCCGCTCAGAATCGACCCGATATTGAAAAAGGTAGACGCCATGGCGGGCACGCCGAACCGGTTACACGCGTTCAGCATGCCCATGGCCTGGGCGGCCAGGGCGACGAGGAGCAGGAACGGAAACATGATCCGCGTCATGCGCACGGCGAGCGCGAACTTGGCGGGATCGGTTTCCAGCCACACGGGCGCGAACAGATTGACGATCTGCGGCGCCAGCAGAACGCCCGCCAGGCACAGCAGCCCGACGATGAAAACGATGGTGGTAGCGACGAGGTTCGAAAGGCGCGCGGCTTCTTCCTTGCTCTTGGTGGAAAGATACTTGGTGAACGTCGGGACGAAGGCCGAAGAAAGAGCGCCCTCGGCGAAGAGGTCGCGCGTCAGATTGGGAATGCGAAAGGCGAGGAGGAACGCGTCGTAGGCCGCACCCGCGCCGAACTGCCGGGCCAGAATGATTTCGCGCAGGAGTCCGGTGACGCGGCTGGAGGCGACCGCCGCCGAGGCGATGCCCGCCGAACGCACAACGCGTTCCGATGTAGCCCGACTCTCCGTGTTGGTTGCCAGAACTCGCCCGCTCTCTTCCCCAGTGTAGAACGCGCGGAATGCGCCGCCCGTGTCACCCCGCGGGGAGGATCACCAGATCGCCCAGCAGTTGCTGCAGCAACGGGGACTCCGGGTAGGGGTGGCCGTGGTACTGGCGGAAGCCTTCGGCGAAGGTGACGCCCGCGAGTGCGCCGCGCCGCCGCGTCCACTGTTCCATGGTTTCGAGAAAGTCGTCCATGCCGTGCTGCTTGCGCAACCAGGCGCGCTGGCTTTCGTGACAGGCGAGCATCTCGCGCTTGGCGGGGAACGCCGCCGCCACATCGACTAGGAAATCGGGGCGAACCATGCGGCCGTCGCGATCCGCGCTGGCCGCGGAATCCATGAAGTAGAGGTGCGGGATGCCGTCGAGCGGCGCCGCGCCGCCGAAGCCGGAGCAATCGTAGTTCGGCGCGGAGACGCCGAAGCAGGCGTCGCGGACCAGGATGCTGGTGGCCTCGTGATCGCAGTGGTAATCGATGGGCGCGGCGGTGATCACAATCTCCGGCCGCAGGCGGCGTAGAAACGCGGTGACGCGGCGGCGGGAGGGATCGTCGTTGAAGATGGCCAGGTCGTTGAAACCGATCCACTCGTAGTGGGCGCCGATGACGCCGGCCGCGCGGCGGGCCTCTTCGCCGCGCATGGCAGCGATGGCGGCGGCGTCGAACTCGGCGCTGCCGCAATCGCCGGAGGTCATGGTCGCGAAGGTCACATGGTGGCCGGCCCGGGCGAGCAGCGCCATGGTGCCCCCGGCCAGAATCTCCACGTCGTCGGGATGGGCGTGCAGGGCGAGGATTCTCACAGGGGTTCGCGAGGCTCCTCGGGCGGCGCGGGCGCCGGGGCATCCGTTTCCGCCTCGGGCGCTTCGCTCTCCTCTTCGAGCGCGAGCACCGGCGGACGCGCCGCTTCAAACTCCGGATGATCCTCAAGCGGGATCTCACACTCACAACAGTCCGAGCAACGCGCGCAGCGCTGGCAGCGGTGCAGGTCGCAAGCATCCTTGGTGCACCACACGCACAACTCCGTCGACGGGTCGCCGCAGATGCTGCAGGTGAAGACCAACTTCTGGGTTTCGATCACTTCTCCGCCCCCTTGGTTCCCGCCGCCGGTTTCGCTTCGGGCGCCCTCCGTGGGGCCTGCGGCACGGGCTGCCGGGAGAGATTCTGGCGGCACCGCTGTGCCTCGCGGTCCGCCACTTCGAATTCCTTCTCGCGCGCGTCGGCGAGATCGATCATGTACTGGCGCACGCGCTCGCGATCCTGCACGCTTTCGTTCACCAGGCTGAGCAACAGGTCGGCGAGCGAAGGGTTCTGGTAGCGCCGGACACCCTCGGAAAACGAATGCAGCATCGCGTGGACGGCTTCCATGCGGAAGAACGTCTCCATTGCGCGCGTGACCTTTTCCGGCCGGGCGCCGAGTGCGTCGGCGGCGCGCGCGGCGTAGTCGAGCTGGTCCAGACTGGCCTGGAACTGGCGGACATACGCGTCGGGAGCACCCTTTTCCACCCACTCCTGCGGTTGCGCCTGTTTGAGGATCGGTGGAATGCGTTTGAGGCGCGCGATGGTCTCGTCCATCGCCTTGCGGACTTCCCATTCCGGCATCACGCCTTGTCCGGCGGCTGTCGCCGCGGCCAGTAGGGTGAGGAACGACAGTCGATACGCCAGCACAACACCATGCTAGCTTACGTGGCTGGGCTAGCTCACGTCACTGGGCTAGCTCACGTCGCCGGGAAGGCCGGGATCTTACTGCTTCGGCGGAGGAGGCGGAGGCGTCGCACCGGGGCCGCCGGGCGGCTGAGACGGGGGCGGAGGAGGAGTGCTCGGTGTGTCGCCGGGGAGCGGCGCGCCCCCACCGGTTCCGCCGCCAGACGCGCCAGGCGCCCGGTTCAGAATCACCCACATCGCCTCATTGAGGCCGCGCATGGCTCGCTCCACCATGCGGCCTTTGTCGATGCCCGACTTCGCCAGGGGAACGTTCCGGTACACGCGCAGAGTTTCGCCCGCGTTCACCAGCTTGGGCTGATTCATCGGCAGCAACGCGTGCTGCACGGCCACTTGCCCTTCTTCTACCGCCACCAGGGTTGTGGATTCGTCGTCCTCAATCGCGACGTCGAATACGGTGCCGCGCACGGAGATGACCGCCGTTGGGGTGTGCACACGATTCGGATTCGGCTGCCCGCCCAACTTCTGGATGTGCACCTTTACCCGGCCCAGCCACAGGTCCAGTAGATCACGCAGGTTGCCCGGTGTGCTGCGGAACGTCACGCGGGAGTTCGGGTACACCTCAAAGGTACTGCCGTCGGAGAGCCGGAAGACGGCGAAGCCATCGACGCCGGTGACGATCACCTGCCGGACCGCAACCATGTCGCCCACTTCCAAAGCCCACGGATTGTTATCTTTCAGGACAGAGACCGAACCGATGCGCTGGGTGACCTGGGCGGCGTTTGCGTCGGGGGTCTGCGACCATACCGCGGGTGCGAGCACTGCCGTTAGCAGACCCACCACCAGCGCGTTCTGGAGCCGCGTTAGCATGTGAACGATCCGTGCGGGCTGACCACTC
Organism: Bryobacteraceae bacterium; assembly: GCA_031969915.1. Classification (GTDB taxonomy): domain Bacteria; phylum Acidobacteriota; class Terriglobia; order Bryobacterales; family Bryobacteraceae; genus DALYJJ01. The sequence goes on along the minus strand of DALYJJ010000038.1, from coordinate 14,498 downwards.
TGCGGACACCCGCGCCGGACCCCTAGTTTATCACCAAACGTGCAGAGCAAATAGGGCTCCGAAGTGATCCGGTAGCAAATTGTATTCAGAATGAGTAAGTTCCTCAGGGGAACAGCCGATAGACGGGTTAAAATGGACTCACCCAATGTATCGTGATGCCACAATTCGGGAAAGGGCCCTCTGGATTCTGCCGCTGATGGCGTCCGCGATGGCCATGCCCGCAATGGGGCAGCCCGCTGGGGTGTCCGCAGGCTGGCGGCGAATTGGGAACACTGCCATCGACCTGTCTCTGGCGGCCGAAGCCACGGGGCCGGTGGACCGGGTATGGTACTCCCCGGACGGAGGCCGCCTGTACGCGCGGACGCCGTCGGGCAGGGTCTTTGTCACGGCGGACTTCGAGACGTGGAAGGAGGCGCCGGCAGCGCCACCCGAGGCGGACGAGAGGGTGGTGGCCAACCAACTTCCGGAAGCCGGCGTCCGGCTGCGCCGCGCCGATGGACAACCGGTTCGGCTGTACGCCGCCGGCCGGTTCGCCTACCGTTCCGACGACGGCGGCCGGTCCTGGCGGAATCTCACTGAGCATGCCGATGGGGCCGTGATCGGCGAAGGGCTTTCCGATCTGGCGGTGTCGCCCCAAGACCCGGACCAGATTGCGGTGGCGGGACCGTTCGGTGTCTGGCGGTCCCTGGACGGCGGACTGAGTTGGGACGGATTGAACCGCCAGTTGCCGAACCTCCCGGTGCGCCGGCTGACGGCCGTGCCGGCGGGTGCGCGCGGCGTGCGGGTGCAAACCGAGGCGGGCGAATTGGAGTGGGCTCCCGGGGAGCGGCAGGCCTGGCGGGTCTCCGATGGAGGCGCGGCCGCGGCCGAGATGCGCGCGTTGGCGCTGGCGAGCCTGCTGACCGGGTTACGGGTGACCGCGCAGGCCTCTTCGGGAAGCGTCCAGTACGCAGGCTCGGAAGATGGTTGGCTGGCTGCCTCCACCGATGGAGGCGCCAACTGGACTCGCGAGCGCGCCGGTGCGCGCGTGGTGGCGTTCGCGTTTGACCCGGCCGAGCCGAGGACCGCCGTGGCGGCGACGGCCGCGGGGAGGGTGCTTCGAACCACGAACGGCGGCCTGGGGTGGGACGACCTGACCGCGAACCTCGGTGTTCCCGAGGCCTACGGCATTGCGGCGGACCGAGTGGCGGGAGCGCTGTACGTGGCCACCAGCCGGGGGCTCTTCCTGAGTTACGCGGACCTGCAGAACCCATCGCCGGCGGCGCCCTGGCAACGCGTGGCCGGACTGCCGGACGCCTCGGTTCGCGACGTCCGGCTGGACGCGGCCGGAAACCAGCTCTACGCCGCCGTGGACGGTTACGGTGTGTTTGCGACCCTGGCTCCGCACCGGCTGCGAGCGCTGCGCGTGGTGAGTTCGGCCGACTACCAACCACGGGCCGCGGCGCCGGGAGCGCTGCTCAGTGTGTTGGGGGCGCGCGTCCGCACGGTGCGGTTGGGCGATCTGACGGTGCCGATTCTGGCTGCCACGGAGGGAGAGTCGCAGATCCAGATTCCCTTTGAGGCGTCCGGCCAGACGGCGCCGCTGGCGTTGGAAACCGGGGCGGGAAGCCGCGCTCTGGGGATTCCGTTGCGCAAGGCCGCGCCGGCGATTTTCGTGGACCGCGACGGCACGCCCATGATGCTCGACGGCGACAGCGGCATTCTCCTCGATGCGATGCATCCGGCGCGGGCCGGCACGCGGATTCAGATTCTGGCCGCCGGGCTGGGCGCGGTGCGGCCGGATTGGCCCACCGGACTGGCCGCGCCGATCGACAACCCGCCCTCGGTGATCTCCGCCGTACGCGTGTTGTTGGACGGCGCTGAGGTGGAGATTCTGAGGGCGACGCTCGCCCCGGGGTACGTCGGTTTCTACCTGGTGGAGGTGCGGATCCCGGACCTGGTGGACCGAGGCGCCGCGGAGTTGCACCTGGAAGTGGAGGGCCAGGCGAGCAACCGCGTGCGCGTGTACCTGGAGCCTTGATGGCCCTCGCCCGGCGGGGCGGTGGCCGTGCGATACACTCGGAGGTGTAAGGAGTCCCCGATGCGACGTGCTTCCTGGGTGTTGCCGCTGGTGTTGGCCGCGGGCGCCGCCGCCCAACAGCAAGAGGGCGAGAAACTGGCGCCTTACTATCCGACACCCGAGACCGTGGTGGAGAAGATGCTCCAGTTCGGTGGGTTGAAACCGGGCGAGCGGCATTTTGACCTGGGCAGCGGCGATGGCCGCATCGTGGTCATGGCCGCGCGTAAGTTTGGCGCTGTGGCGACCGGAGTTGAATTCGACGCCGACCTCTACAAGCAGAGTTCCGAGAAGATCAAGTCCCTGGGCCTGAAAAACGCCCGTATCATTCACGGAGACATCCTCAAGCAGGACTTCTCTTCCGCCGATGTAATCACTGTGTACCTGCTGCCGGCCTCGAATGAGAAGGTCCGGCCGCTGCTTGAAAAGCAGCTCAAGCGGGGCACCCGGATCGTCTCGCACGATTTCGAGATTTCCGGCTGGACGCCGGAGAAAGTCGAGCAGATTGACGACGACGGGGAAGGGCGTAGCCACACGCTGTACCTGTACCGCCGGTAGTCGATCACGTCTGACGCGGTGATCGCAGACCAGTTCCTTCTGCCGCACCTATGGCGGCGATACCTGAGCGTGATGCGCGCGCTCCTGGGCCTTTCCTGCCTCGGGGTGGTGCTGGCGTCGCCCAAGCTCTCTCTCTCCGCGATCACGTTTCTGCTGCTGGTTCTGACGCTCTACAGCCTGGTGGCGATGTTCTGGCGCGGGCTGGACAAGATCATCCATTCTCTGGTCAACCTCGCGCTCGACACCGCGTTTTTCCTGGTGTGTGCCGCGTTCCAGGAGGAGACGGGGTTCTGGCTGGCGGCCTTTTTCGCGTTCTACCTGCTGTTGAGCGCGGCTCTGATGCATGAGTGGCGCGAAGTGATCCTGGTGATGATCGCCACGCTCGGGTATCTCACCCTGACCAAGCCTGTTCTCACCGACGCGCTGCGTCCCACGATCCTGTTGCTGGGCATGTTCGCCTGCGTGTTGACTCTGCAGAAGAAGACGCTGCTCGAACGGCTGTCCCGCTTGCAGCGGCAGGTGGTAGTGGCGCGGGGGGCCATTGAGACGGCCAAGGAGGCTGAGCGCCAACGCATTGCCGCCGACTTCCACGACGGCCCGCTGCAAAGCTACATCAGCTTCCAGATGCGCCTGGAGATTCTCCGCAAGACGCTCGAAAAGGATCCCTCGAAGGGGTTCGGCGAGCTGCGCTCGCTCCAGGACCTGTGTGCGACGCAGGTGGCCGACCTGCGCGCCTGGGTGCGGGGCATGCGGCCGCCGGACCTGGGCGGAACGGGCCTGGTACCGGCGCTGACGCGGGTGATCCAAGGCTTCGAGCGCGAAAGCGGGATGACGGTGGACTTCAGCGGCGCGGAGTCCCCTGAGTTGGAGAACGCCGAAGCGTCCATTGAGATGGTGCACGTGCTCCGCGAAGCGCTGCACAACATCCTCAAGCACTCCAACGCGTCCACTGTGAAGGTGAAGGTGAGCGGGAAGAACGGCCGGATCGGGCTCTCCATTCATGACGACGGGCGCGGCTTCCCGTTCGAGGGAACCTACAACCTGGAGCAACTGGAAACGATGGGCATCGGCCCGTTGAGTATTCGCAACCGCGTGCGCGCCATGCAAGGAGACCTGGTTCTCGACTCGAAAAAGGGCCGTGGCGCGTCGCTGCGCGTCGAGGTCCCTCGTAGCTGATGAAGCTCGCGGCGCTGCTTCTGGCGGCCTTTGCCTCGGCTGGCTGCGGGCGCTACGCGGAGTTCACGCTGCCTCCGCCGGAGGGGCCCGCGCGCGATGTCCGCTGGACGTGGACGGAGCGCGAGGGCGTGGCGCTGGACGCCGGCGCAGTGGACACGCTGAATCCCTCCGTGGTGCGTCGCGACGGCCGGCATTGGAACTACTTCTCGGTCTATGACGGCCAGACCTGGCACACGGACCTCGCCTCCTCACCCGACGGGGGCGTCACCTGGCAACGGGAAGGCCGCGTCCTGTCGCCCATCGCCGAAACCTGGGAGAACCGCTACATCGCCGCCAACGGACACGCCGCGCTGCGGGGCGGCGAGGTTTTCTACTGGTATCAGGCGGGGCCGAAAGGGGCCACTCGCATCGGCTTGGCCCGCTCTCGCGACGGCCGCTCTTTCGCTCGTGTGACGGAACCTGTCCTTGACCTCGGCCCCCGCGGCTCCTGGGACGAAGTCTCGATCGGAGATCCCTACGCCGTCGAGGTGAACGGCACGTGGTACCTCTACTACCTCGGGCAGGACCGCGCGCGGCGGCAGCGGCTGGGCGTGGCTCGATCGACCGACGGTGTCCGCTGGGAGAAGCTGCGGACCAACCCGGTCTTGGAGATGGGCGTGGACGGGGCGTTCGATGAGCAGGGGCTGGGCGAGCCCGCCGTGTGGGCCTCCGACGGCTGGTATTGGATGCTCTACACGGGCCGCGACCGCCGGGAGGTTCGCCGTATGGGCCTGGCGCGCTCGCGCGACGGCGTGCGCTGGGAACGCGTGCCGCCAACGATCGCCGGCGGGCAAGCCTGGAACGCGAAGGTCGTTTGCGATCCGGCGGTGGAGGTGACCGCCGAGGGCGTGCGGGTCTGGTACGGAGGCGGGGACGCCGCGTCACCCGACGAGAACCTCCACGGCAAGATCGGGTTTGCGATGCTGACCCGCGAGCGCTAACCTCGGTCAGGACCTATGCGCGTCGGCATCACGTGTTACCCGACCTATGGCGGCAGTGGAATCGTCGCCACCGAACTCGGCCGCGAACTGGCGTTGCGCGGGCACGAAGTCCACTTCATCACCTACGCGAACCCGATCCGGCTCGATCCCGGCACGCCGCACGTGCACTATCACGAGGTTGAGGTTTCGACGTACCCGCTCTTTCAGTACCCGCCTTACTGCCTGGCGCTCGCCTCCCGCATGGCGGAGGTGGCCGAACACTACGAACTCGACCTGCTGCACGTACACTACGCGATTCCGCACTCCATCTCGGCGATGCTCGCGCGCCAGATGTTGGCCCCGAAGCGGCGGCTGCCCTTCATTACCACGCTGCATGGAACCGACATCACGCTGGTGGGCGTCGATCCTTCGTACTTCCCGATCACGCGATTCTCGATCGCCGAATCGGATGGCATCACCACGGTCAGCGATTACCTCAAGGTGCGGACCCGCGACGTGTTCGGCGTGCCCAATGAGATCCGGGTGATTAACAACTTCGTGAACTGCGAGTTGTACGCGCCGCGAGCGGACCAGCGATCGGACGAAAAGACACTCATTCACATCTCGAACTTCCGGCCCGTCAAGCGCGTGCTGGACTGCATCCGCATCCTGGCGGAAGTGCGGAAGCGGGTGCGCGCGCGCCTGCTCATGGTCGGCGATGGGCCGGACCGCGGACCGGCCGAATACCTGGCGCACAGCCTGGGCGTGCACCACTACATCGAGTTCCTGGGCAAACAGGATCACATTGAGCGGCTGATCCCGCAGGCCGACGTTCTGCTGCTGCCGAGCGAGTTGGAGGCCTTCGGGCTGGCGGCGCTCGAAGGAATGGCGTGCGGCGTGCCGCCGGTGGCCACCGACAGCGGCGGCGTGCCGGACCTGATCACGCACGGCGTCGACGGCTACCGCGAGCCGGTGGGAGATATCGCGGCCCAGGCGGCGCGAGTGGTGGAATTGCTGACCAACGACCGCCTGTACCGCGAAGTCTCGGCGGCGGCGCGGAAGACGGCCGTCACGCGGTTCTGCACCAGCCTGATCATCCCTCAATACGAGGCCTACTATCGGGAGGTCTGCGGCGTACCAATGAGTACGGGAACTTTCGCCGGGTAGGCGGTGTCTATTGGTTCGTAGGAGCAGTTGTTCGGGAGTACAATTGGGCTGAGGCTGTCCCGTGGCCGACTCCACCGCGAGCTTCCATTTCCACACCGCAGCCGGCGAGGCCGGAGCGGCGGAGAGCCCGTCCCATGACGGGCTGCTGTTGGAGGGCCTGCGCGCCGGTCGCGAATCGGCGTACGAGGAACTGCTCGCCCAATACCAGCAGCCGATCTACAGCTTGGTGTTCCGGCTGCTGAACGACCCTTCGGAAACCTGTGACGCCGTCCAGGAGGTCTTCCTCAAAGTATTCCGTTCGGTGGGAAGTTTCCGCGGGCAGAGCAGCCTGAAGACCTGGATTTATCGCATTGCGGTGAATGAGGCGTACAATCAGCGCCGCTGGTTCAGCCGCCATCGCCGCCAGGAGGTTGGACTGGAAGCGGAGGAGGAAGGCAGCCGCTGCTACCGCGACACGTTGTCGGACCCCGGACGCTCCCCGTTCGAGCTGGCCTCCGGCGTGGAGGCGCACAGCCTGATCGAGCAGGCTCTGGAGCAGTTGAACCCGACCTTCCGAACCGCTGTGGTTTTGCGGGACATCGAGGATTTGAGTTACGAAGAGATCGCCGAGGTGTTGCAGATCTCTCTGGGTACCGTGAAGTCGCGCATATTACGGGGGCGCGATTCTCTGCGGAGAATCTTGGCGGGCCGGCTCGAGCCGGGGCAGGCCCTACACTGGACGCCGCAACCGGCCGATTGAAAGAGCGTGCGAATGACCTGCGAAAGCGTGGTTCAGCGGATTGCCGAGTTCCTTGACGATCGCCTCCCCATGGGCGACCGGCGGGCGGTCGCCGATCATCTGGGGACATGCCGGACGTGCGGACCGCACTACGCGGAAATGCAGCGCCTGAGGAGTTCTCTGCGCGCGCTCCCCAAACGGCCCGCCCCCGCCCAGTTGAAAGCGGCGCTGCGCGTGGTGGCTTCCCGTGAGTTGAAGCGCGCGGCGGCGCGGCGCGACGTTCGTTCCTTTGTCCGGTACACGCTGGAATCGCTGGCCCTGACTTTCGACAACCTGATGCGTCCGATCGCGCTGCCCGCCTTCGGCGGTATCTGCGCGGCGATCATTCTGTTCTGCGCCCTGGTGCCCTCCTTCACGCCCGGACGCCTGCACATCCAGATCACCGGCGACGTGCCCACGCAGCTCTACACCACGGCATCGCTGATGGAAGCGGAGGCGCCCGACTTCACCACCGACGAGATTGTGCTCGAACTCGATATCAACGGCAGCGGCCGGATGGTGGATTATACGGTAGAGAAGGGCGCGAACTGGATGCGCGACGCCAGCGTGCGGCGGAGCATCGAATACAGCCTGCTGCTGGCGCGGTTCACCCCGGCCACCACCTTCGGCCAGCCGATGAACGGCAAGGTGCGCATCTCGTTCCGGCCGCGCTACTACATCGACGTGAAGGGCTAACGCCGTTCGCAGACTAGGCCAGCACTTTCTCATTCGCGGGGCGACGCTCGAGAAGATCGCCGCCGCGGCGTGTCCCGAGCGCCAGGCCGTGGTGCTCGAAATCGGTCCCGGCAAAGGCGCGCTCACGCGGCCGCTGCTCGCCCGCTGCGACCGCCTCTTCGCCGTGGAACTGGACGCCGGACTGGCCGCGCGGCTGCGCGAGCAATACGCCTCCGAACCCCGTTTCACGCTCCTTGAAGGCGATGTCCTCGCGCTCGATTTCGCCGCTCTCGGGGCTGCCGTCGTGTGCGGCAACCTGCCCTACTACATCACCTCGCCGATCATCGAGCGCACCCTCACCGCCGGCGGCGGGGCGTTGCAACACGCGGTCTTCCTGGTGCAGAAAGAGGTGGCCGAGCGCATCGCCGCGGCGCCCGGTTCGCGGGACTACGGCTACTTCTCCGCCTTCGTGCAGTTCCACGCCCGTCCGGAACTGCTCTTCACGGTGCCGCCCGGCGCCTTCGCCCCGCCGCCTAAGGTCGATTCCGCCGTCATCCGGCTGACCCTCGATCCCGCCGCGCCGCGCCTCGGCATCGCCGACCCGGCCGCTTTCCTCAAGTTCCTGCAGTCCGCCTTCGCCCACAAGCGCAAGACGCTCCGCAACAACCTCGCGGGGATCTTCGGGAAGGCGGCGGTGGACGCCCACCCCGAGGCCGGCCTGCGCGCCGAGCAGCTTTCGCTCCCCCAGTTCGCGGCCCTCTACCAACGTCTGATTTCTTAGCCAGGCTCGATCTCCGGCGGGCGCGAATGTGCGAGTCTATCCAAAGGTCAACACGATCGCGCCCTGGGCCGCGGGGCGCAGGGTGCGCGAGGAGCGGACGGCGGGCGGGGATTCGACTTGGGAACACGAAGAGACGGCGCGGGCAAGGGCTACACCAGCGGGACCCATCGCCTGATTTCGCCTCGGGAGACACTGGATCGGCTGCGGCCGCTGCTGCCGCGCATGGGCATCACGCGGCTGGCCAATGTCACCGGACTTGATCACATCGGGATCCCCGTGGTGATGGCTTGCCGGCCGAATTCCCGTTCACTCGCCGTGAGCCAAGGCAAGGGGATGGATCTCGACGCTGCCAAGGTCTCGGCGGCGATGGAGTCCATCGAAACCTATCATGCCGAGCATGTGACGTTGCCGCTCCAGCTCGCAACGTATCGGGAGCTCCGGGCCCGTCGCGCTGTGGCCGATGTGGAGTTGCTGCGCCGCCCGATCGACAGCCATTTCCATGCCGACTACCCCATTCTGTGGGTGGAAGGCGAGGACTTGATCGGCCACGAGAAGATCCTGCTGCCCTATCAGTTGGTGCATTGTGCTTACACGAAAGAGTGGATGTTCGACCTGCGTTGCTTTGCCGCCGACAGCACCGGGCTGGCTTCGGGAAATCATCTGTTGGAGGCGGCCAGCCACGCCATCTGCGAAGTAGTGGAACGCGACGCGCACGCGGGTTGGGATCAGCTTTCGGAGCCGGAGCGTGAAGCCCGCAGAGTGAATCTCGAAACCGTTGACGATCCGCTTTGTCGCGAAGCCCTGGATCGCTTCGAGCGGGCGGGCGTAGCCGTATCGGTGCACGACATCACCACCGCGGTAGGGATCGCTGCCTACGCGTGTCAAATCGCGGATCTCCATGCCAGCCCCCTCCGGCCGATCGCCTCGACCAGCGGCTTCGGGTGCCATCCGGTGCGCGGGATCGCCCTGCTCAGGGCCTTGACAGAAGCGGCACAGAGCCGGCTGACGGTGATTGCCGGGTCGCGGGACGACGCGTGGTGGGACGATTACCGCCGTGCGCTCGATCCGGATGTGTTGGCCGAACAGCGGCGAAGGATCGACGCGCCTGGGTCATGGTGCTTTGCGGCTGCTCCCAATTTCGTATCAACGTCCTTTGAAGACGATGTTGCCTGGGAACTGGACCGCGTTCGCGAGGCGGGATTCGGGCAGGCGATCCTCGTCGACCTGACCCAAGAGGAGTTCGGTTTGCCGGTGGTGCGGGTGAGGATTCCCGGGATGGAGATGCCGGCGCCCCGATCGGAAGTTCACCGTGAGGGCGGCCGGTCTCCAGAAGAGGAACGCCCATGACCGCGGTGGTTTTTATTGGTCCGACGATTTCATCCGACGACGCAAGGGCGGAGCTCCGAAGCGATCTCGACCTGTTGTGTCTCGGCCCCGCCGCGCAGGGGGATGTCTACCGGGCGGCGCTGGAACGGCCCGCCGCGATCGGCATCATCGATGGCTACTTCGACCGCGTCCCAGCCATTTGGCACAAAGAGATCCTGTGGGCGATGAGCGAAGGCATTCCGGTTTTCGGCGGCGCCAGCATGGGCGCGCTGCGAGCAGCCGAACTGGAGGTATTCGGCATGGTGGGAGTCGGCGCGGTCTTCGAGGCGTACCGCGACGGAATCCTTGAGGACGACGACGAGGTGGCGGTGGCGCACGCCGCGGCCGAGTTCGGCTTTCGAGCGGGTTCTGAGGCGATGGTGGATATCCGGGCGACTCTGGCCAAGGCGTGCGCCGACGGTGTGATTGGCGAATGCACGGCGCGGAAGCTAGTCGATGCGGCGAAGAGCTTGTTCTACCCGCAGCGCACGTTTTCCGCTGTTCTGGAATCCGTGACTGGAGTGGATGCAGCGGAATTGGAGCGGCTGCGCGAGTGGTTGCCTGCCGGCCGGGTGAACCAGAAGCGTCAGGATGCGGCGGCGGTGATCCGCGCTATCGATCAGTTCCTGGCGTCCGGAATGGAGACCCAGCCGGTCACTTACCATTTCGAAGAGACCAACTATTGGGTAGAGATGATACGGCGGGCCGAAGCTGAAACCCGCCTCGGACCGGATGCGACCGTGCTCAACGAGCTGCGCCGCGACCCGGTGAAGCTGGAGCAGGTCAGCGAAGGAGCGTTCGCCTGGCTGCTGAGCGCTCGGCAGGCGCGGCGGGATCGGGAACGGGTCTTCGCGGCGCGTATCATTGAGCGTTCCGCAGCGTTCTGCCGGCGCCACGGCCTGGCCGACGAGCGAGACGTGGAGGCCTGGCTTCGACGGTGCCACACGAGCCGCCCCCAACTGAACCGGATCCTGGAAGCCAGCGCGTTCGTCACCCAGGGGGTGGAATGGAACGGCGTGGCGCTTGAGCCTGTGCTGCTCGACTATCTGCGGTGGACCGGCGACTACGGACTGCTGCTCGACCGCGCCCGTGAGCGAAATCCGCTGGATTGACGGAGGGCCTTGTCAACGGGGGCGACGGCCCGGTTCAGACCACTTCGATGGCAACTTCGCCGCCTTTTGCCGACAGCTCAACCAGGCTCGAAAACCCGGACGTGACAAGGACGTTGTTAATGCCGGGCATCGCGCGGGCGCTTAGCACTAAGTACTGAACGAGCCCCGTCCCACTATGAAAGCAGCCCTGTTTTTCGAAACCCCATGTCAACCTCGCCTTCGGATCGAACGGCGCAGTGGCTAAAATCATCGGAAAGACAGCTCCGAATACCGGGTCTTGCACGGCAGGGAGCAGCTTATAGGTACCCCTCGGAATGAGGAATCCGGTGCGCAGGGCGCAGTTCACCGCGACTCCATTGTGGACTCCCTGGAGCACGCTGTTGCGGATGGTTAGCATGTTGAATCGATCCTCCGTGTTCGAAACCCTAGAATGATCTCACAAGTCTGGCGAGGGCGTCTCTTGCCTGCGAGAGGACGACTCCCGTTCGCGCGCCCAGCGGAGCGCGAGAGCGCCGATTGCTTCCTGCTGCCGATCGAGCAGCACATGCCGGTGCATGCCAGCCGAGTCTGCCGCCAGTCCGCGAGCTACGGCTTGGAGGCTTTGTGCCGGATCTCCCCGCCGCAGCCAGGACCCCGCCAGGTAACACTGGGTGGCCGGGTCGTCCGGACGGATCCGCTCCGCCCGCAGGTGACAATCGTGAGCCTCAGGATGGCGTCCGGCGCCGGCGAACGACTCGCCGAGCAGGTTCCACAACCACGGGCTATACCAGGGATTCAGATCGAGGGCCTTCCGCGCCAATTCGATGGCGAGGGGGGCGTCGCGTAACTGCTCGCGGGCGAACACGGCGGCTTCGCCGATCAGCAGCCAGTTGCGGGGATTGCGCTCAAGGGCGATTTGAAAGCTGGCCAGTGCCTGGCTCCTGTTGCCTGACAGCGCCATTGCACTGGCTTGCTCCTGGTGCGCCGTGCTCCGCTGGATCGCTGCTCCCGAGAACCGCTCCAGGAACACGCGGCGGCATTCGGGCGGCGCCGCGCGATGGATCAGTCTCGAATGAACACGCAGGTCATCGTCACCTTCGGGGCGCAGGATTTGCACATCCGGATCGCTGCCCAGCAACGCGCTTTCTAGCAAGGCGAAGTCCAGCCCCATTGCCGAAGCAGGCCCAAATCGCTGGCCGAAGGCCAATCGCGCGGCGTCCTCGGGTCGAGTAGCGCCATAGTCGTTGAGATGGACAAACCCTGAAGGTTCGAGATGAGCGATGACCGTTTCGAGACATCGTAAGGCGCCGTGATTGTAAGCAACCACCTGCCCGGGTTGGAACGAGCCCTTGTCCAGCTCGGGAAATGCCCCGGCCGGCAGCGGCAGGAAGGCGCGCTCGCTCTCCAGTAGCGGCGGGAGCGAAAGCAGCGGGGAGAGATCGCCGGAGCTGACGCATTGCCGGATTTCCTCGACGCTGAGCGGGGTGTATGTTCGCAGCCGCTCGGGATCTCTGTCAATCCACGTGCGGACGCATAGCTGGTCCCACCCGGTGGCGGAGCGCCGCAGGGTGGAACTGGCAAGCGTGTCCAGGATGTAGTTGCAGAAGACCGCCCGGAGCGGGCGATCGATGGCGGTTGCCGGTTGCAGCGCGTCTGCCACGCGCGCGCGGACACGCTCCTGGTGCTGGGCGAAGACGCCGTTCGCGGTCCAGAATTCGACTGTAGCGGGCGAGCGATCGGTGACGACGTAGGTCAACCGCTGATAGAAATCCCGCCCCGCACTCAGGCAGAGGCTTTGGAACTCGTCGAGAAAATAGCGTGCGAAGAGGCCGGTGCCGGCGCCGGTCTCGAGAACCGCAATCCCGTCCTCCGGAGGAGGCTGTTCCAGGCAGTTGGCAAACAGCACGGCCGCCGCGTCCGCCGACAGGCGGCCGTCGTTGTTGACGATGAACGGCACGTTTCCATCCACGAAAGAGGCGACGCCGTTTGCCAGCCAATGGGCCTCCGCCAAGCGCCATTCCAGGCTCTCGGCGAGCGGCTGGAAGTCGTCGAGCATCTCGCGCCAGGCGGCAGTCTGCCTCAGGATCTCCGAGGCGGTGCGGATTGGCTGGCGGTTCGGCTCGGACATGATGGTGCATCATACGACATCGCGACATCGCGACATCGCGACATCGCGCCCGCGGCTTGACCTCCGCTCATGCTCGCAGTAAACTCGCCTCCGTCTCGAAGGAGGAGTTGTGAGCCTTCGCGTTGTCGTTCGCGTCGTTCCGTTCGTTGTCATTTCCGCTTTCGGGCAACCCTCAACACCCACCTCTCACACGTTATCCCCTGCCGGATGGTTCGACGTCTCCTCGACCATGCCTTCGGCGCGACTTTCCGATTTCGATGTGAGGCGCAACGTACTTCTGTTCGTCTTCGCTTCGAAGCAGCAGTCGGAGATCGTGGTTATGAGCCGCGAGGGAGATCAGTCCACGCGGTGGAGTCTCCCGGGCCACCAACGTTTCGGACGGCTGCTCTCGGATCGGACAGCGGCTCTCGGGGGGTACGTTCAAACCGGAGGAATCGAGGTGTGTGAATACAGCCTGGACGGCCGCCGCTCGGAGCGATGCTTCGCGCTCGACAAGTCGGTCGAGTTCTTGGAAACCAGCGGGAGTGACTTGATCGGCTTCAGCGTTGAGAGCATCCACTTCCTCAAGTGGACCGGTACCTCGTCAGTGAGTGCTTTGTTTGGCGGAGAGTTCCCTTGGTGGAAAGCCGTGCAGGGACAGTGGGTGGTCGCCGTCTCGGGGGTTGACGGTACCTTGACTACCGTTAACCTCGCGACGGGAGCACGCGCCACGCACAATCTATTGTCGGACCGCCTCGACGCGATTCGGGTAAATCAGGAAAAGGATCAAGCGCTTATCGGGAAAATGAGCGCATGGGAGCAGTGGATCTTCTGTGTACCGGCAAGTTACAACACGTTCGTGGGACTGCCAGTCGATGTATTCGACCTGAGCGGACGTCTTATTTCTGCAATAACGCTCAGACTGCCTCAGTTCAAAGAGCTTCGACGGGGACCGTCACCCACCACAAGACTTCAGAATCCAACGGGTCATCCCGTGGCGAACTTCTTTAGGATCGAGGCCGGGCGGTTGTACTTAGTGGACCGAATCGCTGGCCGGGTAGTTTACTACGACTTGCCTGGCGAGTTGAACCGATAAGAGCTGCGCGGGTCGAGCCAGGATCACTCCAGCCGCGAGCGGTGAGCGTTGCCGCGGCGGGCGGCCTCCTGAGGCCGGTTCGCTATACTCAATGCTTTGATGACCATCCTCGGAATCGGCGGGTTGCTCAGCGATCCGGCCGTTGCACTCCTCACGGACGGCGCGCTGGCCGCGGCCGTCGAACAGAAGAAGATCGCGCGGCGGCACCGGCCTGGCGAGTTTCCGGAAGAGGCCGTGGAGGCCTGTCTCGCGCTCGGGCGCGTGACCCGCGACCAGGTGGACACGGTGGCCATCGTGCGACCGTTTGCCGCCGGCCCGGAGGCGCAGACGCACCTGGAACTGCGCGCCGAGTTTCCCAACGCCCGCATCGTCATCGTCGAACACCACGCCGCCCACGCGGCCTCTGCCTACTTCGCCTCTCCGTTTCAGCGCGCCACCGTGCTGACGCTGGACCGCCAAGGCGACTTCCGATGCGGAGCGCGTTGGAAGGCGAATGGCGCCCGGCTGGAACTCGATAAGGAACTCTACCTGCCCGACTCGCTGGGCGACCTCTATGGCCGCGTCACCGGCCTTCTGGGCTTCGATCCGAATGCCGAGGAGCACAAGGTGCAGTGGATGTCCACCGCCGGGGGCGGCCGGTTCACGGCGCTCTTCGAAGAGATCCTCGGCAGCGGCAACGGCGGCTGGCCGAGGTTCGATCGCGCCTATTT
>DALYJJ010000037.1:0-45335 GCA_031969915.1 Bryobacteraceae bacterium | reverse complement strand
TGCCATGCGACTCGAAACTACCACGGCCCATTCTGCCCGCCCGCGGCAATATACCGGTAATTCCCACAAAATGAACTAATTATTTCTATCGAGTTTCCGTGAATGGGCCTGCGCGCCTTACGGCAGCGGACGACGAGGGATGAAAAGGCGGTCCAGCGGAGCATGCTGGGAGGCGCCGTGGGACAGGGGCCGGGACGCGTTTGGTGGAACCGCGGATGGGATAATGGGCAGCCAGGTAGGCGAGACGAAGTGCTCCTTCGAGTTCAAGGCCACGGAAGAGCGAGTCAGAGAGCTTCCTGAGAGGAAGGCTGGGAGGTGAGAACGAACGCGATGTGCATCCACGACAAGATCAATGCAAGGGCCAGGTCGAGGACTGACCGCCGCAAGAACACGAGCGCAACCGCACACATTCCTGGCGTTTTGAAAGCACTTGAAGGAGGGCAGATACCGTACCGCGTCATTGGCGCCGAATCCGAGGAAAGCGCCGCTTTGACTGAGTGGACTGAAAGAATGTTCCCCTTTATTCATTCTCAGGTCGATTGGTCACGGATTCCCTCGCATCAGTGCGTGACGTGGTCTGGGCTCGAAGATCTTGTGCTCGAATTTGAGCGTTTTTCCAGGCAGTTGACTCCGGAGAGCTTAGTGATGGTGATGTGGGCAGACGCACTCTGTCCCGTCTTGGAAATGAACTTGGCGGGCGTGGTTCGGATTGCGCGGGAGATCTTCGAGGAGCATGAGACCTCGACGGATGTATACGTTTTCAGTCAACATGATAGATGGCTGATCGAGATGCACCATGAGGGAAGTCTATGCCGTGGCACATTGAGCGCTGCTCCATGAGCTTGCGATGGACCTGCCCGCCGAAAGCCGCATGGGCGCGGCAGCATCACATCCTCCTCACGCCGCAACGCTTGAGCAAAGCGGTGCTGACGATCTCGGAAGCGGAGTGCGCGCCGGCGTGCGCCGACATTTACGACGCACGCCGGCGCGCGATCGCGCCATCCTTGAGACCTACTATTCCGCCGGCACCCGCCGGTTGAGCCTCATGATTTCGGCAGCGCGACGAAGGTGTTC
This sequence comes from Bryobacteraceae bacterium, assembly GCA_031969915.1. Classification (GTDB taxonomy): domain Bacteria; phylum Acidobacteriota; class Terriglobia; order Bryobacterales; family Bryobacteraceae; genus DALYJJ01. The sequence continues at coordinate 44,261 of DALYJJ010000037.1, read as the reverse complement.
GAGCCAGCGCGGAGAACTTCGATCAGAATCGTCTTGCCCGGCGCCGCCGACAGTTGGGTTCGAAGCGAACCGAGGCCGGTCACGGGCTGCCGGTTTACGGTTTGCACGAGATCACCGGGGCGCAGGCCCGCCTCGGCGGCATCGCTGGTTGGGTCGAGCGAGGTGACCACGACTCCGTTCACGCTCTCATCGAGTTCCAATTCGTGGCGAATGGGCGCCGTCAGTTCGGCAAGTTCAGCGCCGTCAATCAAGCTGTCATCTTCTTTGAGATCGGTTCCCTGGGCGGTGTCGTTCCGCTCGGTGAGCTTCACCGCGATGGACAAGTCCTCGGCGCCGCGAGCCACCTTTAGATGTAACTCCGAGCCGGGTTGAACGGAACCGATGAAGAGCTTGAGCTGGCTGAGATCGGTGATCGTCTTTCCATTGATGCCGACGATCACGTCGCCGCGGTGCACGCCGGCCAACGCCGCCGGACTGTCCGGGCTGAGGTCGGCAATGAGCGCACCGGTGCGGTGCGGGACGCCGAGTGCTTCGGCCAGTTGCGGTGTCAGAGGCTGCATGACCACGCCGAGATAGCCGCGAGTCACTTTGCCGGTGTCCACGAGCTGCTTCATGATGGTGCGGGCCAGGTTCGAGGGAATCGCGAAGCCGACGCCGTTGTTCGCGCCTTCGGGCGATAGGATGGCCGTGTTGATCCCGATGAGCTCCCCTTGCGCGTTGACTAACGCGCCGCCGGAGTTACCGGGGTTGATGGCCGCGTCCGTTTGAATGAAGTCCTCGTAGTCCTCAATTCCGAGGTTTCCTCTGCCGGTGGCGCTGACGATGCCCAAGGTCACGGTTTGGCCGATTCCGAAGGGATTGCCGATGGCCAGTGCGAAGTCACCGACACGCACGCTGGCGCTATCGCCGAAGGGAACGGTGGGCAGGTCTGACGCTTCGATCTTGAGAACCGCGAGGTCAGTGCGCGGATCGGAGGCAAGCAGCTTGGCTTCGAATTCACGGTCGTCGGCAAGGTGCACGGTGATTTTGGTGGCCTTGTCGATGACGTGGTGATTGGTCAGGATCACACCACCTGGCTCGACGATCACGCCCGACCCTTCCCCGGCGGACTTCCGCTTGCGGCGGCTACCGGGTGCGGCGCCGGGCCCAAGCGGGTCACTGGCCGACGCCTTCTCGACACGGGCAGTGTAGATGCTGACCACTCCGGGAAGGTCCTTGGCGACGACATCGGCGAAGCCCCGGCTGCCGGCCGGCGCCGCGGCCGGGAGATCGCGATGAGACGTGGGTGGGGCTGCGAGGATCGCTGCAGCGGCCAGGATCATGGTAAGTAGTGGGCGATACACAGAAGCTCCGTTTCTGCTAGGGAATTCGGATTCGGCTCTCACGTTCCCAGGATGAGCGAAAGCGCGCCGGGAACCCATCAGCCGAGCAGGGGAGATTTCACCGGTTCGAGAGGCCGTGAGGCCGCTCGGACGCTCTTCCAGTTCAAGCCCGCGTTCACGCAGGCGGCGAATCCGATCATTAGCAAGGGCGCGGTCAATACGACAAACACCACCAGGGAGAAGCCAGCCGCGTCACGCTGCGGAACGCCGAAGAGGGATAGCCCGAGCACGGTTGAGAACTGATGCGTTCCGAGATTCGCGGGCGCTCCGGGGATCAGGGTGCCGACTCGGACCACCAGCATGACCACGAAAGCCGCGGCCAGTCCGAGCGCCAGGTGACTGGCGCGCATGACGGACCAGAAGGCCAGACCTTGCGCGAACAGGAAGAGCCCAGACACGGCAAACGCCGGAGCGCGGAACAGGGCGGAACGAGCCTGGCGCAGGATTGCGAAACGGCCGCGTCCGAGCATGACCAGAGCGGCGACGGCCGCGGCTACCGTCCCGACGACAGCCCAGGCGACGCGCGTCAGCGATGCAGGCAGAGGCGCGGCCATGAGGACCGCCAAGAGGGCAGCCGAGAGCCACACTCCATCCATGAAGCGCTCGGCGAGAATGGTGGGGGCGACGGACAGGACGTTCACTCGCAGGTCGCGCGCGGCGAGGAAGGCGCGGACGGCCTCGCCGGGCCGCAGCGGCGCGACTTCGTTCAGAAAGAGTCCGGCGTAGACAGCCCGGGTGGTTTGCCACAGGCGAGCGCCGCCGAGAAGATACCGCCAGCGCAATGCTTGCGCGATGTAGCTGGCGATGTCGAAGGCTACGGCGATGACCAGCCAGCGCCAATCGAGCCCGTGCACCTGGGCCCGGAAGGCGTGCCATTCGAACTGACGAAGGGCCGCATAGAGGGCCGCGGTGGCGAGTGAGAGAGCCAAAGCTCCAAAGAACATCGATCGAGCGGGAGTCAGTTTGAAGCGATCCACGCAAGGCCCTTCTTCAGCGAACGGTAGAGTTCATCCTGGCGGCCATCGAACCGGTGGTTCGCGCCTTGAATCTCCTCCAGGATTTTCGGCTCGCGCGTAGCCTCAAAGAGCGACCGCGCGACTTCCGGTGTGGTGTATTCATCCTCGGAGCCATGGATCATCCACAGAGGTGTCGGCGATGCAGCCGGCAGCAGCGGCTTCACCGCAAACGTAGGCTGGTCCGGTTCACGGCGCGCGATGATGGCAAGGGTCGCCTTCCAATCCCAGCCCAACACTCCGGTTTCGGGAAGACCCAGGGTGACCACGCCCGCGATCGGCGATGCTGCCTTGACACCCGATACAGCGGCGACGGACATGGAAGCGCCCTGGGACCAACCGACGAGAACGACGCGGCGGCGGGGCGCTCCTGCCACCTGGCTTGCAACCAGCCGGATATCGGAAGCCAGGTCTTGCGCCGATAGTGCCGGGCCGTCGCCGGTGAACGTCTCCAGATACTTCTTGGTGTCGAAGCCGTACACGTCGTAGCCCCAACTGGCGATGTTCCGCGCCATGGTGACGGCTGCTCCGCGCCAGCCGCCATCTCCCGGCAGGAAGATGACGGCGGTGGCTGCTGACGGGTAAGAAGACTCGATCCGGGTCAGCGTGAGCGGACGTCCGCGGACGCCGGCGGGGATCCTGGTATCGGCCGCGGGCGATGGAACGGCCAACGCGGCGAGAAGAAAAAAGCAAAGGTGCAGGACGCGTTTCATCGAGTGATTCCTCACGACTTGCAGGGTGTCAGGCCGCCTCACTCAAGTGAGGCGCGCGAACGTCTCCGGACCGAATCTCGCTGACGCGGCGCAAGGCAAGCGCCAGGCGGGGCAGATCGAGCCGGGATTGAAAGACGGCGTAACGCGGCGTCCAGGAATCCGCATACTTGGCCTTGAAGCGTCGCAGACTATCGGCGCGAAACAGGAACGGCATTCGTTTCAAGACCCAATAGACGACGCGTTCATCCGGGCTCGCCTCGGAAGCATCCGCCCGGTCCGAGAGCGGCGCCATGCCCAGGCTGAAGGACCGGAAGCCGCGGCTTTTCAGGTCCAGGAACACCTTGGCGAACAGGTAATCCATCAATCCGTTGACCTGATCCGGTGCGCGGCGCATGAGGTCCACGGTGGCGAGGGCCGGATCATAGGAAGGAACCAGGTTCAGGAAAGCCACGGCATTGCCGGCGCGATCGAAGGCAACGTACACGGGAGTGGTCTTGAGATAGGAAGGCTCAAACCTGCCCAGCGTGAACTGGCGCTCGCGGTGCCCCGGGATCTCGAGCCAATGGTCGGAAATGCGTTTGAGATCGGCGAGGAGAGCATCGGCGAGTGGCGGGTCGATGCGTTCGACACGATAGCCAAGGCGATCGAGCCGGTTGGCGGTGTTGCGGAACTCCTTCATGGCGCTGCCGGTGAGGGTGAACTTCGTGAGATCGACGATGGCGTCGTCGCCCACTTTGAGCTTCTGGAAGCCCAACGCCTCATAGGCCGCCAGATGATCGGCGCCCACCTGATGGAAGCCGACTCGCCATCCGTGCGCGCGGCAGAAGTCGCGAAATTCAGCAATCACGCCAGGCGTTTCGCTACCCGGACCCACGGGATCTCCGAGCGCCAGCGCGTAGTTTCCGGCCACGCGGTAGCCGAGGAAAGACTGGCGGCTGGCCGAGAAGAAGTAGCTCTTGTCGGGCCAGTGCTTGAAGAAATCCTGCCCTGTTCTGCCATGGCGTTCCGCAATCGCCCGGGCCAGCGCCGTCTCCGTCCAGTTGATGCGGAAGCGATAGACAACGGGGCGGAACAACATCAGGCCGCTGTACAGAAACGCCGTGCCGGAGATCCAGAAGAGGGAGTCCAGGAACCAGACGGCGTAGGGTGTGTGCGGCACCAGGTTGCGATCGCCGAGGAACAACATCAGCCGCGTGGTTCGCGCGACTGCGTCCCACCAGTGGAAGTTTCGATGGAACTCAGCGGGTTCGAGCAACCAGAACCCGGCGACTCCGTACAGAGAGGCGACGGTGAACGCGAAGAATGCGCGGACGGCAGCTCGTCCGATTCGAGGCGGCTCCGACCCGACAGTGAACAGCCTGCGGGTGAGCCACAGAATGGCGCAGAGCAAGGCCGAGCTCAGCGCCTCATCCAGGTTCCATCCGTAGCGCGAGGCAATCGGCAACAGATGAAACGCGACGGACCCTGCGCTCAACAGGAACGCCAATTGCCAGGCTCGCTTTCTGTCCGCCCAGAGGTGCGCGCCAACCAGGATCAGGCCGAAGCCGACAACGAGGGTGACGGTGCGCGAGATGCCGGCGAAGTCGAGTGGGAAGAGCACCTGCAGCCACGCCGGCAGTTCGGTGGGCACGGGCCCTCCCATCAGTGTCAGGAGGTTCAGGGCGCCGCTCCCGATCACGAGGAGCGCCACCACACGAGCACTCACGCGATGCCACGCGAGGCGTGAGGCCTTCCGCCGCGGGGCGGAGGGTGTGAGTTCATGCGTGGGCGGTTGAAATCGATAGGAACGCATCTGAACCTCCTGTTGCTGTCGCCGCGTCAGTCGCCGGATTTGGGGGTGGAGTGTTTGCGCTTGCCCTTATGGACGGTTTGGCCGGTTTGACCAGCGTGGCTCTTCTTACCGGCCTTCTGGGTCTTGCCATCCACGCCGGACTGGCTCGACTGATGAGGGTTCGGTTTCGGCGGTTGGTTGGTTTGGGGCGCCGCAGACAGAACCGCAGCCAAACCCAGGACCATCGCGCCACTCAGAAGGTGTTTCATTGGTATCTCCATCTCTGCAGGGCTGAAACTGGTTCGCTCTGCAATCCCAGGATCCGGCTAAACCGGAAACAAACCCATCACCCATCGAAGGGGGAATTCTCACTTCCGGGAGGCGAGGGGGGCGCGGCTTCGAGCAGCGCTTCAGCGGGGGACGATTCTGGCTTCGAGCAGATCGATGTCCTGTTCGAGGCGGCGGAGGGCTTCGTCGCCGATGACGCGGCGTTTGCGGAGGTCGATGAGGGTTTCGCGCTCGACCTTGGCGAGTTCCCACCAGATGCGCTGCTCGGCGATGGTCTTGAACTCTTCGGGTTTGTCGGTCTGCGTTTCGCGGGTGTGGGCTTCGAACTCGGCGCGTTCGCCGGCGAGGCGGTCCTCGAAGTAGCCGCGCACGCGGGCCAGGACGACGGGCGGCGCAGCCTGGGCGGCTTCGAGTTCGCGCAGCCGCGTGAGGGCATTCTCGGTCGAAGCCAGGCGGGCTTTGAGTTGCTCCTCTTCACTCGACAGGTCCTTGGGAAGGCGGAGTGCGCGGATGAAGGGGCGCAGGGTGAGTCCCTGGAGGCCGAGCGTCGCCACGATGACCGTGAAGGTAAGGAAGAGCAGCAGGTCGCGGTGAGGGAAGGGGTCGGGCAGGGCGAGAGCGGCGGCGAGGGAGACGACGCCGCGCAGTCCGGTCCAGGCGACGACGGCGACGGCGCGGGGTGTGGGCTTCGGTTCGCGTTTTCGGATCGCCGCAAAGAGGGCGCGCGGCAGGTAGGTCATGACGTAGACCCACAGGAAGCGGATGCCGATGACGGCGGCCGACAGCAGCGCCGCCCATTGCAGGAGTGTGGCGGCGGGATACGACTGGAGGGTGCGGAGGACGGCGGGGAGTTGGAGGCCGATGAGCAGAAAGATGGAGCAATTGATGAGGAAGATGGCGCTCTGCCAGACGGCGGTGGCGCGAATGCGGGTCATGGCGGTGAAGAGGCGGGGCGAGGCCCAGCCGAGGATGAGTCCGGCGGCGACGGTGGACAGGACGCCGGAGGCGTGGACGGCTTCGGCCAGCACGTAGGCGGCGTAGCAGAGCATGAAGGTGGAGAGGATCTCGACTTCGGGGTCGCGGATGCGGGGATAGAGGCGGACGAAGAGCCAGCCGACGGCCACGCCGATGGCGACGCCGCCGAGCGAGATCCAGAGGAAGGTGAGGAGGGCGGTGGACGGCGAAAAGGCGCCGGTGAGGGCGGCGGCGATGGCGAAGCGGTAGACGGTGAGGCCGCTGGCGTCATTGACGAGGCTCTCGCCTTCGAGGATTTGCGTGATGCGGCGGGGGAGTCCGAGGCCGCGCATGATGGCGGTGGCGGCGGCGGCATCGGGCGGGGAGACGATGGCGCCGAGAACGAAGCCGACGCTCCAGGTCATGGCGGGGATCAGCCAGACGCAGACGGCGGCGACGACGGCGCTGGTGGCGGCGACGAGGCCGAAGGCGAGCAGCAAGATGGCGCGCTTCCACTGGACGAAGTCGCGCCAGGAGGTGAAGTAGGCGGCTTCGCCGAGGATGGGGGGCAGGAGGAGCACGAACACGAGTTGGGGATCGAGGCGGATGAGAGGGATGCCGGGGGCGAGGGCAATGGCGCAGCCTCCGAGGACCAGGGCGATCGGGTAGGGGAGTTCGAAGCGTTTGGCGGCGACGGCGATGGCGAGGGCGGCGAGAAGGAGACCGAGGAAGAGTTCGATGGAGTGCATCCGAAGGAGGAGACTCTCATTTTGGCACGACGGGGGCGGTTTATCGGGAACCGGTAGAAGCCGGGCGCGTCTACTTGTTCTTGCGACGGGCCGGGCAGCGGGATCCGAAGGAGTACAACGTGGTCACAAAGACGGTCACTCTCCTAGTAATAGGAACAGCACTTGTGGGAGGCCAAGATCTCACCGATTCGGAACTCGCCAAGCTATTGGCGAACTACGACACGCGGGCGGCGGGAGTTGAGCGCGCGGTGGCCCAGGGGCCGCGTGCAGAGCAGTTACTGATTTCCTGGACGCTCCGAGCCCCTTCCGATGTCGACTTCTATCAACTCAGGCTTGGAATGGCCGATGCTTTCGCGCGTTGGAAAACGCGTGAAGCGATTCCGTTCCTGATTGAGAACATCGACATGCAACCAGGCAGCCGGCCGAACATCTGGATGAAGGCCGACTCGGCCGTCCAGGCGCACTTTCGGGCAGTAAACGCCTTGATCCGAATCGGACCGGCAGCAGCTTCGGAAGTCATGGAACGCTTTTGGACGCTTCCGTCGTCGGTGCGGCTTCACGCTGTCTTCGTTGTAGCTCATGTTGCGGATCCAGACAGCTACTACTTCTTGGGCGAAATCATCCACCAAGCCAATCTTGAGCGATATTGGGCGGCTGAGGCCCGACGCAAGATGGGAAGGAAGCAGTGAGAACGGGTGGGGGCGTGATCGAGGTCTGCCGGGCGGCGGGCAAATCGCTGGCCGGCCAGATGCCAAGGCGCCGGAAGAGCCGCATCGCCGCGGCAAACGGATGTCCCGCCCCACGGGGGGAACTGCTCGCCCCATTTCCGCATCACCTTCCGACCCGGCGCGTCTAACGCGGGCATGAGACTGTTAGCCTTAGCCCTGCCCTGTCTCCTCACGACAGCTCTCTCCGCCCAGGTCGGCCTCACGCTGCCGCGCTCGGGCAACACGCAACGCTCTGCCGTCACCCAGTTCATCGGGCCTGTCAAAGTTAGCATCGAGTACGGTAGTCCAGCCGTCCATGGACCCGACGGGGCCGACCGGCGCGGCCAGATTTGGGGCAAGCTGGTTCCCTACGGCCTCACGGATCTCGGATTCGGCCACCGCAAGCCCAGCCCGTGGCGCGCGGGGGCGGATGAGAACACGGTCTTCGAGACGTCCCACAACGTGCTCATCGAGGGTAAGCCGCTCGCGGCCGGACGATATGGCCTGCACATGATCGCCGGCCCGGACGAGTGGACGTTGGTGTTCTCGCGGAACTCCACTTCGTGGGGCAGTTTCTTCTACGAGGAGAGTGAAGATGCGCTGCGGGTGACAACGAAGCCGTCGAAACACGACTACCGCGAGTGGCTCACCTATGAGTTCACGTCGCGGAAGCCGGCCGAGGCGACGGCGGAAATGCAGTGGGAGGACCTTGCCGTGGGGTGGAAGATCGCGGCGCCGGACATCGATGAGGTCTACTTATCGAAACTCCGCGAGGAACTCCGGAACACAGCCGGTTTCACCCACCTGGGTTGGAACGCGGCGGCGCAATACTGTTTGCAGATCGGCAAGAACTACGAGGAGGGTCTGGCGTGGGCGGAAGCGGCGGTGAGTAAGCCGTTTGTGGGCCGGGCGGAGTTTTCCACGTTGAGCACGAAAGCGCAACTGCTGGAACGGCTGGGGCGTGACAGCGAAGCGAAAGAGGCGATGCGCGCCGCGCTGAATCATCCGTCCGCACGGCCCGTGGAGATCCATCAGTACGGACGCCAGCTTCTTGCCGCGAAGCGAGTGGCGGAGGCGATGGAGGTCTTCCAGTTGAACGCCAAGCGCAACGGCGATGAATGGCCGGTGCATGTCGGCCTGGCCCGCGGGTACGCCGCCACGGGGGACAAAGCCAAGGCTCTGGAGCACGCGAGGAAGGCTCTTGCGCAAGCGCCCGACGAGGTGAATCGGAAGAACCTTCAGAATATGGTGAAGGAGTTCGGCGGCGGCAGTTAGCGCGGCCCGCCTACTTTCGCACAACCGTCAGCACAACGCTCGACGGGAACTCGGCGGAATGATGAACGGTGTTCCGCGCCACCACGGGCTTGGATTCGTCGTAGTTATTCCCGCCCGTGTTCAGGTTCCGGTCGAACCGGGGGAAGTTACTGCTTGAAATCTCCACGCGGATGCGGTGTCCCGGCGCGAAGTAGTTACTGGTGGTCATCGGGCCCAGGATCACCTTATGGACTTTGCCCTTTTCCATCCACACCGGGGGTTTCACATAGCCTTCGCGGTAGCGCATCCTCTGAATTGTCTCGTCCAGATTGTAGGCCTTCCCATCGGGATACACGTCGACGAGTTTGGCGGTGAAGTCGGTGTCCTTGGCGTCCGAGGAAACGTAGAGAGTCACCTCGATCGGCCCGCTCACTTCCAGGCCCTCCTTGAGCGGTTCGGTTGAATACACGAGCACGTCGGCGCGGGCCTGGTTGCGCCTCTGGTCAAAGGCCCCCGCGGTGATCGCGTTGCCGGTGCAGCAGACGTTGCCGCCCAGGGAGGGCACGGGGTTTTCGGGGTCATACACGAACGTGTCCGGCTGATTCTTCGGCGGCGTCGCGGCGGCCAGCACGCCGTCTCCGTAGAGGCTGTTCGCGTTTCCGCCGCTCGCCAGATAGAGGGTCATGGGCGCGGCGCCCTGCGGCGGCCAGGTATCGGACGATTGCCACTGGTTCGAGCCCATGGTGTAATACCGGACTTTGGGCATTTTCTCGAGCAGCCCGTTCTTTTCTCCTTTCAGGAAGAAGTCGAACCAGCCATAAGTCAACTCCTGATAATTGAGGCGGGCGTTGCCCACGGGGCGTTCGCCAATGACGGTATCTTCGGTGGCCCTTGTGAAAGCGCAATGACCTACGGGCGCGATGATCGCGTACTGTTGACTGGCTATCTCCGGCCGGGCCGTTTTGCGAACGAAGTTATACGCCGCCAGGTTGGGCCCCACCGAGACGTCGTACCAGGACATGAACCAGAAGCCGGGGATGTCGATCTTCCTGTCGTCGTGCCAGAGTCCGCCTTTGTACCAGGCAGGATCGTTCGGAGTGCGCTGGATCATACGCCCGCCTGTGTCCACGTCCATCGCGTCGGCGAAGACCCCGCGCGGTCCGCGCACGGACTTGAGGAGGTCCATCACCGGAAGGTGCCAGAGGGCCTTGGCCCAGTCTACGCGCGGCATTTGCGGCGCCAGGTCAAAGAGCCGCGCGGCTTCCACCAGGTCTTCCCGGGTTGCGTCTTTCGAGAACATCGGCCGCACCTGGTTCTGTTCCCCGTAGATCCAGGTTGCGAACAGCATTTGAAAGGCGCCGCCCCGGTACCAGTTTCCCTGTTCGAACCATGGTCCGACGCGCCCCACGCCGGCGCCGAAGCCTTGGGGGATCATGGTAGTGAAAGCGGGATGGTTGCGGGCCGCTACCGCCAATTGCCACTCGGCGGTGGAGGAGCAGCCGATCGCTCCTACTTTGCCGTTCGACCACGGCTGCTGCTCGATCCAGCTCAGGGCGTCGTCTCCGTCCGTCAACGGGGCGCCGAGGATGTCGTAGTTCCCTTCGGAATAGAAGTGACCACGCTCATTCATCACGACGTAGGCGTATCCGCGCTTCACCGCCTCCAGTTGCTGCGCCATGTCGCGCGGCGCTCCGAGCCTGACGTCCCAGTAATTGAAGTTATAGGGAGTGCGGACGAAGATCGTTCCGTATTTCTTCGATTCATCCTTGGGCCGGTACACGTCGGCGGACATGCGCTTCCCGTCGCGCATGGGCACCATCACCTTGCGCTCGACGATGGCGATCTCCTGGAGCGCCTTCTCGGTCGCGTTTCGGCGCCGGATGGTGTCCGCATCCGGATCGGTGCGCGGTTGGCCCAGGGCCAGTGCGACCGCCAACCCCATCAGCCCGGCCAGTCGAATCCTCATAGATCCCGCAATTCTCGCTTGAAGGGCCCGGTTGGCGCAAGCGCCGCGGTGAATCTACTGGACCACGGCAATGGTGCGCCGGTTGGGCGCGTAGACGACGGCGGCGAGGGCTCGCACCTGTTCCGCCGTGACACCGCTCTTGCTCTCGCCATGCCGGTAGAGCGTCCGCCAGGAATCGCTCATCGCCAGCCAATCGGCCAATTCGGTGGCGAGCTCCACGGGGGTCATCCGGGTCAGGTCGTCGGGGCGTACCGCTGCGCGCAGTTCTTCGGCGGTAACGGGCTCACGGCCAAGCCGAGCGAGTTCCTCCAGGAGCGCCCGCTCCACCTCCGCCGCCGTTCGGCCGGGCGCGGGGAAGCAAAGCAGCATGGAAAGGAACGGGTACTTCATGGCCGGGAAGGGGAAGAAATCGGCGCGCGCCGCGAGGCTCTCACGTTCCAGCAAGCGGGCGCGGACGCGCCGCGCCGTCACCGATCGCAGGACGTCATACAGGGGCGCATCCGCGGCCCCGATGGCGGGCTGATGAACGGCCCACAGCAAGCGGGCCGCGCGCCGCCGTGGACGACCATGCGGCGTTCCGCTTCCTGGGCAGGCTCCGACTCCCGCAACGGCGCCGGCTTGCCGACGGCCGGCAGGGAACCGAAGTGCCGCTCCGCGAGGGTGCGAATGCTATCGATGTCGACATCTCCGGAGGCCACGCCGATCGCGTTGCTCGCGACGAAGTAGCGCCTGGTGAAGGCCGCGGCATCCTCGAGGGTGAGCCGCTCCAGTTCGCCCGGCAATCCGAATTGGGCGATGCGGTACGGGTGGGAGAGGAACGCGATGGCCAGGAACTGGTCGAGCATACTGCCGCCGCCGAGCCGCTGCTTCGCGGCTTCGGCGATCACTGCCGCGCGGGCCTCAAGGAAGCCATCGAGGGGCGGCGCTGCGAGGAGTCGCGCCGACTGCCGGAACCATGTTTCGCGCGCCGCGTTGGGCCATGCCGAGCGGAAGACGATGCGGTCGGCGTTGGCCAGCACCTGCGGCCGGCGTGCGCCGGCCTTCTCGAGATCTGCTGCCCCGCGCCTCCAGAGGGCCGCGAGCGTGCTCACCACGCCGGTGCTTCCAGGCGTCTCCTGCGCGATGCCGGCGTCGATGTAGAGCAACAGCGCGGTTTCCCCGGGCGGCGCTGAAGCCGCGGGCGCAACGATCCAACGCATACCGTTGGAGAGGGTGAACTCGCGAGTCGCCGCCTGGTCCGGCGTGAGCGCAAGAAACAGTAAAAGACCTGCAAATCCCATCCTTCGATTTTACGGAGTGAACTGTTCGAGCGGGGTCCAGTCTCCGGGCCGATCCATCTGGCATGCGGCCTGGTTCGTCCTGCGGCAGACGAGCAGCGCGGTGACGGGGTGGATTTCCCAGAGTGAAAACCGCTTGGGATGACCGCTGAGCGGGTGGTTGCGGTCCGGGTTCACCACGTGGAGGTTGTCATAGAAGAGGCCGCCGGTGAGCATGACCTTCCGCCCCGCCGCGCGGACCGCCGTGAGTCTCGCGGACGTCCAGCGTGGGTCGCGCCCTTGCGGGATCATCTCGGTGACGATTCCCGCGAACTCGTCCTGGCCCGGCCGCTGCGCGACGGCGATGTGAATATCGTTATTCTGCTGCCCGCGCAGGCGGCAGTTCACGGATTCGCCGCTGTTGGGGTGCGGCGGCAAGCCTTGGGCGATATAGCCAACCAGCCGCACGAGGGTTCCTTCGCCCGCCGCGACGCCGGCGCCCAGGGGCAACTGGGCGATGCTCTGGCGCTCCTGCTGCGAAAGCTGGCGGGATTGCCCGACCAGTTCGGCGGCCTTTTCCTGGAGCAGAGCGAAGTCGCGGAACTTGAGCGTCAACGGCGCTCCCGCCGCGGGAATGAAGCGCTTGGCCTGGTTCGAAAGCGCGTGGGTGGAACCCGGCGGGGCGCAGCCCTCCGGCCGGCACGCATCGAGGTCCGCAGCGCAGGCGGGGGCCGCCGCCGTCACTCCCGGAGCGGCAGCGGCCGGCGGCGTGAACCGCTGGCGGACCGTCACCGCGTCTTCGTCGATCCAGCCCGGCGCGCCGCGCTCAGGCAGCACGCGCAGGAACCCCTGCTCTGTCTGTCCTTCGATCCACTGCAACACCGTGCCCGCGGCGAGCAGCCGGATCACCGGCGAAGAGTTCGAGGGCGAGGCCTTCAGAACGGCATCGGCCGTCACCAGCACTTCTCCGAATCGCGGCTCCGGCGCATCCTGAGCCAGCAACGCCGCCGCCAGTGCCACCGCGGCGCCGCACGCGCCAATCCGTTCCCGTCGCATCCCCGAATGCTACACCCGAATGGGCTGCCCCGTGCGGGCCGATTCGTAGACGGCCTCCACCACCGCGATCGACTTCAGATAATCCTCTCCGTTCGATTCGAAGGACTCGCCGGAGAGCATCGAATCCACGAAGTGACGCTGAACGGCGTAGACGCAATCGCCGGCGAAGTTCACGTTTTCATGCGGGTACTCGACATCCATGCCGGGTTCGCCGAGTTTCTTCAGGCGAAGCCGGGACTCGGTGTCCAGCGTGAGATGGCCGCCCATGGCGTCAATGCGCATCTGCCCGAACGTGTAGCGCGGCGACGGAGACTCCACTTCGTTGTACCGGTTGGCATCCCAGATGGCCGTCGCGCCGGACTCGAAGCGGAAGAAGACCTGTCCGGTCTCTTCGCCGCGGATCACGGGATTCAACCGCCGCAGGTGGGCGTAGACTTCGCGGATCTCACCCAGCAGGTAGCGGAAGGTATCGATGAAGTGCACGCCGGTTTCGTAAATGAGCAGCCGCGGGTAGTCGCGGAAGAAGGGCTGCCGCGCGAGGTAGGCGTCGTCGCCCCAGCCGTCACCCATGCGCATCAGGAAGGTGGCGTGCGTGAACGCCCCGATGGTGCCCGCCTGTTGAATCCTCTTGATCTCGCGGTACCACGGCTGCCAGCGGAAGTTTTCATGGACCATGAAGCGGACGCCGGCCGCGCGCGCGTTGTCCACAATGCGGCGGCTCTCTTCGAGTGTCGCCGCGACCGGCTTCTGGCAAATGATGTGCACGCCGCGCGCGGCGGCGAAGGCGCACATTTCTTCGTGGGTTTCGGGTGAGGTGATGATGTCCACGAAGTCGGGCTGTTCGGAGTCGATCATGGCCCGCCAGTCGGCGTAGTAGCGCGGGATGCGGTATTGGGCCATCATCGCGTGCGCCTTCTCCGCGGTCCGGTTGTAGACGGCTGTGAGATCCACTTCGGGGATGCGGGTCCAGGCTTCGAACTGGAATCGCGAGAAGTATCCCGCGCCGAGCGCCACCGCTTTGAACCGTTTCATGTGCGGCCCTCCTTGTTCACGGATCGCATCGCAAACCAGCAGCACATTCCCACCAGGTTCAACACGCCCGCCAGGATGAAGTAGGCCGACGCGCTGCCGGTTGCGCCCTGGAGGAAGGGGAACGCGTTGGCGCTCACGAAGGAACCGATGTTGCCGAGCATATTCATGGAGCCCGAGACGCTGCCCGCGTTCCTGCCGGCGACGTCGGCGCAGAAGACCCAGCTTGGGCTGATGGTCATATCCGCGCCGAAGGTAGCGATGGCGAAGCAGAGGACGGCTGTGGCCGGCGACGTTGCGCCGGTGAGGGCGAGAATTCCCGCCGCGGCCAGGCCGAAACCAAGGATACCCGGTATGCGCCGCGACCACTCGCGAAGGCCGGAACGGTACAAGCGGTCGACCAGCCAACCCGCCGCCCACTGTGAGGTTGCGCCGAGCAGCAGGGGAGCCATGGCATAGGCCGCCGCCTCGCCGTCGGTCAGATGGTACTGCTTCTTCAGGTACGGCAGCATCCACGAAAGGCAAATGAAGAACGTGAAGTTGCTGGCGAAGTACTGCAGCATGGCGAGGGCGAGCTGGCGCGAACGCAGCACGTCGCGGAGGGAGAGGCCGCCGTCGCCGGCACCCGCGGCCCGCGGCAACGGCTGGCTGGGGTGGTCGCGAAACCAGAGCAGCCACCCGATGGCCCAGACCACGCCGCCCGCGCCGAGCACCACGAACGAATGCCGCCATCCCCACTGGGCAATCATCGCCGCGAGCAGCGGAAAGGCGAACGCCGCACCCAGCCGTGAGCCGGAGAACAAGACGCCGTTGGCCCGGCCGCGCTCTCCCGGGGGAAGCCAGTTCACGATGGCCCGCGCGCTGCCCGGGAACGCTCCGGCTTCCCCGACGCCGAAGAGGAACCGGATCACGATGAGCGAGGTGAGACTCCATGCCCAGCCGGTCAGCGCGGTGAGCGCGCTCCATGCCGTGACCACCGCGACGAGCGCGAGGCGCGGCCCCACCTTGTCGGCGAACCAGCCGGAAGGGATCTGCGCCAGCGCGTAGCCCAGCGCGAACGCGCTGAACACCGCTCCCATCGCGCTATCGGACAGAGACAGTTCGCGGGCGATGGGATCCTTCGCCGTGGTGATCGCCACTCGATCGATGTAGGTGATCATCGACAGCAGGAAGAGCGCGGCGACGACGGCAAAACGCATGGGTCACTCGCCGAAGATACGCAGCGGCGTATCCCAAAGGATCGCGCGGCGGTCCGTCTCGCCGATGTCGAGCGTGAGGATCTTGCCCATTTCGGCTTCGACGCTTTCCATGAGATCGGAGCCGGCCATGACGCGGGTGGCGGGGACGTGGCGGAGGACCTCGAGCACGTGGTGGGGCGCAAGGCTGGAAACTTCGAGCACGAGGTTCGGGCAGAACAGGGCGGCCACGATCGCCTCATGCACGTAAATGCCGCCGCCGCAGTGGGCGGCGACGATGGTCAGGTCCGGGTACTTGCGCGCGGGCATCATGAGCAGGGAGGGAAGCGCGAAGGGCGCGCCGCTGCCGGTGTGGCAGACGACGGCCATGCCGTGCTCGAGCGCGGCCTCGAAGAAGAAATCGCTGGAGGGGGAAAACGGGTTCAGGCCGTGATATTGGGGCTGGAGCTTCAGGGCACGGAAACCGTGTTGTTCGCGGCAGCGCCGGACTTCGGCCTGAAACTCGGCGCGCGGGAGGTAGGGATCGAGGCACGCCGCACCGGTCAGGCGGTCGGGGTGCGCTTTGACCGCCTGGCCGATCAGGTCGTGCTCGGCGCGGTAATCGGCGACCACGGGAAACGGGATGGCGAGGGATCGATCGACGCCGTGGCGATCCATGTTCAGGAGCATCTGGCCGGCGCTCACGGAGCGGCCGCTGTGGCGCGCGTTCCCGATGTGGGTATGCGTGTCGAAGAGGCGAAAGCCGTTCTTCATGCGAGTGCCGCCAGGATCGCATCGGTCATTTGCGTGGTGGAGAGGCGTCCTCCCATGTCGCGCGTCCGCGCGGAGCGGTCCGCGAAGACGGTCCGAACGGCGGTCTCGATGCGGCGGGCAGCCTCGGGCACGCCGAGCCAATCGAGCATCATCGCCGCGGAGAGGATGGTGGCGACGGGATTCGCGATGCCCTGGCCCGCGATGTCCGGCGCGGAACCGTGGGAGGGCTGGAAGACGGCATAGCGGTCGCCGATGTCGGCCGAGGGTGCCATGCCCATGCCGCCCACGAGGCCCGCGGCGAGGTCCGACAGAATATCGCCGAACATGTTCTCCGTTACCACGACGTCGAAGCGGCTGGGGTTCTGGACGAGATACAGGGACATCGCGTCCACGTAAACGCGATCGGCGCCCACGTCCGGAAACTCCGCGGCCACCTGGTCGAAGATCCGCCGGAAGTAGGCCATCGAGGGCAGCACGTTCGCCTTGTCGACGAGCGTCACGTGACGCCGGCGGCGCCGCGCCTGGTGGAACGCTCCGCGGATAACGCGTTCGGCTCCGCGCCGCGTGATGCGCATCCGGTCCTCGACGAAATCCTCGCCGGTAGCCGGATGGAGGCGCGACGTGAAGAGCCCCTCGGTGCTCTCGCGAACCAAGAGCAGATCGATGCCGCGCGAGGCGGTGCGCAGCGGCGAGTCGTCCGGATGATAGAGGTAGATGGGGCGCAGGCCCAGGTAGAGATCCAGGCGCTCGCGCAGGTCGAGTTGCGGCGTCATCTCGACGCCGCCGGGGTAGCGCACGTCGGGCAGGCCCATCGCGCCGAGCAAGATGGCGTCGAAGTCCTTGATCCGCTCGAAGGTTCCGGCGGGCAGCGGATCGCCCGAGCGCAGGTATTCGCCGGCGCCGACGGAGAACTCGTCGAACTGAAGGGAGAAGCCGGATTCGACGGCGCGAAGCACGCGGATGGCGGCCGCGACCACATCGGGGCCGACGCCGTCGCCGGGCAAGGAGGCGATGCGAAAGCTGGATTTCGGACTCAAGCGGTTGAGCTCCATCAGAATCTCGTCGTCCGCGGCGCCGTCGATGATCACTTGCGCGGACAGGCGGCCGCACTCCCGAAAGCCCAAGCCGCGATAGAACTGCTGCGCCGCGATGTTCGAAGCTCGGACCTGGATCACTAGCTTCCCATACCCGGCGGCGCGCGCGAAGGCCGCTGTTGCTTCCCACAACCGGCGGCCGATCCCACGCTTGCGCCACTCCGGCAGCAGGAACGTCCCGACCTGGCCGACGTGGGCCATGGAGGTGAGGAGGGGCGACCACAGATCGAGGCTCTGGAACCCGATGACGCCGTGCCCTGGTTCCTCCGCGACGTGGATGGCCTCGCGGGGGGAAAGCGATTCGACATAACGCGCCTCCTGCTCCACGGTCCAGGGGCGTTCGATGGCGGAGTGCACGCGCTCGGCGGCGATCACCTCCAGGACCGCCACGAGCGCGGCGGCGTCCGCCGATGTCGCTTGCCGGACGATCATCGCGGCCACACCCGCAGGCGGGCGGGGCCGGAGATCGCTTCGAAGGGGCCGGGCGCGGGCTTGTTCTGGTTGCGCACCGCGCCCAGGTAATCCGTGCCGATCCGCAGCGGGCCTCCATCGAAGTTCTCAAACGGCAGTTCGGCGACGAGCGTTCTGCCGAGAGACGCGGTGGTGACCAACTGTGTCGAGGCCTTCGCCACGGCTGGATCGAGGGCCAGCGTCAGGAACACGTCCTTGCCCTCTTCGGCGATGCGCGGCGCGGCGATGCCCGCCATCTGGAGCGGACTCGGTTCGCCCGCGTATGGCGTCGCGCCTCCGAAGTAGACGTTCCCGGAGGCGAACGAGGGAAAGGCACGGACGTTGTACATCCACAGCCCGTGGCCCGAGAGAGTGAGATCCTCGGCTCCGCGCAACCCGGGCTTCGCTTCGCCGCCGAGGAACACGTTGTTGTGGAACCGATTGTCGCCGCCGTTGGTGAGCGTGACGCCGGCGAGCGCCGTGGAATGGGGCCGGTGATAGGGAGTCCAGCGGCGCAGTTCAGGGCGGCTGACAATGCGTCCCGCGAACAGGTTGTGCGCGTACGCGCCGCCTTCGGACCAATCGCTGAGATTGAGTTCCGAAAGGAAGAGGTTGTTGTCCACGACGAACGGTCCGTGGTTGACTTCCACGAACAAGTCGTCGGTGGAGTTGTCGTAGAGCAGATTGGCCGTGATGCGCGTGCCCTGCGCCATCCAGTCCATCCACAGGCCGCGGCCCGTGTTGTGGATGCGATTGCCTTCGATCAGGACGTCGATCGCGCCGTGGAGCTTGATGCCGCCCATCTCCGCGCCGGTGAACTGCCGGCGGCGCCACACGCTATAGATGTGATTGCCGGTGATCCGGCTGTGGATCGCGCCGAGGCTGCCGGCGATGCCCGCCTGTTCGCAGTTGAAGATGGTGTTGCCGCGCACGATGTGGGAGCCGATGTTGTCGCGCGACCAGCCGATCTCGAGCGCGCGCAGGATGACTTCGTTGTAGTGCGTGGCGCCGTCCTTCTTCGGGTTCTTCACCCACACGTTGTGGCCGGTGGCGCGCTCCTTGCCGAGCGTGACGCAGGAGCACTTCGAATCGCTGATGGTGTTGTTCTCGATGATCCAGCCCTTGCTCCAGTGGGTGCCGATGAGGGCGATCTGCTCGGCGGTGGGCGCGGCCCATTGGGTGGCGGCGTGGGCGAGGCGGAATCCGCGCACGGTGATGTAGTTCCGGCCCGGGGCGTCCGGATAGAAGACCGCTTCGCGAACGTTGATTTCCACCGTCTCCTGGTTCGGGTTGCGGCCTCCGAAGTTGGCGTAGAGGGTGGTTGTGGCCGGGTCGGATTCGGTGTACCAGCCGGGTTCGGGCTTGGGATCGAAGACGCGCTCGAGGGTGGCGGCTTCGAGCAGCGGCTTGCCGTTCAGGTAGACTTCGCCGGTGTGGTGCGGGCGGCCTTTGCTGGTGAACCAGTCGCCCTCGATGAGGTCGGTGTAGGGGTTGTAGTTCTTGAAGAACGACTGCGGAAGCTTCAGCGCCCACACGTCGCCGCGAAAGGGCTTCCAGCCGCGCACGACCTCGGAGCCTTTGATCCAGACCTCTTCGCCGGGGGCGGCCTGGTAGACGATGCGACGCGTTTCGGAATCGCCGCCGCGCGGGGGCGCGATGCGCTCGCGGTAGGTTCCGGCGTGGACGGTGACGGTATCGCCCGCCTGCGCGCGGGCGGCAGCCGCGGCGATGGTGCGCAGCGGTTTGAGAGAAGAGCCGTCGTTCGCATCGTCGCCGTTCACCGCGACGTGGATCTCGGCGGCGGACGCCGGCAGCAGGGCGAGTATCAGGCAGAAGGAATATGCGCGCATGGTTATGTGAAACGGGCGATGGTTTTGGTGAGCGTGTCTTTCGCGTAGCCGCGCTGGTAGGGCTGGCCGGCTTCGACGGCGGCTGCCCGGCGCAACGCGCCGAGCGATGGACGAGCCTTCTCGCCGAGGTACCAGAAGGCGATGGCGGCGTGCAGGGCGACGGCGGAGTCCGGTGAGAGGAGGTCGCGTTCCAACGCTGCCCGCGCCTCCGGCGAATCCGTGGCGCGGAGCACACCTTCCGCGGCGGCGATGCGCACCGCGGCGGACTCGTCATTGAGGGCGGCTTCCGCCGTCTTCCCCAATACCGTGTGTCCAACCACGCTCCAGTAGCGAACAGCGGCGTCTGGGTCCTTCAGGTGTTCGCGAAGCTTAGCTTCCTGCGCGGTGCCGCGCCCCACCAGGTCCGCGGCGGCCAGGATGCGGGCGATGGGGAACTCGCTCTCGCGGGGATTGCGCCCCGCCGCGCGCGCGAGCATGTCGGGCTCCGGCAGCAGGCCCGTGTCGCGCCGCTCAACGATCCAGGCGAAGAGGCGTTCGCGCAGCCGCCGAAGCGTGGCGGCGTGCGTGGGGTCCGCGGCGAGGTTGCGGAGCTGGTGCGGGTCGCTGGCGATGTCGTACAGCTCTTCAGCAGGCAGCGTGGGCGCGAGCAGCAGCGCCTGGTCGCCCTTCAATTGCCCGTCCAGTCGCCGCAGTTCCTGCCGTACCAGCCCGAGTTCCGAATAGACGTTGTGCTGCATCCGCGGCCGGTGCGGGAGGAAGTTGCGGATGTACTGGTAGCGCGCGTCGCGGACGGAGCGGCAGCATTCGACGACTTCGTCGACGCGGTCGCTGTGGAAGAACGTGTAGCGGGGAGGCGGCGGCACGCGCGGGCCGAGGAACGGCGCGCCTTGCATGTAGGCCGGCGCGGGCAGACCGGCGAGGGCGAGCACGGTGGGAGCGAAGTCAGAGAAGTTGACGATGCGGTCTACGGCCGTGCCCGGCGCGCCGGACGCGAAGCGGCGGAACTTCTCTGGAAAGCGCACGATGAGAGGCACGCGCGTGCCCGATTCATGCAGCCATCGCTTGCTCCGTTCGAGCCCCGTGCCGTGGTCGGAAAAGAAGAAGACGATGGTGTCGTCCGCCAAGCCGTCCTTCTCCAGTTGTTCCAGGAGTGCCCCGGCCTGGGCGTCCATGAGCGTGGTCTGCGTGTAGAGTTCGGCGATGTTCAAGCGAGTGGTGGGCGTGTCGGGATAATAGGGCGGGAGCGGCGCGCGGGCCGGGTCATGGCGCTGCGCGGGGGGCAGGGAAGCGTTGATTCTGTCGAACTCCTGGCGCGGGTAGCGGATCTGGCCCTGGTGGGTGGTCATCAGGTTGAAGACCGAGAAGAAGGGCTGGCCGGGTTTACGGTTGCGGTAGTGCGCCTTGGCGCTCGATTCATCCCACGCGCCGGGCGGCGCGATGAAGTTGTAATCCTGCTTTTCGTTGTTCGACGTGTAGTAGCCGGCGTTGCGGAGATGTTCGGTGAAGCAGGTGACGCCGGGAGGCAGCGGCTGCATGCCGCGCAGGTGCATGGTGCCGAGCGAGGTGGCGACGACGCCGGTGATGAGACAGGAGCGCGAGGGGGAGCAGACGCTGGCGGTGGAGAAGGCGCGTGTGTAGCGGACGCCCTGGGAGGCGAGGCGGTCGAGGTGCGGGGTGGCGGCGTAGCGGTCTCCATAGCAGCCGAGGATGGGGCTCAAGTCCTCGCAGGTGATCCACAGGATGTTCGGGCGGGCAGGAGACTGCGCGGAGCGGAGCAGCAGCGGGGAAGCGGCGAGGAGCGCGCGGCGAGACAGCGGATGCGGCATATTCGGGTCTGGTCCACTTTCATATCACGGAACGGCGGACCAGAGGGAGAAGCGCCGCGATGGTCCTTTACTCGGCCAGTTTCGCTGCGATCAGGCGAATGCCATTCCCAGGGGTGATCGACATGAAGTAGAGCGCCCCGTCCGCCCGAGAGCCCTGGAGGATTCCCGGGACCGGGCCTTCGATGCGGCGGACCACCGCGAGATCCGCGTTCAGGAGCGCGAGGACTCCGGTTCGGAATCGCTTCCCGGAACTTCTTTGCGCGAGCACGGCTGCTTGCAGCGCGAGGCTGCCATCCGGCAAGGCGGCGACGGAGAGCACTTCATCGTTCGGCCTGGGTCGTCCGCTCAGGGGATCGAGCGACGGAGGCTCCACCTCGGCAAGCGCCTTCGGGTTCCTGGCTAACAGCCTTCCGCCGGGATCATAGGCTCGAACATCGAAATGATTCATGGGCACGTGAAGCAAGCGGTTGTTCACGGAATCCCACGCGATGCTCGCACGCCGCGCCGATTCCCGGGATAGCGAAGCCGGAGCTTCGGCGGGCGGTTCACCGAAGGAGCGCACGAGCGCACCGTCTTCGGTCAGGACGTGAATGAAGGCGGACCCGTTCCGGGAACCGCTGACGATCAGGCTGTTGGAAGGAGTCACCAGGAGCCGGCTGGGAGAGAGCTTGTGCTTCTGGATATCGACTGAGGACTGGAGCCCGATGGCGCCCTCGAGAGAGAACGTCAGCAGCCGGCCACCGTTCACTGCACGGAGGTTGCCTTGGGGATCGCATGCGATTGCGACCGTCCCGATCAACTCCGAGTGCCGCGCCGAGTCGTCCAGAACACGACCGTCCGAGTCGAGGGCCGCAATGCGGCCTCTTGCGTCCGTGAAGTACGACCTGCCGTTGGAGCAGACGGCCCAGCGATAGAGAGCTTGGTCGTAGCGGGGGCCGAGGTTGCGCTCCCAGAGCACGTTGAGTGCGGGGTCCACCGGGTTGGCAGCGCCGCCGATTTGCGGCGCCAAGGCCGCTAAAATGGCGACCGACAAGGATGGAATCAGCAGGCTTCGCGTACTCTTTACTCCTCCACTCATTGAGCCGAGCCCAGATAGAGGGGTCGCAGGTACCCCATGAAGGTGTCCTGCCCGCTTACAGCATACTTCGGCGGGCGGGCGCCGGCGCGACCTACCGGTCGCTAGTCAGCGGCAAGTAGTAGGCCAGCAGGTTCCGGAAATTCCAGACCACCGCCTCGTTGCCTTGAACCGCCAGAAGTTCGTGACCCACGCAGGCCCCCCCTAGCAGAAGAAACGCGCCCGGCGGCCGACCGGTCTCCGCTCAGCACTTCTTGGCTTCCATGCAGGCGAGCAGCGAGGCAATGCTCCGCATCCGATGGCCCTTTGCTCCGCCCTTGCCGCGTCTGGAACTAGCGGACCACGTGTTCCGCGATGCGGTTCGCGTTATTCGGACGCCCCGACTTGTAGTTCACCCGGAACAGATACTGCACCGATCGGAACCCGCCGTTCAATGAAGCCGCCGGAAGATTCGTCTGGAGCCAGGCGGGATCGGTCAGCGCTTTCGCGAGAAACGCCGAAGTCTGCGTCCGGTTTCCGAACAGGCTGAGAAAGTAGCCATCCGGCTTCGCTTGCCGTGCAGTCAATAGTGCGTAGTCCGGAAGAATCTCGTCCATGCTCGGAACGATGCTGGCTTGCGGCGGCGCGAAGTAGCGCGGCTCGCCCGGCGCCGGACGCCGGTCGATGATCCCGCTCCAGATCACGCCCGCCTGCGGCACATCCACGGCAAACCGCTCTTCCGCCAGAATCCGCGCGAGCGCCGGCATCCCCCGCGGATGACCGATCGCCAACACCCGCATGTGCGCCACGTCGGGCGTATCGGAAAACTGCCTCCCGTTGATGATGTCGTAGCTGCTCCGCGTGCTGACCAGCAGCGGCACCACCGAGGCGATCGCCTCCATCTCGCTCGCGCTCACCCATCGGTCCCAGGCAGGCGTCAGTCCTTCGAGCTTCAACACTTTGGAAGCCAGCGCGAGGTCTTCCACCCGGTTCAGGCGGTGGTCGCGCACCTCCGTGGAACCCGAGCGGAAGAAGAGCGGCGTCGAGATCGCCACCTTCAACGGCCCGCCCTGCCCCAGCAACGGCGCCCATACCGGATGCTTTGCGGCCACAAGCTCCGGCGGGCTCGCGTTCGTCAGCGAACCCGGAACCGGCCACAGCACCCAAGCCGCCAGCATCGTCGCGCACAACGCCGCCGCCGCGCCCATCGCAAAGTGCGCCCAAGCCTTCCACTCTCTCGAATCGCCGCGGATCCCCGGCGGCACGGCCGGCACCGCCTCCCCCGGCGCTCGCGCCTGCAGCTTCAAACGATACCCGTGCTTCTCGAGCACGATCATCTGCGGCGATTGCGCACCCTCTTCCAGGTAGTACTGCTCCAGCTTCCGCCGCAGCCGAGACACCTGGGTCCGCACAATCGTATCGGCCTTCGGATCGAAATCCCTTCGCCGGAAAACGTTCACCCCAATCGCGCTCTCGGTCTGGTGCTCCCGCTTGCCGTCGGCCTCGGCTTCCACCAGATAAATCAGCAGCCGCCGCAACTGGTCGGCCCGTTCTAAGACGCGCGACGCCAGAATCTCTTCCAGATGCGCGCGGAGAGGGCCGCCCGGGTCGCGATTCGGCGCTGGTTCCTCCGCGATCCCCGCGCTGTGTGGATCTGCCATGCGAAGTGCCAACCTCATCCTATCATCGCCCTTCCGGCCTTCCTCCGCCTGACGCAACGTTACCGTAGCCGCGCCCTTCAACCTGGATTCCTTTCGGGGTGGAAACTCCTCCACTACAATGAAAAAGGGTCGCCGCCCGCGAGGAGAGCTTCGAAACATGTTGTCCAGCCGGCGAAGCTTTTTGCTGACTCTCGCCTCGGGCTCGCCCGCCCGCGGCGGCGTCGAATGGCAGCGCCCGCTGCCTGCCTCCACCCCCTTCCCGAAGTCGCCCTTCGCCCGCCTGCGTTTTACCGGCCGCCACCGCGAATACACCAATGCCGACACCTGGTACCCTTCCTGGGCCTCCGACGGAAACCTCTATTCGCCTTGGACCGACGGCTACATCCTCCCCGGCGTCGCGGAGTATCGCGCGTTCGACGACCGGCACCCCGAATACCCCTGCAACTCCCTTGACTTCATGGGCCGCCAAGCCGCCACCGCCCAGGCTGTCATTCGCGGCGACGATCCTCTGAACCTTGAAGTCACCAACCTCCCGCCCCGAATCGAAGCCAGCCCGCTGCCCTATGGCGGCCGCTACCCCTGCGGCAGCCTCGTCGTCGACGGCGTCTGGTACTACGGCACCTACACCCTCAAGAACGGCCCCGACTGTGGCGGCGTCGGCTGGACCGAAATCGGACCCTTCGTCGGCTTCCGCATCTCCCGCGACTTCGGCAAGTCCTGGACCGAAACTCCGCACACCCCTGCCCACCCGCTCTTCCCCGAAGACCCGGCAAAGGCCAAAACAAAATTCGGCTCGCCTCACTTCGTCGACTTCGGCCGCAATATGCGTCATTCCCCCGGCGGCATGGCCTACCTCATCGCCCACGGGTCATCCTCGCCCGGCGCGTGCAATAGCTGGATACAAGGCGATCAGATCTATCTCGCGCGGGTGCAACCTACTCCCGCAAAGATAAACGATCTCGCTGCCTACGAATTCTTTGCCGGCCGCGACTCGCGCGGCCGCGCCGCCTGGGTCCGCGACTTCTCGCGGTCCTCCCCCTTGCTCGAATGGCCCGGCCGATTCGGCTGCGTCACCTGCACCTGGCACCCCGGCGTGCGACGCTACCTGATGTGCATCACCCGCGGCGTGCGGAAGGGCCATCACGACACCCTGATCCTCGAAGCCCCGACTCTCGCCGGCGAATGGCGTTTGTTCGAATACCTCGAAGCCTTCGGCCCCGAAGCCTACTTTTTCAATATCCCCTCGAAGTTCATCCGCGGCCGCGAATCGCTGTGGATCTGCTACTCGGCGAACTGGAGCGCCAAACACATCGACGGCGATCCCGCCGGCAGCCGCTACGCCCTCAGCCTCCACGAAGTCCGCTGGGGCCGCTGACCCGTCCGGCCGTCTGGTTTTGCTCCCGCTCGAGTCGTTTGGCCGTCCAAGCACTAGCTCGCCTGCGCCGGGAACACGACTGTCGCAATCGAACCCGGCGGCAGTTGCACCATCGCTCGCCGCGCGGGTGCATGGATCGCGGTGTGCACTTGTTCGCCCCCCGGGTTCAGTACTGTCGTCACCACATCCCCGTTCGCCTGCAAGAACGCCGCCGCCGGAAGCGTCTCCGGCGCGCCACTCAACCGGATCCGCCGCGCTCCCGGCCGGACAAACCGGCTGAAATGAGCCAGGTAGTAGTAGGACGGATTCAGATACAGCCGCCCCTTCTCCACATCGATCATGATCGGGCTGTGGTTGAAGTTCCCCGCATGATTCGGCCCGCCCTGGTGGTCGAAGGCCATCCCCCACACCACCCATGCCGCCGACCCGTGCTGCATGTTCAGCAATAGGTCCCGCGCGTATAGCTCCGCTACATCCCCGTCCAGCAGCTTCACCCCAAACACGCCTTGCTCCGTCGCCAATAGCGGCAGATGCGGCGCCAGCTTCTGCGCTTCCGCCAGCGGACCGAAGTTCTTCGCCTCCCCGTCTTCATACCAGTGATGCGCAATCCCCTGGGCCGCCCCCCGCACCGTGCCGTTCGCCAGCATCGTTTCCAGCCACTTCAGCATGTGGTTCTTGTTGTGGTCCCAGAGCAGCAACCGCACGTTCGGATGGCTTTGCCGCAGCCGCGGAATGAGATGGTTCGCCAGAAACTCCGTCATCCCCTGCGCCGTCCATCCGCAGGCGTCCCACTTTTGCTCGTAAGCCTCCGGCTCGTTCTGCGGCGTCAAGCCCCACACCGGCACCCCGCCCGCCCGGTAGGCGTCGAGATACCTCACCATGTACTGCGCCCACGCCGCGTAATGCTGCGGCAGCAGGCTGCCCTTGTTGAACAGGCCCGTGTCTTTCATCCCCACCGGCGGCGTCCACGGCGACGCGAAGATCTTGAACTGCGCTCCGGAGATCTTCAGGGCCTCCTGCAGCCCCGGCAGCATGAAGTTGTCGATGTCCGGCTGGATGTTGAACTCCTCAGGGTTCGCCGAGCCTTTGGTGTAGTCGTAGTAGCCCGACGACGCATCGCAACTGTTGATCGTCGTCCGCAACAGCGACCACCCCGCTCCGCGTACCGGATCGAAAAACAGCTGCAGCACGTTCCGCCGCAATGGCGCGCTCAGCCGCTTCAGATTGTAGGCCGTCGCCTCCGTGTAGGTTCCGCCGAAGCCCAGAATCTCCTGGTAGCCGATGGAGGGATCGATGTGCAGGGTCAGGCCCGGCGTTCCCATCGCCGCAGCCGTCACCGGCGCCAACCGCCACCGCCGGTCTTTCGATGAAAGGTAAGCCGCCGGTCTTCCCGCAGCCGCCCCCGGCGCGGCCGCGGCCAGCGAAGTCTTTAGAAAAGCGGTGCGGGTCATCATGAAGAGAAGAAGCGGGGCGCGCTGGCCGCGCGTCCCGCCCGAGCGTACTTCCTTACCAGATCAGCTTCAGCCCGATCTGAATGTTCCGCGGCAGCGTGTCCCGTGACTGCGGGCTGAATGTGCTCGAGTTGTCGCCCGGGAAGTACGTGCCGAAGTTCGGATCGAACGGGTTGTTGTTGTAACGGATCTGGAAAAGGTTGTAGGTGTTGAACGCGTTAAACGCTTCGGCCCGGAACTGGAAGCGCAGCTTCTCCGTAATCTGTGTCGTCTTGTTCAGCGAGATGTTGGTCTCGTAAAACGCCGGCATCCGAATCTGCCCGCTGCGGAACGGGTTCAGCGTCTGGGTCAGAATCCGGCCGCCCGGCACAATGCCCCACGCATACTGCGACAGGTCCGTCGAGCTGCAACCGTTGTTCGTCACGCTATAGGCCACCGGCGTCCAACCCCCGCCCGCCGTCAACTGCGCCACGCACCCGTTCCACCCGCGCACCCGGAACTGGTTCGTGTTCACGTTCACCCGCGGATCCTTGAGCAGGATGGTGTTGCCCGGCAGGTTCGCCGGCTCGCCCGAGCCGAGGTTCGTGAAGGTGTTCACGTCCCATCCGCTCACCAGCCTGGAGACAAACCGGTTCGAGGTCGCGAGGAACTTCTTTCCCCGCCCGAACGGCAGCTCGTAGTGTCCGGAAAACTTCACCACGTGCGTCCGGTCCACCGCTGTCAACCCGCGCTGCAGCACGCCCGCGAATTGATTGAACCACCCGTCGCCCTCCGATAGGAACTTCGAAAACGTGTAGTTGAAGTCCATCACCAGCCCCGCCTTCAGCCGCGTCCGGTAGGAAACTTGCGCCGAGTTGTACCACGCCCGCCCGTCCGGCGAAGCCAGCCGCACCAGGTCGCCCGCGTATTGTGGAAACGGACGGTTCATCTGGTAGCGGCTCGTCTGGGCGTTCAGCCCCAGCCCCGTGCCGCCCACAAACCCGCTCACGCCCTGGAAGGGATTCGTCACCAACCCGTCGCACACCGCAAAAGCGCCCCCGCGCATCGGGTCGCACGTCGCCATGAATGTGTCGCTCGGCAGATTCGTCGGCCGCTGCACGTGATTGTTCGTCGTGCGGCTGCCCACGAAGGATGCGTCGAGGACTGAACCGTTCGTCACGCGATATTGCACGCCGAACGAAAACTGGTGCACCCTCGGCATTTTCGCGCTCGGGTTGAAGAACCCCTGATCGCGCCCCAGAAAGAAGGCCGTGCTTGGGTTCTGCACCGGCGTCGCCAGGCCGCCCGGGAAGGGGTTGGCGAAGATGTTCGGGAACGGATTGCGCCCCCCGTCCGGCGAGATGTTGCCGATAGTCTGGGTGCTGAACCCTTCCGAACGGAAATACTCGAGCGTCGGCCAGTTGGCGAAAAACATTCCATAGCCGCCGCGCAGCACATACCGGTCGGAGAGCTGATACGCCGCCCCCACGCGCGGCTGGAGGGTGTTGTAGTAGTTGTTCGACGCCGACGTGCGCCCGCCGTTCACTCCCGCATACGCAAAGTCGCCGCTGAGGTTCCGCAGTTGCGGGTACACCGCCAGGTTCGCATCCGTCAGCCGCCCCAGCGGGCTGGGGCGCGCCGGATCGAAATCAAGCAGCATCCGGTTGTAGCGCTCCGCCGGCGTTGTGTTCAGATCCCAGCGCAAACCAAGGTTCAACGAAAGCCGCTTCGAAACCCGCCAGTCGTCCTGGATGAAAGGCGCGACGTACCAATGCTGCCAGAAGGGCCTCACGTTGAAATCGGCCCGCGAAAACGTGATCGCCCCGAGCATGAAGCCCGCCATCGAGTCGCCCGTGTTCGCATTGAGGCTCGGCTGCGCAAACGCCTGCTCGGTGAACTGGCCGACCGTCCCGATCAGGAACGGATAGCCGAGGTTGAGCTGCCCTACGTGGCTCCGCCGCCAGTCGATGCCCGCCTTCAACTGATGCGCGCCCGCCACCTTGCTCACCGTGCTCTGCAGGCTGTAGGTCGTCGTATAGTCCGTCAGCACCGACGCCGGATCCGGCCCCATCGCCGTATACCCATCGCCGAATTCGTAGGACCCGAAGAAATTCCCCACCGCCAGTCGGCTCAACAACGACTGCGGAAACCCGAGCTGCGTCGCGTCGAATCCGAGGTTCGCCGGCGACGACGATCCCTCCACGTACCGGCTCATGTTCAATCTCACGTTGACCACCGTCGACGGGCTCAACGTTTGCACATAGTCGAACAGCGCCGCATGGTTCGTCCGCACGTACGGCGCGAACCCGCGCTGACCCGGACCGAAGATGCCGTTGTCCGTGCGGTTCTGCCCGTGATCGGTGAACGCATACCGCGAGTTGATGCGAATCGCATCGTTCACGATGAAGTCGCCGCGGCCCATCCAGCTCTCATACAGCAGATCGTAGGCGTAATCGGGTTGCGCATAGTTCAGTTGCGAATATCGCCGCCCCGCCGGAGTCGGCACGTTCGGGTTCGGATAGAAGCTCGTGAGGCTCCGCGCGATCGGGCTCAACCGGTTGCTCGGTATGATGTTCCCTGGGAAAGGCGTGCGCCGCTCAATTCCGTTTACATTCGCCAGCGTCGTCGGATCATAGATCGTGATCGGCGCGCCCGCCGGATTCGTCATCCTGCTAAAGTCGCCGTTGCGCATCTCCGTCGCCGGATAGCTCAGCGCAAACGGCGCCGGCTGCAGCTCGTTGTAGTTCTCATAACTGAAGAGCCAGAAGAACCGGTCTTTCAGGTCTTTCTTTGCAAACGGCAGAAGCACAGGCCCGCTCGCCACCACGCCCCAGTGGTCCACCTGCTGCCTCGGCTTCGGAACGTTGTTCGCATTATTCTGGAACCGGTTCGCGTTCAGATCCCGCCTCCGCTGGAACGACCACCCGCTCGCATGGAAGTCCTTCGTGCCGCCCTTCATCACGATGTTGACCACTCCGCCTGACGTCTTCCCAAAACTCGCGTCGTAGCCGTTCGTGTTGATCGCCACCTCCTGCACCGCCTCGCCCGGCGGCACGAACGCCACGTTGTT
This sequence comes from Bryobacteraceae bacterium, assembly GCA_031969915.1. Taxonomy (GTDB): domain Bacteria; phylum Acidobacteriota; class Terriglobia; order Bryobacterales; family Bryobacteraceae; genus DALYJJ01. Next base: position 14,364 of record DALYJJ010000037.1, on the reverse strand, counting down.
CGGCGCCCGCGCGGAGCTGTTGTTTGGCGCCCCATCCACCTGTAGCTCATTGTTCCCCGGCAATCCCCCGTTGATCGACAGGTTCACCAGCGCCCCGTTCGCGAACGGTTGATAGAAGATCCCGACCCCGCGATACGTTACCCCCGGCTGAAAGTTCGCCAGCAGCATGGGATTCCGCGCCGGTACCGCCAGCTCCTGAATCAGCTTGTTGTCCACTACATTCCCGCGGCTCGCACTCTCCGTATCCAGCAGCGCCGCCTCCGTGGTTACCTCGATCGATTCGGTCGTCTGCCCCACCGTCAGGGCCGCCGTGATCTCCGCCAGTTGGCCGCTCTGCAACACGATGCCTGTCTGCTCGTACGCCTTGAACCCTGGTGCCGTCACCTTCAAGTCGTACTCGCCCGGCTGAAGGAAGGTGATGGTGTAAATCCCCGCCGCGTTCGACTGCGCGGAAATCGAGACCCCCGTTGCCTTGCTTTTCGCCGTCACGGTCGCGGCCGGAATCGCCGCTCCGCTCGGATCCGTCACCACGCACGTGATGCGGCCGCGGTACTCCTGCGCGCTGGCGCCGGTCGCGCACAGCGCCAGTACCATCGTCAGAATGCACCAAATCGCGCAAAACCCCTTGCCGGTTTTCTCACGGCGTACGGGGCTGAAAATGCCAGGGGGATTCGGATTGGAAGGGCGAGACACGGCCGTTCTCCTTAAGCCAGTGTTCGAGCCAGCGCGGCTCGGAACCGCACTGAGACTATCGCCCTACCAGAAGTGCGGGAAGTCAAAAAACAGGTCGGTAACGTTACGGGCAAGACAACAAGGGCTGTGTTTTCAACAACCCCCTCGTCCCCCTTGAGCCAGCAGAGCCGGCCCATGCACGCGCGCATGGCTGCGCTCGGTGCGCGATTCCGTGGGGATTTTCGGCACAGTCTCTCCACGTCAGCAGAGCCATACTCCTCCACTCATTGAGCCGAGCCCAGATAGAGGGGTCGCAGGTGCCCCCGCTTCTACCGGTCGCTGGTCAGCGGCAAGTAGTAGGCCAGCAGGTTCCGGAAATTCCAGACCACCGCCTCGTTGCCTTGAACCGCCAGAAGTTCGTGACCCCCGATCAGGTTTTCGGGAGTCGAAGCCCCCGGCGGGCTCCATCCCTGCTCGGTGAGCCTCAAGATCCGGTAGTTGCGAGTCTCCGGCTGCCTTTCAATCCGCGACGCGCGGCACTCGGAATCGAACGCCAGCCCGTTGGTGTCGGTCGGTTCGATGGGCCGCCGGCTCTGCTCCGTCCCATCGGCGCCCAGGCGGATCGCCGTTGACACATTCGGCAGCCACACGTCCACACAACCCCGGCCGGCGTAGATACGCGCGTCTCCGGCCGGATGCCGCCCGTCGGATTCGGGAGCCTTAAACGCGAACCGGACGGCGCTGACCGGGAAATCCGCTCTGGGCAGATACTGGCCGAGCAGGACGCCGGACGGCGAGAACTTCGCCACGAGGTTGTAGTCGGTGGAGCGTGCGTTGAACTTCTCAATGTCGGAGGCCAGGCACCAAAGCTGATCGTCCGCGTCGAAGGCCGTCTTGTTGCACATCAGGGGGTGGGTCCTGACGATCAGCGGCGGGTTGCCTTGGGAGTAGATCACAAGCATCGCCGCCGCTCGTCCGTGCACGTCCCAGGCGGAACCCGAGACCGCAAGACGGCCCGACGGAGATCCGGCCGCGTCCCTGATGATGAACGAGTAAATGCCTGGCACGTCGCGTCCGGGTAGGTGAACGCTCTTGCGGTCCCCGGCGCCGCTCATGACGAGGACTTGCGCTTCGTCCAGTCCTGGCATCGGGGGAGTGCCGCGACTAACCAGGATGAAGCGGTCGTAGTGGAGCTTCACCTCGGCAACGAGCACAGCGTCGGGCAGCCGGACCTCTTTCCTCGGGTTGGCGAGGACCGGGGTGGCGAGTAGGACCGCGGCGAGAATGCACGCAGGCCCGCCTAGCAGAAAACCTACTAGGGAGTAGTACTTCATGGTGGCAGTCTGGGACTGAAAAGTCCGAATTGTCAACACCGAAGTTCGGGCACACCGAAGGGGCTCAATTGCGGCTGAACTCAGCGGGAACGGGGGAGCGAGGGAAGCGCAGCCGCCGTCCGAGGAAGACGGCGGCTGCGTGGGGACTGCTCTAGAAGTAGATCTTCGCCGCCAACTGGATGATGCGCGGGTCGCGCGTTCCGGTGATGGCGCCGAAGCCAAAGCGTCCGCCCGTGCCGCCCAACTGGGTTGGGAGGTTGGTGAGAACGCCCTGCTGGTTGAAGGTGGCGGTGCGGTTGAAGTCCGAGAAGCGGACCTGGTTAAACGCGTTGAACATCTCGACGCGGAGCTGGATGAAGCGGCTCTCGGCGCCGAGCGGGATGTTCTTGTAGACCGACATGTCCCACACGTAGTCGCCGGGGCGGCGGATCAGGCGAGGCGCCGAATCGAAGCCCTGGCTGCCGACGAGCGGGATGGCGAAGACGCTGGTGTTGATCCAGCCGTCCTGGCTGCGCTTGGAGCGCTCCAACTCGGGGTTGCCGCTGACGCGCACGCGCGGGCCGTAGTTTTCCGAACCGGTGTAGATGCGGTTCACGTCGGCGCCGCCGAGGCCCTGGATGCTGAGGCCGATGTTATCCGGCTGACCGCTGATCCACTGCGTGACGCCGGCGAGCGTCCAGCCGTTGAAGACCATGCGGCCGACGGGATTGTCGAGGAAGTTCCCGCCGCGGCCGGCCTTGGGCAGATCCCAAACGTAGTTGAGGACCAGGTTGTGGGTGCGGTCGAAGAAGAGCGGACCGTAGTCGGCCACGCGGGAGTTGGTGGGGTGCAGCGTATCGCCGTCGCCGGAAGCCACGCCCTGCGCCTTGGACCAGGTATACGCCAAGCCGAAGGTGAGGCCGCGGTTGAGGCGGCGGGTGGCGCCGACCTGCAGCGAGTGGTAGTTCGAGGAGGTGCAGAAGCAGGTGACGCGGGTTTCGCCGAAGCCCACGTAGGGCCGGTAGAAGTTCACCGGCAGCGTGGTGCGTCCGTTGTTCTGCGGGTTCGCGTTGGTCGGATCCTGGTTCTGGGGCAGCCAGGCGCTGCCGAACGGCGCCATGTTGTAGTCGTAGATGGCGAGGTTGTTGCGGCTGGTGGAGCCCACGTAGCCGATGTCGAGCAGGATGCTCGACGGCAGTTCGCGCTGGATGGACAGGTTCCAGTTGTAGGTCGTCGGAACCTTGCCTTCAATAGCGAAGCCGCGAACGTTCTGCGGGAAGAAGACGCCGCGGGCGTTGGCGAGGTCAGCCAGTCCGCCGTAGAAGAACGTGGGGCTCTGCGTAGAGGGCGGGTTGGGCAGCATATCGAAAACCGGGTTGCCCTGGAAGCGGTCGTAGAACATGCCCGCGCCCGCGCGCAGCACGGTCTTCTCCATGAAGTTGTAGGCCACGCCGAGGCGGGGCGCCCAGTGGATGCCGCGGCTCTGGATGAGGCCTTGCGGCGTGCCGGGCTGGCCTTCGCGCGCCATGCCGTTGGCGAAGAGGCCGTTGACATAGCCGGCGGAACGAGGCACCAGCGAGCCAACCAGGGCGCGCGGCGTGAGTTCGCCGGTGACCGGGTTGCGGCCCACGATCGCGCCCGCGGGGTTGCGGAACGGCTGCACCAGAATGCCGCGAGCGGCGTCGTCCCAGGTCTCACGCCGGAACGATGAGGTCTGGTCCGCGGCGTCGTGCTGCGGCTGGACCCAGTACCAGCGCATGCCGAGGTCGAGCGTCAGCTTGCGGGAAACCTTCCAGGTGTCCTGGAAATACCACTCGACGTTGTAGTTCCGGTACATACCGTTGAGCACGATGTTGGACTGCTGGACGCGCTGGTAGTTACCGACCAGAGCATTGCCGAAGGCCCAGTTCGTGTCGCCGGGGTTGTTGCCGTCACGGTCGAACCAGATGTTGCCGTTCACGGAAGTGAACGCGGTCTGGTCCTTCATCGAGTAGTGGATGTAGAGACCGGTCTTGAAGGTATGGTTCCGGTATACCTTCGCGATGTTGTCGGTGAATTCGTAAATGTGGTTGAAGTTCCGGAACGGCGTTCCATTGAAGCCGGTAAACGGCGCGTTGGGCACGCCACCGAAGCGCCAGTTCTGGATCAGCCCGAGGGTGTCGGCATTCTGGAAGGGCATGCGATAGCTGAGGTTCAGCGGGGCGCGGTTCCAGGTGTCCGTCGTCGGATCGATATTCAGAACGTTCTTGCTGGTGCCGAAGATGAATTCGTTGGTCAGCGAGGGGTTCACGATGGTCGTGACGTTGGTGATGAAGCTCCAGCCGGGATCGCCGAAGTTCATCGGGCCGAGGGGCAGGTTGAAGTCGGCATTCCACTGGCCGTAGGGCATGTTCTGCTGACGGGCATCGCGCACGTAACGCGAGAACAGGCGCCACTTGTCGCTGATGTTGTAATCGCCGCGAACGATGGTCTGCTGCACCGGCAGCCCGTGCGAGACTTCCGACTGGAAGTTGAACGTGGGATCGACGCCCGGCCGGTTCGGCAGCGGGTAGAAGTTGAGGATCTTCTGCCCGTCCGAGGTGATCCGGTTCTGGGGAATGGTGTTGTTCGGGAACTGCGTGTTGCCGTTCAGCGGATCGCGAAGAATCAGCGGCGAACCGTCGCCCTCACGCGTCTGGCTGAAATTGCCCTGGCGCTCGAGCGCCGTCGGCACGGTCACGTTGCGCAGAGCGTTCGGCACCAACTGCCGCTGCCATTCCTGGGCCACGAAGAAGAACAGCTTGTCCCGGTTCTTGTTGAAGTCGGTGAACGGTAGCCGAACGGGACCGCCGATGTTGTAGCCGGCCCAATTCTGCCGGCGGCGCTGGCGGGCGCGGCCTTCGAAGTTGTTGCGCCACGTGTTCGCGTTCAGCGAATCGTGGCGGTAGAACCAGTAGCCCGTACCGTGGAAGTCGCGGCTGCCGCTCTTGGTGACGACGTTGATGGCCGCGCCCGAGCTGCGCCCGAACTCCGCCGGCTGCGAGTTGGTGATGATCTTGAACTCGCCGATGGCGTCGAGGTTCACGTTGGTGTGGGTGCCGCCGTTGGACCCGGTGTCCACGGCGTTCACGCCATCCAGCGTGAAGTTGTTCTGGTTGCCGCGGTTTCCGTTGGCCTGAATGCCGCCCAGGCCGCCCGTGTAGACGATGCCGGGAACGGTGCGCACGATGTCGAGGAAGTTGCGCTGGCTGGTCTGGATGTCAACGACCTGACGGCCGGTGACGACGCCCGCGCGTTCGGCGCTCTGGGTCTGGATCTGCGCTACGCTGGCCTCGACGGTGACGGTCTCGGTGAGCGCGCCCACCTCCATCACGATATCCGGCAACGCGATGCGATCGTTGGCGAATACCTTGATGTCCTTCTGTTCGTACTTCTTGAAACCAGTGTTTTCAATGGTCAGGTCGTAGTTAGCGGGTTGCAACGGGTTGAAGAAGAAGATTCCTTCCGCGTTCGTTGTAATCTCGCGTGCCACGCCCTGGGCTTTATTGGTGAGCGTAACTTTGGCGCCGACGATGGCGGCCTGTTGACTGTCTCGGACCGTTCCGGTGATGGAGCCGGAAATCTGCTGCGCTGCAACCGGGAGCGCGAGCAACGATGCCGAGGCAAGGAGAGTGAACAGCTTGGTTCGATACATGTTCCCCCAAAAAACCTCTCTGATTTGGCCAGACGGGACACCCCCCTGTGGTGGCCCGCAAAACGGCTTGGGAACAATGATATTGCAATCTGTGCGGATGTCAAAGGGCTCATTGTGAATTTTCCGGAACTATGACTTCCCATACCGCAAGGTGCAGGAACTTTCCCGGAATCAGAAGTTTCCAATGCGATGATGAGCCATATCGGGCAGGATCTACGGCAGGGACTCCGGCAGTTGCGGAGCGCGCCAGGCGTGACCGTGGTAGCGCTGACGGCGTTAGCACTGGGCATTGGTGCGAACTCGGCCATCTTCAGTGTGGTGAACCAGGTTTTGCTGAGCCGTTTGCCGGTTCGCGAGCCGGAACGGCTGGTGCAACTCTCACACTACCTGCCCGCCCGGAAGGTCACTTCCGGTGTGTCGCAGTATGCCGATGCGGTGGCGTGGCGGCGGCAGGTGAAGTCGTTGGAATCCATCGGCGCGATGGTGACGCAGGCGATGAGCCTCTCTACGGGCGCCGACCCCGAACGGGTGATTGTGGGCAAGGCCGATGCAGCCTTCCTCCCCATGCTCGGCCTGCCCCCCGTTGCGGGGCGCTTGTACTCGCCCGAGGAGGACCGGCCGGGCGGGCCGAAGGTGGTGGTTCTCACCTTTGAGTTGTGGGGGCGGCGGTTCGGCGCCGATCCAGGCGTGATTGGCCGAACGGTAAGTCTCGATGCAGTCAGTCACCACATCATCGGAGTGCTTCCCCAGGGGTTCCGCTGGGTGGGCCGGCGTCCTGACGCATTCGTCCCCGCGCAGTTGACGGGCCGCCGGGGAGCGCCCGGCGAAGCGCTGCCGGTGTACGGGCGTTTGCGCGCCGGTGTGACGCGCGAGCAACTGAATGCGGAACTGGCTGTGGCGAGCGCCGCGCTGGACCGCGTGGAACCGCGCCATAAGGGCTGGACGCTGGTTGGCGGCGACATCAAGGAGTACATCGTCGCCGACGTGCGCGTAACGCTATGGGTGCTTCTGGGGGCGGTGGGCCTGGTGGTGTTGATGGCGTGCGCGAACGTAGCGAACCTGCTGCTGGCGCGGGGCGCCGTTCGGCGGCGTGAGATGGCCGTGCGGCTGGCGCTGGGCGCGCACCGGCGGCAGTTGGTGCGGCAACTGATCGTCGAGAGCCTGCCGCTGGGCTTCCTTGGCAGCGCGCTCGGGTTGATGGCCGGCTGGTGGAGCGTGAAGCTGCTGCCGCTGCTCGAGACCGAGCGGGTGCCGCGGTTGGCCGAGACGCGCCTGGACGGAACGGTCCTTCTTTACACGCTCGCGGTGTCGGCGGTGGTTTGCGTGCTGTTCAGCGTGGCGCCCGCGCTGTCTCTGGCGAAGACGGATCTGAATGAGGCGATGCGTCCGGGGCAGGGAGTGCGCGCCGGGCGGCTGCGTTCCGCGCTGGTGGCCGTCGAAGTCGCACTCGCCGTGATGCTGGTGGCGGGCGCGGGTCTGCTGATTCGGACCTTCTTCGGCCTGGTCTCCGTGCAGCCCGGCTTCCGCCCGGATGGCCTGCTGACCGCCACGATCGAACCACCCCGGGCGCGCTTCAAGACGCCCGAAGATCCGGTGGCGTTCTACGCGGCGATTCGCAGCAAGCTAGAAGCGCTGCCGGGTGTGCGCGCGGCGTGTCTCACGTCGTCTCTGCCGCTGGGCGGGAACTACTTTCGGGGCGAGTTCCGCTTCGAAGGCACGGACCAGCGCGCACCGCTTAACTATCGCGCCGTGGACCACTTCTATTTGAAGACCTTCGAGGTGCGCCTGGTGCGCGGGCGCTTCTTCGAGGAGTCCGACCGCTTGGGAACGGAGCCGGTGGTGGTGATTAACGAGGTGACCGCGCGCACGTACTGGCCGCGAGAGGAGCCGCTCGGGAAACGCCTCTCGATCGGTGGAAAACCGTTGACCGTGGCCGGCGTGATCGCCAACATCAAGCACATGGATGTGAGTAACGGCGACGAGAATGAGGTGCTGCTGCCGTGGGCGCAGATGCCGACAGTGAACGTGGCGCTGGCGTTGCGGGTGGACGGGGCAGTGTACGGCGATGCCATGCGGCTGGCGCCCGGACTGCGGCGCGCGGTGGCGGAGGTGGAGCCCAACCAGGCGGTGGCGCAGATTGCGTCGATGGAGCACATCATGGCGGACCGGCTGTCGCCACGGCGGCTGACGATGGTGTTGCTGCTGGTGTTCGCGGGGGTGGCGCTGGTGCTTGCCGCGGTGGGGATCCACGGAGTGCTGTCGTTCTCCGTTCAATCGCGCACCAAGGAGTTCGGGGTGCGTCTTGCCTTGGGGGCGACGGAGGGCAATGTCGTCCGATTGGTGATGCGCCAGGCCCTGGCGCTGGCCGCTTTCGGCGCCCTTGCGGGCCTCGCGCTGGCCGCGGGTCTGACGCGGCTGGTGCAAGCGATCCTGTTCAACGTGAGTGCGTTCGACCCGCGGCTGTATGCCGCGGCGGCGCTGGTGCTTTTCGGGGTGGCGGCGATGTCGGCGTGGCTTCCGGCGCGGCGCGCGGCGAAGGTGGAGCCGTCGTCGGCGCTCCGCCACGAGTGAGGGGGAGATCATGCGATGGGCTCAACGATGCGGATGGTTTGCGGCCGGGCTCGCGGCGATGTACGCGTTCCTGGTTTTCCTGAACCGCGACCTGGCGGAGCGGCGGAAGCATGCGCCGGCGAAGCGGCCGGTGGCGGCGGTGCTGGACGACGGTCCGCCCGGGCTGCGGATCCTGTCCTTCTATGCCAACGCGGGCGAAGTGGTGAACGGTGAGCACGCGGTGGTGTGCTACGGGGTGCGCGACGCGGTGAGGGTGCGGCTCGATCCGCCGGTGGAGGAGTTGAAGCCGGCCTGGAACCGATGCTTCTCCGTCTATCCCCGGAAGGCCACCACCTACACGCTGACCGCGGCCGACGCGGCCGGCAGGGAGACGTCGGCGCGGTTCACGATCAACGTCGTTCCGCCTCCGCCGCGGATTCTGTTTGTCTGGCTCACCTCGGACGACATCAAGATCGGCGAACCAGTCACCGTTTGCTACGGGGTAAGGAACGCCGTTGCGGTGTGGCTGGAACCCTTGAAGACGAGGCTCCGGCTGAGCGAGAAGAGCTGCCAGCGCTCGTTCCCGGTGCGCACTATGAAGTACGAACTGGTGGCGCAGGGCGCGACCGGCGCGCTGGATCGTGAGCCGTTCACGATCAAAGTGCGGCCGCGCTGAGCGCCGCGTCCAGGCGCCGGGCGAACTCGTCGACGTCCGTCCGTCCGATGTTCAGCGGCGGGGAGATGCGGATGCAGTTACCGTAGAGCCCGCCCTTGCCGATCAGCAGGCGCTCGCGCCGCGCCGCTTCCATGAGCGCCGCGGTGGCCTCCGGCGCGGGCTCCTTGGTTGCGCGGTCCTTCACCAGTTCCAACGCCTGCATCAATCCCATGCCGCGCACATCGCCGATCACGGGGTGCCGCTCCTTCAGCTCTTCGAGCTTCGCGCGCAGGTACGCTCCGGTCTCGGCCGCGTTCGTGCGCAGGTCGTGCTCGTCGATGTAGTCGAGCACCGCTTTTGCCGCGGTAGCCGCTACCGGGTTGCCGCCGAAGGTGGAAATGGTGAGGCCTTTGAGGGCCGCCGCTACTTCGTCGCGCGCCACCGTGACGGCGATCGGTGTGCCGTTCCCCAATCCCTTGGCGCTGGTCAGGATATCCGGCGTCACGCCGCTGTGCTCGATGCCGAACCACTTGCCGCCCGTCCGCCCCCACGCGGTCTGCACTTCGTCGCTGATGAAGAGACCGCCGTGACGGCGCACGATCGCGGCGACCATCGGGAAGTACTCCTTGGGCGGCGTGATGAAGCCGCCGACGCCCTGGATGGGTTCGGCGATGAAGGCGGCGACTTGGCCGGTGGTGGTGGTGCGGATCAGTTCTTCGACATCGCCGGCGCAGCGGACGTCGCACGTTGGGTACGTCAGGCCGAAGGGGCAGCGATAACAGTAAGCGTTGTGTGCGTGGACCACACCCGCGGCCGGGGCCCCGATGCGCCATGGCTGGCTGCCGCTGAGCGTCATGCCGAGCGCGGAGCGTCCATGATAGGAGTGCCGTAGCGCGACGATCTCAGTGGAACCGGTGTAGCAGCGCGCGGTCAGGATGGCCACTTCGTTCGCTTCGGTCCCCGAGTTGGTGAAGAACGATTTCCGCAGTGCGCCGCCGCCCGGCGTCATCGACCCGATCTTCTGGGCCAGCGCCACTTGCGGTTCCGTCACGAACAGCGTGGAGACGTGCTGCAGCGTGTCCACCTGCTGGTGAATCCTCTGGTTCACGGCGTCGTTGCAGTGTCCGACGCTCACCGTGACGATGCCCCCGAAGAAATCCAGATACTGGTTGCCGTCGGCGTCCCACACGAACTGGTTCCTGGCGCGGGCGATCACGAGCGGCTCGCGGTAGTAGTGGAAGACGGCAGGAAAGAGGAACTCGCTTTGCGCGAGGAGCAGGTCCTGTTTGTTCACCGCCCCCAATATTACAATGGCCTCAGCCCGACGACCATGGACACACGCAACTTCACCTATATGTTTTACGGCTTTCTCGCCGCGTGGCTGATTCTTATCGGCTACCTGGTCTCTCTCGCCATGCGCGGGAAGAAGGTGGAGCGGCAAATCGAGGACTTGCGCCGCCTGGTCGACGAGCGCGAAAGGAAGTAGCGCCATGAAGCGCCGCAGTCTCTTGGGCATCGCCGCCGCCGCACCGCTCGCCGCCCGCCAACTGGCGGCTCAGGAACAGGCGGCAAAGGCGGTGCGCGCCACGCCCTCGCCCAGGATCAAGGACATCCGCGTCATCGCCACCGCGCCCGCGGGCCTGCGCCTGGTGGTGGTGAAAGTGATCACCGATCAGGACGGCCTGTACGGCTACGGCTGTGGGACGTTCACGCAGCGCGCCGACCTGGTGGTCCCGGCGGTGGAGCGTTATTTGAAGCCGTTCCTGGTGGGCAAGCCGGCGGATCGCATCGAGGACACCTGGCAGGCCTGCTACAACTCTTCCTATTGGCGCAACGGCCCCGTGCTCAACAACGCCATCAGCGGCGTGGACATGGCGCTCTGGGACATCAAGGGACGGCAGGCGGGAATGCCGGTCTACCAACTGCTGGGCGGGAAATGCCGCGAGGCGGCCGACTGTTATGGCCACGCGAGCGGCGCCGAGATTCCGGAAGTCATCGAGAGCGCGAAGGGCTACATGGCCCGCGGCTTCCGCCACGTCCGCGTGCAGATCGGCGTGCCGGGCATGGAAGGCTATGGTTCGCGCCACGGCGAAGCCCAGATCCCGGCGCTCCACAAGTCGCCCGTCTATGAGCCCGCCTACTACCTTCGCCGCGCGCTGAAGATGTTCGAGGCGTGCCGCAAGGAACTGGGCGAGGAGGTGGAACTGCTTCACGACGTGCATGAGCGCGTGACGCCCGTGCAGGCTCTGCAGTTCTGCAAGGACGTCGAGCAGTTCAAACTCTTCTTCCTGGAAGACCCCGTTTCGCCCGAAGACATCGGCTGGTTCCGCCACCTGCGCGCGCAGTGCGCCACGCCGCTCGCCATGGGCGAGCTCTTCAACAGCCCGCACGAGTGGACCACGCTGATGACTGAGCGGCTGATCGACTTCATCCGCGTGCACGTTTCGCAGGCCGGGGGCTTGACGCCGTGCAAGAAGATGGCCGCGCTTGGCGAGCCCTTCGGCGTAAGGACGGCGTGGCACGGGCCGGGTGACGTTTCTCCCATCGGGCACGCCTGCAACGTGGCTCTCGATCTGGCGTGTTGGAATTTCGGCGTGCAGGAGTATTCGCCGTTCAACGAGCACGTGCGCGAAGTGTTCAGCGGCTGCCCGGAGATGAGGAACGGCTATCTGTATGCGAACGAGGCGCCCGGCTGGGGCATCGAGATCGACGAGAAAGCCGCCGCCCGGTATCCGTTCGGCTACGGCGAGACGGGCGACAAACAACGCCACAACGGCGGCTGGGGAGAAATTCGAAAGCGCGACGGGACGATCATCAAGCAGTGACCGCTAGTCCGCGCTCGGCGCGGGCGGCGCGGGCTTTCGCAGGCGCTCCGGCATGGTGGGCGGGCGATTCACGATCACGTTCGGGCCGTTCCTGCGCTTGCGTAGTTCGAAGGCGTCGTAGAGCAGGCCGCGCGCGGTTCTCGATTCGAATTGCAGACGGTCGCCATCGATGCGAATGATCTGGAAGAGCTGTGTGTCTTCGGCCTTGCGCTGCATCCAGTCATGCCGGTCGAGCTCATACATCTTCGGCCCCGACACGGAGACCACGTACACGGTTCCGCCGGACTTCGCGTTGGCCCCGGAAATCAGGTTGCTGCGCCCATAGGTATGGTCGTGCCCCTGCAGCACCAGGTCCACGCCGTACTTGTCGAAGACCGGTTGCCACAGCTCCCGCAGCTCCTTGTTGTCCCGTCCACGCGCGGTCGAGTAGATCGGATGGTGGAAGGTAAGGATGGTCCACCGGTTCGGGTTCTTCGCAAGCAGCCCGTCCAGCCACGCGGCCTGCTCTTCGTGCTTCTCATTGGAGTTCAGGGCCACCACGCGCACGCCCTGGATATCCACGTAGTAGCAGGTCTCCTCCAACCCCGGCACGCCGTTTTCGGGCAGCGTGTACTGGCGGCGCCAATGCGCCGTGGGAACCCGCTTGCCTTCCACTTTCTGATCGTATTCGTGGTTGCCCGGGGCGGGCAGGCTGGGAAGCGTTCCGTTGAGCCAGCCGCCCGCGCGGAACCACTCGCCCCACTGCGCGTCCGCGCTCCCCTTGTTCACCAGGTCGCCGGCATGAATGAAGAAGTGCGCCTTCGGCGCTTCGCGGTACCCGTTGCGGACCACCCGCGACCACAGGGAGAGAATGTCGTTCTGCGCATCGCCCACATAGAGGAACTCCACCGGCGCGGGTCTGTCGCTTGCGGTGCGGAACTGATGCCACTCGCTCCAATGGGAACCGTCGCCCACCCGATAGGCGTAGACCGTCGAAGGTTTCAGATCGCGAAACGTCACGCTGTGGTAGAGCGCGGTGCTCAAGTCGCTTTTGAGCGTCTCGGTCTTCGCTTTGACCTCGCGCGCCAGCTTAGTGAAGTCGGGGCCATCGCCTGCCTCGGCGATCTGCGCCCGGGCTCCCTCCACGCCGAGGCTCGTCCGCCAGGTCACTGCCTGGGTGGCCGCTGGATCGCCGTTCCAGGTGAGGATCACGCGGTCGGGAATCGGGGACGGAGAGTGCAACGCCTCGTCCGAAACGCGAACGCCGCTGGAGAACAGCGTCCACGCGAGCGCGGCCCCCAGCGCCGCCCGTAGTAACCAGACCCGCGGCGTGGTCATCCGCGCACCTCGCGCAGACGCGCCGCCGCCGTTTCCGCCGTGATGTCGCGTTGTGGCATGCCCAGCATTTCGTACCCCACCAGAAACTTTCGTACTGTAGCTGACCGCAGCAGCGGCGGATAGTAATGCGCGTGGAAGTGGAACTCCTCATGCGCCCGGCCGTCCGTTGGCCGCTGATGAAACCCCATCGTGTACGGGAACGAGACCTCGAACAGGCGATCGTAGATCGCGGCGGTCTCCTTCAAGATAGCAGCCAGGGCGTCGCGTTCAACGCTTGTCATCGCATCGAAACCAGAAAAGTGGCGGCGCGGGAGGACCATCGTCTCGAACGGCCAGATGGCCCAGAAGGGCACCACCGTCACGAAGTGATCGTTCTCGCACACGATGCGCTCGCGCGCACTGATTTCCCGCTGCAGGTAGTCGCACAACAGGCACGAATTTCTCGCTATCCAATATGAGTGCTGCGATTCCAGTTCGAGCGCCAATTCGTTCGTGAGCCGGGCATTCGCCCAGATCTGGCAATGGGGATGCGGGTTGCTTGCGCCCATCATGGCGCCGCGGTTCTCAAAGATCTGCACACTCCGGATCCACGGGAGCGCGCCCAGTTCTTCGTACTGTTCCGCCCAAACATCGACTACTTTTCGCAGGTCCGCGGCGTCCATCTGAGAGACGGTGAGATCGTGGCGCGGCGAGAAGCAGACCACGCGGCAGATGCCCGGCTCGGCTTGCGCCTGCAGGAGCGGACCGTCGCTCCACTCCGCCGGCGCGTCCGGCAGCACGTCCGGCGGCACGTCTGGCAGCAAGGCCGCGAAGTCGTTATCGAATACGAACGTGCTCTGGTAGGCCGGATTGCGTACGCCGCCCGCGCGGCTGTTCCCGGGACACAAATAGCAATCGGCTTCGTAGGCAGGTTTCACCTGCGGCGGCAACTTCTCGATTTGTCCCTGCCAAGGCCTTTGCGTACGGTGCGGCGATACCAGTACCCAATCGCGCCGCAGGGGGTTCCAGCGCCGGTGGGGGCGGCTATAGAGGTCTAGCACGTACCATGGTACCGCTACATCTCGTCTCGGTTTTGTTTTGGCCGTAGGATGTTCCGTGGAGGGTGGTTTGGCGTTCACCGAACACATGAAAGACGAGGTGCTGGCGCGGGCGCGGGGGCGCTGTGAATGCGTCCGCCGCTGCGCTCACCACGCCGGCCAGCGCTGCGGGGCCGCGGTGACGTGCGAGGATTCTTACTTCCGCCACCGCATCCCGCAATGGTCCGGCGGGCCCGACAGCGCCGCCAATTGCGAACTGCTGTGTGGGGCCTGTCACGCGTTCGCGTCGAGTTTCGGCACGCAATAGCTCAATGCTTTTCGC
>DALYJJ010000036.1:0-47692 GCA_031969915.1 Bryobacteraceae bacterium | reverse complement strand
GCGTCGACGCGGGAGTTCCGGGAGGACCTGGAGTGGGCGATGGTGGTGGAGGATCCGCGGGCGCACAGCGCGGCGGTGGCGCGGTTGCTCGAAGAGCTGGCGGCGCGGGGCGTGACGCCGGAGCGCGTTCCGATAGACTGAGAGCTTCATGCGTTTCGCGAGTCTGCTGGGGGCCGCCCTGTTGCTTGCCGGGTGTGGCCCGAAGAACACCACGATGAACGACCCCGCCCGCCGCGACGTCCATTCCTTCGCCGCACCCGAGGAGGTGCGTGTGCGGCACGTGGACCTGGATCTGACGGTCGACTTCGCGCGCAAGGCGCTGCGCGGGACGGCGACCCACACGGTGAAGCGTTTGAACGAAGCCTCGCCATTGAAGCTCGACACGCGCGATCTGGTGATCCGGCGGGCGGAGACTTCGCACAACGGGCGCGACTGGACGGAGGTGAAGTTCGAACTCGGCGCGAGCGACAAGATTCTGGGCGCCGGGTTGACGGTGCCCCTTTCCGGCGATGCGGGGCTGGTGCGGATTCACTATGAGACATCGCCGGAGGCGTCCGGCTTGCAGTGGCTCGAGCCGGCGCAGACGGCGGGGAAGAAACACCCGTTTCTGTACACGCAGTCGCAGGCCATCCACGCCCGAAGTTGGATTCCGATCCAGGATTCGCCGGGTGTGCGGCTGACCTTCACGGCGCGGATTCGAGGACCGAAGGAGCTGTTGGCGGTGATGAGCGCGGAGAACGAAGCGGACGCGGCTCGGGACGGCGACTACACGTTCCTGATGCGGCGGCCGATACCGTCGTATCTGATCGCGCTGGCGATGGGGGATTTGCGTTTTCAGTCGATGAGCGCGCGCACCGGCATCTACGCGGAGCCGTCGATGGTGGAAGCGGCGGCACGGGAGTTCGCGGAGACGGAGCAGATGATGCAGGCGGCGGAGGCGCTGTACGGCGAGTATCAATGGGACCGTTACGACATCCTGGTATTGCCGCCGAGCTTCCCGTTTGGGGGGATGGAGAACCCGCGGCTGACCTTCGCGACTCCGACGGTGATCGCAGGCGACAAGTCACTGGTGTCGCTGGTGGCGCACGAACTGGCGCACTCGTGGTCGGGCAACCTGGTGACCAACGCGACCTGGCGCGACTTCTGGCTGAATGAGGGGTTCACGGTGTACCTGGAGCGCCGGATTCAGGAGCAGGTGTTCGGGCGGGCGCGGGCGGATATGGAAGGGGTGCTGGAGATCCGCGAGCTGGGGGAGGAGATGAAGGGGCTCGCGCCGAAGGACCAGATCCTGCACGTGGACCTGGCCGGGCGCGACCCGGACGACGGTTTCACACCGGTGCCGTACATCAAAGGCGCGCTGTTCCTGCGGCGCCTGGAGGAGATCCTGGGGCGCGAGCGCTTCGACACATTCCTGCGCGGTTATTTCGCACGGTTCCAGTTCCAGAGCATCACCACCGCGGACTTCGTGGCATACCTGAAGGAGAAGGCGCCGGAGGCCGCGGCGCAGGTGGGCCTGGAGGAGTGGATCGAGAAGCCGGGTCTGCCGGCCACCGCGCCGCGCCCGGCGTCCGGCGCCTTCGCGAAGGTCGAGGCCGCGGCGGCGCGCTGGCTGAAGGGCGAGGCGGGGTTGAAGGACCTGCCCTCCAAGGCCTGGACCACACACGAGTGGCTGCACTTTCTGCGGGCCCTGCCGGCGGACCTGGGCGCGAAGCGGATGGCGGAGTTGGACGGGGCGTTCGGATTCACGAAGTCGGGGAACGCGGAGATTGTGAGCCAGTGGCTGCTGATGGCGATCCGGGCGCGGTACCAGGCGGCGGATCCGCGGCTGGAGGGGTTTCTGACCACGGTGGGCCGGCGCAAGTATCTGAAGCCCTTGTACGAAGAGCTGATGAAGTCGCCCGAGGGGCGGAAGCGCGCGCAGGCGGTCTTCGAAAAGGCGAAGAGCGGCTATCATCCCATCGCGGCGGCGGCGATGCGATCGATCGTCGGGAACTGATCAGAGGGCGGCGATAGAGAGCGTGACATCGGCGCGCTGCCAGGCTCGTTCGAACTCCCGCTGAACGGTGGCGGCGTCCTTGCCCTGAGCCTTGAGGCTTTCAAGGAGGCCGAAGAGCATGCGCCCGTTGCGTGGGCGTAGTTTCAGGCCCTCGCGGAACACGGCCTCGGCTTCGGCGGGGCGGCCGGCGCGAAGGAGTGCGCCGCCGAGGGATTCGCGGGTGGGGTAGAAGTACGCCGGGGGCTCATCGTAGACGAGCGCATCCTCGAGCGACACGGCTTTGCGCCACAAGTCCGGAGCCTGCGCGGCGGGCGCCAGTCGCGCTTCGAGCACCACCGCCGCGACGGCGAGGATATCGGCGGCCTTGTTGTTGAGCCAGATCCAATCGGCGGGGACCTTGGCGCGCTGCTGTTCGAAGAGGCGTTGTTCGGCGGCGGGGGACGCGCCTTTACCGGCCAGGGCGAGAGCGCGTCCCCAATGCCAGAGGGCAGTGGAGGCGGGGAGCTTCGCACTGGGTTTCGGGAGAGCAAGCAGGCCGTCCCACTGGGCGAAGCGCGCGTTGACGAGGATGGGCATGTTGACGAAGGCGTCGGCCATCATGGGCATCGCTTCGGTGTGTTTGGCGGCTTCGAGCGCGATGGTATCCGCGGCTTTGAGTGCGTCCGCTCGGCGTCCCTGCATGGAGCGGGCGTAGGCGACGAAGTGCAGGTTGTGCACGTAGTAGCCCATGTAGGCGCTGCCGGTGACGCCGGTGGCGGCCATGTATTCGCGATCCACCTGGGCGGCGCGCTCGTTGACATCGGCGGCGATGTCGTAGTCGCCGGTGAGGAGCCAGATGTGGCCGGGCATATGGACGAGGTGGCCGGCGGCGGGGACGACGCCCATCAGACGCTGGGCGCTCGGGATGGCGCGCTCGGGGCTGGGCGACATCTCGACGGCGTGGATGTAGAAGTGGTTGGCGCCGGGGTGTTGGGGATCGCGGCGCAGGACCGCTTCGAGGGTAGCGACGCACTCGTCCATGTGAGCGGCGGGCTTGCCATCGGGGGTCCACCAGCGCCAGCGCACGGGGATCATGATGGCTTCGGCGAGGAGCGTGGCGGCGTCGAGGTCATCGGGATACCTGGCGGCGAGTTGCCGGAGGGCGGCGATATAGGCGGTGGGGTTGTACTCGGGACACTTGGCGGCGAGGGTATCGAAGTAGTCGCGTTCCGGCTCCGGCGCGTTCGCGCGATGCGGCCGGCCGGCTTCGACGGCGGCGCAGACGGCCTTGAGGTCCGAATCGCCGTCCATGTCCATGTTGATGTGCGGACCTTGGGCCATGGCCATGCCCCAGTAGGGCATGAGCGCGGAGGGATCGAGGCGGGAGGCCTCACGGAAGGACCGCAGCGCCTCGTAGCGGTTGAAGCCGAAAAGCTTCACCAAGCCCTGATCGAAGAACTGCTGGGCGAGCGGGTTGGTGGTCCGAATCGGATGACGGTGGGCGCCGAGGCCCTTGAGAAGAATGGCCGGCTTCTCGGGCGCGGGCGCGGGGTGACCGTGGTCGTGCTGCGCGAACGCCGCGCCCAGGGGAAGCAACAATGTCAGAGCAGGGATGTAGCTGTGCCGCATGCGGCCTCCTCACTTAGGGAACGCGGGAAGAAACGCAGCCATCGGCTCACCCACGCGAGAACCAGGGGGTTGCCGAGCGGAGCACTTCATTGATGGCGGCGATGTTGCGCACGCCTTCGAGGGCGAGCCACTCTTCGAACGCACTTGCGCCGTGCCGCGCATATACGGGAATTCCATCCTTCCAGGTGGACCGGCCACAGAGGACGCCCGAGAAGCCGGAGCCCGCTTCGACGGCGAGGCCCAGGCTCTCCATGAACTGGGCCGTGGAGACACCAGCGGAGAGATAGATGAAAGGCTTCCTGGTGGCGGCGCCGGCCTCGCGAAAATGGTCGAGCGCTTCGCGGCGGCTATGGACGGCGATGCCCTTGAAGCCTGGTGTTCCTTCGACGTAATCCAGGTTCACGGGCGCTTCCACTTTGAGAACGTCGGCGCGGTAGCGATCCTGCGTGAATTCCGCGATGCTGCGTGTGACGATTTCGGGCTTGCGGCGGGCGTACTCGGGGCCCTTCTCGTCGCCGCCCGCGGGATCGTAGCCGACGAACTCGAGGAAGAAGGGCAGTTCGAGGGCGTGGCACTCGGCGCCGATGCGCTCGATGAACGCATGCTTCTCTTCGTTCACCTGCGGGTCGTCGAACGGCGAGTAGTAGAGGACGATCTTCACGGCGCCGGCGCCCCATTCGCAAAGGCGGTGGACCGAGACGCCGGGCAGGAGGTCGGGCCGGCGGCCGGGGCGCGTGTTGTCGTAGCCGCTCGCCTCATAGGCCAACAGTAGGCCGCAGCGCGGGTGGCGCAGCGCGGCCGCTTCGAGGCCGAAGTCGGGGTCGAGAAGAATGGCGCTGGCGTGCGGCGTGAGGACCTTCGCAACGGCGGACTTGAACTCGCGCATCGACTCTTGGCAGATCGACTGCGGGTGGACTCCCTTCGCGGCGGCGATGGCTTTCCGAAGGCTTCCGCGCTGGTCCATGGCGATGGCGGCGATGACGCCCTCGGAGTTGGATAAGGCGCGCAGACGTCCGGCTTTCGCTTCGGAGAGGGGCATTGGGGTATTATCGCAGGGGGCTGCGCGAGATAAAGCGTATGTACTCGTGGTTAGTCGTTGTATTCGCCTCGTCACTGGTTGCCGCGCAACTCGCACCTCCTTCTGTTCCGCGGTCAAAAGTGCAGTTCCTTGTGGTTGACACTGAAGGGAGAGGGTTGCCATACGGCGTCTACTCTCTGACAACACTTGACGGGCAACGGCGATGGAGCGGCGCGCGCACGGCGACCGCGGTGGAGATTCGTCCTGGGCGTTGGAGATACGATCTGAGGCGTACTGACGCCGAGACCGCCGAGCTGTCCGCCGTTACGGGTATCGTACATGTATGGCAATCAGAGCACTTCGTGGTTGTCACTGCGCCTGGCCTGGATGAGGATGAGCCTGCGCCGCTTAGAGGGACTTTTCAGGATCGTTGGGGACGGCAGGCGCTCTGGGGAAGGTTAACGGGCCTGGTTGCCAATGTCTCCGAGGACTTCAGGGTTCGGGAGAACGGCACCTTTGCGGTTAGACAGATAAAGGGAACGGCCATCTTGTCGTTTTTTTCAGCCGGCGGCCATATCTGCACGACAACCATGTTATTGCCGAGACGAGATGGTAAACCCGTCACATTCTCCTGCGATTGAGGGACTTATGCGCAGTCAGTATTGCGGAGCTAACTGCTCACACCAACTGAGGGCGGTAGAAAGAGGCTCGATGCTTCTGAGATCTTTCAGCGTTCCTATTATGCTTGGCACTGCCGTTCTTGGCGTGCACGGTCAAGTCAGTACCAATCTAAGCTTACAGGTGCATGTAGACAATTCAGCGGGCCGCCCGTATGAAGGGGCTCGTCTAACGCTGCATCAGCTTGGCACGCCCATGGAGCCGCTGAGGACGGAGAAGTACTGTACGATCGTTGGCGTCGTTCTAAAGGGTGGTCACTCCAGCAACAAGGCGCGAGTCTGCTGGCGCCCCGAGAAAGCACCGCACATCAGTTACTGCTCACCGACCGACCGTGTCGGGCTCTACTCGCTCGAAGTTCCCGCTGGATCTTATCAGGTACTGATCGATGTTGGTGACGGTCTCACGCCTTATGGGCGTGAGGAAGTACGCGCTACAGTAGACTATGTTCGGCACCTATTACTTCCCTGAGACGGTCTCTTGTGATGGCAACACAGCGGATGCCCGGCCGGAGCCATGGTCGCATGAGCAAGGCTTCTGCTACTCGACGGCAGCAGTGCGAACGGTGGCATTAGTTCACGAAGTACTACCCGAAATGATTGCCGATAACTAGCTTGTATTCGTGGTCATCAGTATGCTCTGCGGCCTGCAGGAGGGTCCTGACTCACGCTCCTCGACCACGGCTTGAGATATACGGACCGCGCAGATCAGCCGGGCAAACACCTCCGCACACGCGCCAAGTCGAGTCTCCCTGTTTGTCCGCGGCCAGGCAGGACCAGTCGGTTCCATCCGTCGCGGTCGTCCACGGAGGGGAAGCCCCAGCGCCATCGTCGCAGGAAGACGCAGGAGTTCGTGGATGTCCGGGGTGGCGTAGAACAATATCCCGAGAAGTGTCACCTTTGCCTCCGTACCGTCACGACGGTAATGTCGTCGTTGTGGCCCCAGTCTCTTGCGGCTTCCGCGATTTCGCGGGCGGACCTGGACGCGATGGCGGCCATGCGGTCAAAGCCGAAAAGCACACCATTGCGGTCGGCCGCTTCCACCACGCCGTCGGAGAAGAAAGTGATCTGGTGCGCAGCCTCCCGGGGGAATTCCTCGTACTCAGCGTCCGCGCTGATACCCAGAGGCAGCCCGCCTGGGACGTTAAACTCTTCGCCGTCGACGTAGGGCGCAGGGTGGCCCGCCGTGGCCAGTGTCATCCGCCCGCCCTCCTCGACGCGGGCGCAAAGGCAAGTCACGAATCCGCGGCGCCCCTGCCCGCAGAGAGCCCGGTTCAACGTCTGCAGAATCTCGCGAGGGGAGACCGACGTGGTGGACCGGAATGCGCCGACCGCCTCCGACGCCACCATGGCGGCTTCCAGTCCCTTCCCGCTGACGTCACCCACCAGCACCAATCGCGCTCCTTCGCGCTGCACCACCTGATAGAAGTCGCCGCCGACTTCGCGCGCGGGCAGATAGACGGCCTCCACTCCGGATACCTCTCCCTGAACCAAAAGTTCCTGGAAGGTGCGCGCGGCGGACATCTCCTGCTCCAGGCGTTGTTGCTCCCGTTCGGTGCGGGCGGAGCGCCGGTTCAGGATCACGGCCATCGCAAACACGAACGCCAGCGTCGAACTGCGCATCGCGATATCCCACGGGCTGGGTGTGTCCGGCTCCCCGCCCAGATGAATCAGGTTGTAGAGCATCGTGGGCACCCAATAGAGACTGAAGCCAACATGAAGCGGCCAGAGGCTCTCGCCGCTGGAATCGGCGCGCCGATAGTGACGCCAGCAGAAGTCCAGGTAGATAACCAACATGGCAACCATGAGTAGCGGCGTGACCCGCCTCGGTAGTGCCCACTCGCTCAGCACCTCGAGAGCCACCATGGTCCAACTCACCCAGCTTGGCCGTTGCCGGAACAGCGTGGCCCAGAAGAATACTTCCACGACAATCGTGATGGTGTCGCTGCCGCTGTTGAAGTAGCCGCGCCACAGGCGGCTGTGCCAACCGATGGCTTCGGGAACCATGAGCACCAGCCTCCGGGCGGCGACGATCGACAGCCAAAGGCCCAGCCAGAGATACTCCGGCGAGCCTCGCCGCCAAAGAGGAATGGAAAGAAAGAAGAGCGCCGACAAACCGAGCGACACCACCAACGCGCGGATGGGAGCGCTGCGCTGCATCCGGTCCAACTGCCATCGGGCCATCTCGCCTTCGATGGCTCGTTGGGAGCCAATCCAGCTCTGGCTCGCTTCGGCCGACGCGCGCTGCGGGCCGTCCACCAGCCCGTGCTCGTAAGTCCGCAATGCGATCACATACTCCCCCGTGCCCGAATCCGGAAGCGGGAACATGGCGGGCTCCGCGAGAATCTGACCGGCAGCCGTTCCCAACGGGCCGCCAAACGAGCCGATCTTCTGCCCGTTGGCAAAGATCTCGTAGGCCGGAAACAACGGGCCGACCATCACGTAGAGCGGCGGCGCGGAGGCCGGCACGCGGACCTGAAGACGGTACCAGGTGTAGCCCACCGCTCCGCGGGCGGCCGGACGGGGCATCGTTACCGCGGTCCATGTCGAGTCGTTGAATGCACGTTCCACCCGGCGGGGGTCGTCACCCGGATTCGATTTCCAAACGCCGGCCAGCGGCACGGCTCCGTGCAGGGAGGACGGTGCGATGGTCTGGGCAACCAGCGCCGGAGCGGCGGCGAGCAGAACCCAGAGCAATCTCACTTGGTCCTCCGCACGGTTACCACCGTGATGTCGTCGTTCTGGCCCCACGCGCGCGCGGATTCGGCGATGGCCTGCGCCGATTCGCGGCTCATCTCTCGCGTGCGTTCGAAGCCGAAGAGCTCGCCCTGCGCGTTGGCCGCTTCCACGACGCCGTCGGTGACGAAGGTGAAGGCGCTTCCCGTGAGCGCGGTCTCCGCGTAGGCCGCGGCCGGCAACACGCCCAAGGGCAACCCGGTGTCCACCTCCGCCTCACGGCCATCTACATACGGCGCTAGGTGGCCCGCGTTGGCCACCGTCACCACGCCATCCGCGGAGAGGCGCGCACACAGCGCCGTCACAAAGCCGCCGCCTGTCTGCGCCTGCAGCACGCGATTCAGCCCGGCGAGAATCCCTCCCGGCGTGGACTCCCCGCCTTGCCGCACCGCGCCGATCACCACCGAGACCAGCATCGCCGCCTTGAGCCCCTTACCGCTGACGTCGCCGATCAGCAGAATCCAGGAGCCATCCGCGCGATCGAGGATCTGGTAGAAATCACCGCCCACTTCCGCCGCCGGCAGATACACGCTCTCCACGCCGGGCTTCGACTGCGACGGCACCAGCAAGGCCTGCACCTCGGCCGCCGCCGCCAGTTCCTGTTGCAGGCGGCCCCGCTCCCGGTCCTGCCGCGCGGAGCGCTGGTTCAGCAGAATGCCCATGGCGGCCATCACCAGCGCCATCGGCGAACGCAGCAACACCTGGGATGCGGTGTAGGTGTCGCCAATGCCGCCCGACCCGAACGTCCACCACGCGAAGAACACAATGTTGGCCAGTGAAAACGCGCCCAAGGCCGCATGAATCGGCCAGAGCTTCTCGATCCGCGTGCGCGCCCCGCCCAGGCGCACCGCTTCCGCCAGATAGGCCAGCATCAGTAGCTGCGAAAGCAGCCGCATGTTCAGATACCACGCCGGAGGAATGGACAACCCCCAGGCATAGGTACCGATGGTCCCCAACTCATAGCTGAGGAGCAGAGGCAACGTCAAACGCGGCCAGCCGATGCGCAGGACCGTCCTCGGCAACATGATCCAGGCGATCGGGAACAGCGCGTCCGATACGCTTCCCCCCAGCAACGGCGCCAAACGGCTGCCGCCCCAAACGTCCGGCAGGAACTGCACCAATCGGTTGTGCGCAGTGCTGAGGATCAGCAGGCCGCACCAGAAGTATTCCGGACTCTGGCGGCGAAACAAAGATACCGAGACGAAGAAGAAGCCGCCCAGCGCGAGCGCCCATACCAACAGCAGCGCGGGCCGTGCTTGTGCGAGCCGGGCTGCGTCGAAGCGGGCCAGGATGCCGCCCGCTGCCGCTTCCGAAGCGATCCAGGAAGTGGCGAGCGGCGCGGGTGTGCTCTGGCCGCCGAAGGCCAACCTCTCCTCGTAAACGCGCAGCGCGATCACAAGACGCGCGGCGCCCGGTAGCGCAAACTTCGCGGGGCGCGCGAGATGCTCTCCCGCCGCCGTGCCGATTTCGCCGCCAAAGCGACCCAGCTTCCGCCCGTTCACGAAGATCTCGTAAGCCGGAAACAGCGGCCCGATGACAACGAACATTTGCCGCGCGGGCAGCGGCTCCGGCAGCCGGACGTGCAGGCGGTACCAGGTGAATCCACGGGGCCCCGGCGCGGCGTCGCGCGGCATGGTGATCGGCGTCCAGGACGAATCGTCAAGAGCCGGCTCGGCCCAGCGCGGATCGTCTCCTATGCGCTGCTTCCAAACACCGGCGAGCGGCGCGGCCTCGTCGAGGCTGGCGATCTCAATGGGTTGGGCCGCCGCGCCTGAAACGGTGAGCAGGAGCAAGGCAAACGCCTTCATGTCTTACTCCGCACGGTCACCACCGTAATGTCGTCGTTCTGGCCCCACGCGCGGGCGGCCTCGGCGATGGCCTCCGCCGATTGGCCGCTCATCTCGCGCGTGCGTTCGAAGCCGAAGAGCTCGCCCTGCGCGTTCGCCGCTTCCACCACGCCATCGGAGACGATGGTGATCTGCTCGCCGGCCGGCAAGGCGAACTGTGCCTCCTGCCAGGATGCGTCAGCGACTAAGCCCAAAGGCAGACCGGCCTCCACGCGTATCTCCTGCCCGCTCCAGTAAGGGCTCGCGTGCCCCGCACTGCTGAGCGTGACCTGTCCGTCCGGTGCAAGGCGCACGCAGCAGCAGGTGACGAATCCCCCGCCCGTCTGCCCAAGAAAGGTCCGGTTCAGTCCGCCGAGCACCTGGGCGGGTGAGGATTCTTCGGAATGCCTCAGGGCGCCGACGGCCGCAGCGGCCACCATCGCGGCCTTCAGTCCTTTGCCGCTGACGTCGCCCAGCACGACAAGTTGCGACCCGTCGTTCCGCGGCAGGACCTGATAAAAATCGCCGCCCACTTCGGCGGCGGGAAGGTAGACCGCCTCCACGCCGCTCAACTTGCTTTGCGGCAGCATGGCGGCCTGCATCCCTGACGCCGCCTCCAACTCCTGCCGCAAACGCTCTTCTTCGCGGTCCTTCCAACCGGCGCGCTGGTTCAGCACGATGCCCAGCCCGAACAGGAACAGCAGCACGAAGGATCGGAGCACGATCTCCAGCAGGGATGCGGAGTCGCTCAGCGCGAATCCGGACTGCAGCAGGGCGAGCGAGAACACGATGATGTTGGCGCCCGTCCAGGCGAGAAATCCTGCGTGCAGCGGCCATAGCGAGCCTTGCTGGTCGACATCGGGGTTGCGGCGCCGGAGGCAATCCCCATAGATGCCGAGGTTGGCGAGCATCCAGATCAGATTGATGCTGTTGAGCATGGCGGAGTTCGACTTGCCCAGCCATTCCGGAAAAGGCGGGATTTCGAGAAGGCAGCCCGTCCACTGATAAGCTACGCACAGCCAAACCAGCCAACCGGGCCTGGTGCGGAAAAAGACGCTGCAGAATTTGACAAAAGCGAACGTCATGACCGCGTCCAACAACGTGCAGGCCGCGTTGGTGGATAGGCGGTGGCTGAACCCGACCAAACCCGGTACGATCTGCGCGAGCCGGACAAGACCGAGAAGGGCTAACAGCAGGCCGCCCCACAGGTATTCGTAGGCGTGGCCGCGCCAGAAGGGAACGACGAGAAAGAACAGGCCACCCGCAATCAGCACCACGCCGACCACCAGCACCGGAACTGCCGCCCTGTGCCGCTCCAACTCCCACTGCGCCGCCTTCCCTTCCACGGCATCGCGCGGGCCAATCCAACTAGTGCTGCGCGCGGAGTTCGCCGACTGCGCCCCGATCTGCAGCACACGATCCCAGGAGCGGATGGCGACGACGATACGGGAGGCGGCCGGGAGCGGGAACACCGCGGGCTGTGCAATGCGCAAGCCAGCGAGTGTTCCTACGGCGCCGAAGGATCCGATCCGCTCGCCGTTAGCAAAAACTTCATACGCGCCATACAAGGGCCCGATCATAACGAAGCGAGGTTGCGGACTGTCGGGAAGCTGCAGATGAATGCGGTGCCAAGTGTAGCCGGCATGGCCGGGGCGGCTCGGACGGGGCATCTGAACACCGGCCCAGGACGAATCGTCGAAGTCCCGCGATGACCATCGCAGATCGTCTCCCACCTTCTCCTTCCACATGCCCGCGAGGGGCGCTGCTTCCGCGAGGCCCGGAATCTCGATGGTTTGCGCGGCAAGCGGGCTGAGGCAAAGCAGAATCAGAAATTGTCTCAAGCCGTCCTCCGCACGGTGACCACCGTGATGTCGTCGTTCTGGCCCCAGGCGCGGGCGGCTTCTGCGATGACCGCCGCAGGCTTCGTCGAGATCTCGCGAGTCCGCTCGAACCCGAACAACTCACCTTGCGCATTGGCGGCCTCCACCACGCCATCCGACACCATGGCGACCCGCTCACCTCGCAAGACCGTTTCGAGGTACTGAGCCTCGGGCGCTATCCCTAACGGCAGTCCCGCTTCGAGTTCCGCCACCTCGCGGCCATCGCAATAAGGCGCCGGGTGGCCTGCGTTCGCAATCGTTAGGGAGCCATCCGGATCGAACCGGGTACAGCAGCAGGTGGCGAATCCACCACCAATGCGCCGAAGCAGAACTTCATTCAACTCCCCGAGCAGGACGGCCGGCGACATCGACTTGGTACAGCGCAAAGCGCCAATGATGACGGAGGCGAGCATGGCCGCTTTGAGACCCTTGCCACTGACGTCGCCCACCACCACCAGCCGCGCGCCCGCCTTCTCGGTCACGTGATAGAAGTCCCCGCCGACTTCGGTGGCTGGCAGGTAGACGGCTTCGACACCCGGCACATTCTGATTGGAAAGCAGCAGATCCTGCACCTGCGCGGCCGCGTCCATCTCCTGCTGCAGGCGTGCCTGCTCCCGGTCCTGCCCGGAGGCGCGCTGGTTGAGTAGGAAGATCATTGCGATCGCGAGCAGCAGAATCGGGAACCGCAGGAGGACGTCGGTAATGGGGAACTCATCCTGGAAGAACACACCCCGGAGGTAGCTGGCGATGAAGTAGGCGTTGTTAGAAATCCAGAACAGTCCGAATACCAAGAGAATCGGCCACGCGCCCTGCGAACTCACGTACTTCCGGCCCGCCCGGCCCGCCGTATATGCCAGCGAGAAAACCAACATGGGCAGCAGAGCAAACGATCGGAGTGCAAAGACGCCGCCCGTGCCCGGCATGTTGGCGAGGACTCCGGAGCCCGCATATAAGCAGCCGATCAGCCATTCCACCCACCGGGGACGCAGTCGAAGCAGGATCACGGGGAACAGGACGGCGCACATACTGAACAAGGGGTCAGTGAGTACGGTGGAGGCGCTGAACACCCAGCGGGCGCTGGTGATCGCCTCCGGAGCGAACATCAACAACCGGTGGTACGAGGCGCAGAGAAAGATCAAACCGCAGAACAGGTACTCGAGGTTGGACCGGCGAGTCGCGTAGAGACCCAGGAAAAGCAGCCCGGCGCACGCCAGCATCAGGCACAGCATCCGGGGTAAGAGTGTCTGCTGGTGACGGTCGCGATCCAGACGGGCGGTGATGCCTTCGACACCGGATCGCGTGCCGAGGTAGGAAGTCGCCCGCGCTGCTCCGGATCCGGGGCGGACCAGCGGGAGTTCGTCCTTGCCAACCCGGATCGCGATGGCGAGCCGCGGCGAGCGAGGCAAGGGGTAGGAGGCTGGCCGGGCGACGTGCAGCCCGGTCCAGTTGCCCAAATCGCCCCCAAAATGCCCGGCTCGGGTGCCGTTCGCGTACACCTCGTAGGCCGAGAACTGTGGGCCGATCAGCAGGTACAAGTCCTGAGCGGGCAGAGGCTCGCGCAGGGAGATGACAAACCGAAGCCAGAAGGCACTGGTGGGATTCTGATGCGCTGCCCGCGGCATGCGGACCTTCTGCCAGCCCGAGTCGTCGAAATCCGGCGCCGCCCAGGCGGGGTTGTCACCCGACTGGATCTTCCACTCTCCCGCGAGCGGCGCGGGGTCGTGGAGATCTCCGATTTCGATCACCTGGCCCGCCAGCAGCGCCGGGAGCAAGGCCACCAGAAGGATCAGTTTCATGCCGTGGTTCTCCGCACCGTCACCACCGTGATGTCGTCGTTCTGCCCCCAGGCTTGCGCGGCTTCCGCGATTTCGCTGGCGGGTCTCGTGCTCATGGCGGCGGTGCGGGAGAAGCCAAGCAATTCTCCCGTGGAGTTCGCGGCCTCGATCACACCGTCCGAAACGAGGACGATTTGCTTTCCCGGTTCGAGTTGCAGGGAACTCTCCTCGTAGGCGGTCTCGGGGAGGACCCCCAGCGGCAGGCCCGGATCCAACTCGATTTCGCGGCCCGCCATCATCGGCGCCGGATGCCCGGCGTTGGCGATGGTCACGCGGCCATCTGCGTCACAGCGGAGACAACAGCACGTGGCGAATCCGCCGGCCATGCGCCCGTGCAAGGCATGATTGATGTCCTGCAGGATCGCCGCAGGGGACGAAGATCCGCTGCGCCGGATGGCGCCCATGGCGACCGAAACCACCATCGCGGCCCGCAATCCTTTTCCGCTCACATCACCGAGGATCGCGACGCTCGCCCCGTCGGCGAAACTGAGGGCCTGATAGAAATCCCCGCCGACCTCCGCCGCGGGCAGGGATGCGGTCTGGATGTCGAGGTTTTGCTGGTGCAAGGATGCGGCCGGCAGCAGCAGGCGCTGAACCTCCGCGGCGGCGTTCATCTCCTGTTGCAGGCGCTGCCGTTCCTCCTCCTGCCGCCGCGAACGCTGGTTCAGTAGGAACGCCATCGAAAGGCCGAGGGCGAGCACAGCAACACCGCGGACCTCTGGAGCCGCGAGCAGCGCGAGCGGCGGGGCAAATCCCGCCACCGCAGCGCCGAGCGCACTCGTGACGAAGAGTCCCGCCGCGAGTTTCAGACCTACGTTGCCGGGAGATCGCCGCTGCGCCAGGAAAAGTGCTGCTGCGAGTCCGACGGCATAGGTGAGTGTCAGATACCGTTGCCACCAGCCCAGCCACGCTGGCCCCCAGATCCAAAGCTGCCAACCAACCAGGTAAAAGGCGAAGAGCGCGGACAGGCCGATGGTGAGAAATCGCCTGGTGTAGGCCGGAGCGAACGTGTTCGATACGAAGCCCGTCCAAGAGACAAGCAGCGGGAGAATGAGTGCGCTGTTTGCGATCAGACTCCAGCCGACGGTCGGTATGGGAGGTGGCGTCCACGCCTGCACCCAGCGGATAAAGGCGCCGGCAACGAGGTATCCGCCCACAAACAGGTACTCACTTGCGTGTCGCCGCCGCACGGGCACAGTGAGCAGAAACAACCCGGCGGTGAACGCGGCGGCCGTCAAGAGCGCAAATGGTTCATGGCGCTGCAGTGCCTCGCGCTCTGCCAGCGCGATCTGCCCTTCCACGATCGTGCGGGTGCCCACCCAGGCCGTCGGCTGGTTCCAAGCAGGTGCCACCAGCAAAGGCGTGGGCGGAACCGGCCAGGCCGCGCGAATCGCCAACTGGATGTCGCCGGTCGCCTCGGGCAGCGCGAAAGTGGCCACCCGGGGGCGCAGGAGCCCGTACTTCTCACCGGGCGGGGGGCCGAAAGAGCCGGCGCGAATTCCATTGACGAACACTTCATAGGAGGGCGCCAGCGCCGGCAGCGAGATCCACACTCCGTCCACCGGGCGTCCGAGACGGTTTTCGATCCGAAATCGGTACCAATAGAAACCGGCCTGCACTTTGTGCCCGGCGCCCGGGATGGTGAACTTGTTCCACCCGCGGTCGTCAAACGCCGCCCCTGACCAGGCAGCATCGTCTCCCCGGCGGTAGCGCCACTCGCCGCTCAGGCTCAGGGGCTCCTGCAGGTCGCGCAGCGTAAACTGCCCGAGCAGGAGAGGAGCGCTCAGCCACAGGGCCGCGAGCAATCTCATCCCGTCCTCCGCACCGTCACCACCGTGATGTCGTCGTTCTGGCCCCAGGCGCGGGCGGCTTCGGCAATCTCCTGCGCGGGTTGACCACTGATCTCACGCGTACGGTCGAAGCCGAACAACTCGCCCGCGGCGTTTTGTGCCTCCACTACACCGTCCGAAACGAACACAAACCTGCTCGCCCGCGCGGCGGTCTCCGGATAGCTGACATCCGGCACGAGGCCCAACGGCAGTCCGGCTTCCACCTCGATTTCCTTGCCATCCAGATAGGGCGTGAGATGACCCGCGTTGGCGACCACGGCGTCTCCGCCGGGCCGGATGAGCGCTGCACAACAAGTGACAAAGCCGGACTGGAGATGCGCTCGCGTGGCCCAATTCAGCTTCGCTAAGAACAACCCCGGCTCCCTCGTCTCCAACGATTCCATCGCACCGACCAACACGGAAACGGTCATCGCCGCCTTCAGACCCTTTCCGGAAACGTCGCCCGCGACGACCAGGATGGCGTCCTGGTCCGCGGTGAAGACACGGTAAAAGTCACCGCCCACTTGCCTGGCGGGGTGATATGCCGCTTCGACTGAGAAGCCCGGCGTTTTCGGCAATCGCTGCACCAGGGACTCCTGCATCTCGCGCGCAGCTTCGAAGTCGGCGTCGAGTTCCTCTTTCTTCCGCCAGTCCAGCAACAAGCGGCGCATCAGCAGATAGCACATCGCGCTGACGACCAGCGTGGTGGAGAGGTTGTCCGTGGCGAACCGGACCGCGCCAATTCGGATCGTGAGTAAGACGCCCTGGTTGTCGACCAGCAGGTAGGCCAGTCCGGCGAGGAAGAGGGTAACCGCCAGCCCGCGGGTTTCGCGCCTGCCCAGGATGAACAGCCACGCGGCCAACGCCATATGCCCGAGGAAAAGGGCAGTGCCGGCGGCCAACGCACCAGTGTGAGCGGCGGAGAGCAGTGCCAGATGCGGGTCCACCATGAGCACGGGAAAAAATGGCAACACGACCCAGAGCACGCAAAGGGACTGTAGTGCGAGAATCGGCCAGCGCGGCGCGTCGGAGGCGCGCTTCATGAATTGAATCAAGGCAAGGACGAAAGCCATCCACCCAAGCCAGTTGACCGACCAATAGGTCAGGTGCGAGGTTCCTGGCGCGGTGGTCGCCCATTGCAGCAGCAGTCCCATGACGCTCCAGGCGGCGGCGAACCCAGCAAACCAGAGCAGCGTGGCGGCTCGGGTACGCCACCACACCGCCAGGATGCCCAAGGCAACGAGCAACTGGAGAAGGTTCAGGATGAGGTCGGGCAGAAGTGCCAGGCGCTCGCGCGCCCTTACCTCGTTCTCTCGCGATTGCACGAATTCCCGCGGCCCCATCTCCGTGCTGAAGAGGATGGGCGGGGCGTACTCCATGCCGGAGGTGAAGATGGGGGCAATCCATCCTCGCCAGGCGACCACGGCCGCTTCGCCAGGCCTCACCACACCAGCAGGAAGTTCGAACACGTTGGTTTCGCAAACCTTGAGTGTTCGTGGTTGAGGAGGAAAGCGTCCGTGGCTGCCGACGAGAACACCATTGATCCAGAACTCGCCTGGGGTGCAGGCCCCGCCCTCGCGCCCCAGGCGGATGGCCAACGGACTCTGGTCCGGAGGCACGCTCACGCGGTATCGCAGCCAGACCATGCCGCTACTGCGAACCGGCGGCAGAGGGAACCGGCCGGCCTCCGCCAGCGGCCACGAGTCGTCGGCGAACAACGGGTCTGCCCAGCGAGGATCGTCGCCAAACTGATAGCGGATCTGCGCATGGGCGGTGAGCGTCAGCAGCAGGGCCAGCAGGAGAGGCTTCACGCGATCGATTCCTTTCTCCGCACCGTCACCACCGTGATGTCGTCGTTCTGGCCCCAGGCGCGGGCGGCTTCCGCGATGGCGCGGGCGGGCTGCGTGCTGATGGCGCTGGTCCGTTCGAACCCGAACAGTTCGCCCTGCGCATTCGCCGCTTCCACCACGCCATCGGAGAGTAGCGTCAACTGTGCGTTCGGAGGCCAGGCCAGGGGCGTTTCCGGGTACTCCGCCTCCGCCGACAGCCCCAAGGGAAGGCCCGTCTCGACAGTTACCTCGCGGCCTGCGAGATACGGCGCAAGGTGGCCGGCGTTTGCAATGGTCAACTCGCCGTCGGCGCCCAAGCGAATACAGCAGCAGGTAACGAACCCGCCGCCGGTTTGCCCGTCCAGCACGCGATTCAGTTCTCTGAGCGTCTCTCCGGGCGACGACGTGGTGCCATGCCGCAGCGCGCCTGCCACGACCGAGACAAGCATCGCCGCTTTCAGCCCTTTGCCGCTGACATCGCCTACCGCAATCAGCCGGGAACCGTCGGATCGCTCCAGGACCTGATAGAAATCGCCGCCCACTTCCGAGGCGGGCAGGTACACGCGATCCACTCCCGGCACCGCGCCCCCCGGCGGTAGCAGGAGCGTCTGGATCTCGGCGGCCGCCGCCATTTCCTGATGCAGGCGTCCTTGCTCGGCTTCCACCCGCGCCGCCCGCTGATTCAGCAGAATGCCCATCGCGAACATGAACAGCAGCACCGGCGCGCGCAGAATCACATCGCCCACCGGGGGCGTATCGCTGCCCATTCCCATCACCGGCGATGCACTGAAGAAAGGCGCGGAATAGAAGATCAGGCTTGTACCCAGGTAGAGCAAGAGCGCGGCGTGCACCGGCAGCATGGCGCGCTCCCGGCCGGCGGCATGACGGCTTACGTCCATGTACACGACGCCTTGATTGAGATTGAGCAGGAACCAGGCGGCGAGCACGACGTGAGGTTGCAGCGCCTGCCACGTGCCCAGGATCACTCCCGCGTTGGCCAGACAGAGCAGCGCCGTTACGAGCGTGATGCCGGTCCAGGAAATCCACGAGCGCCGGGCCTGAAAGAGCGTCTCCATGAAGCGCGGCCAGAAGACGAGGGTGACGGGGATGGCGCTGAAGTTGTAGCAGAAGTACACCACGGCGCGGTCTTCGAGACCGATGGCCTCGGGCACGAACTGGAACGTGCGCACCAGAACCACCATCGCCAGGAAGACTCCGAACCAGAGATTCTCCGGGCTATTGCGGCGCCAGACCGGCATGGCGATGAAGAAGCCAGCGCCGAGCAGGAGCGTCCAGGAGATGAGCCGCATGGGCAAGGTTCGCCGCAGCCGGTCGAGGTCCCACGCGGCGCGCTTGTCTTCGAGCGACTCGCGCGCGCCGATCCAGGACTGGCGGCGCACGGCGTCGGAGGCCTGATAACCAAGGGGAATGTGGACGTCCCACGATCGAATCGCGACGACATAGGTCCGCGCGCCGGGCGGCAAGGCGAAGAGCGCGGGCCGGGCGAAGCGTTGCCCGAGCCGCGAGCCCAGCGGACCGCCAAACTGGCCGATTTTCCGGCCGTTGGCGAAGATTTCGTAAGCCGGATAGAGCGGCCCGATGAGAATGTGCGGTCCTGCAACGGCCACGGCTTCGATCCGCAGGCGATGCCAGGTGTAGCCGCGCGCCGCAGGGCGGCTCGGGCGCGGCATCGGCACGCTCGTCCAGGAGGAATCGTCGAAATCGGGCGATGCCCAGCGCAGGTTGTCGCCGGTTTGTTCTTTCCAGGTTTCCGCGAGCGGTACGGTCTGGGCGGCCGCGCAGACGGCGGCGAAAAAGAGCAGGAGCCGCATCACGACGCCCGCCTCACGGAGATCTCGTGGGTGCGGTCGAAGCCGAAGAGTTCGCGCGCTGCCAACACAAAAAGGGCAAAGGGCATGGAACGTACCACCGGCCAGAAGCTCCGAGCTCTCGCAGCGGCGTCCATATCATGCGATGATATAGACAAGCTCAAATGCCCTCCATATTGATCCAGGTCGACGAACCGCTTCTGCGCTCGCTGAATAAGGTTGCCCCGGCCGCCAAGCGCCAACGAGCCGAGTTCATCCGCCAAGCCGTCCGAGAGGCGATCCGGAAACGCGAGTACGAGCAGATCCAGGAAGCATACCGGCTCCATCCGGACTCGGCCGACGGCGCGGACGACTGGTCGAACGCGGATGCGTGGCCCGGACCGGAATCGACGAAGCCGTGAAGCAATATGAAATCTGGTGGGCGGACCTGCCGCAACCCGCTGGACGCCGTCCCGTGCTGCTTCTGAGCCGCGACAGCGCCTACGCGGTACTGAACAAGTTCATCGCCGCCGAGATCACGGCCACGATCCGCGATATCCCCATCGAAGTTCCGCTGGGGCCCACCGAAGGCATGCCCAGGCCATGCGTGGTGAACTGCGACAACCTGCGCACCATTTCCAAGGCTTGGCTCGTGGAGAGGATTTCGAGAGTCCCCACTGGGCGCGTGGCCGAGGTGAAGCGAGCCGTTGGCTATGCCTTGGCTTGGGAAGAGCTGATCGGCGCCGGCGAGTAGGCTCCTGGTCATCCGTTTCGCCTCACCGTGACCACCGTGATGTCGTCGTTCTGACCCCAAGCTCGCGCCGCTTCGGCGATTTCGCCTGCGGATTTCGTGCTCACCGCGGCAGTGCGCTCGAAGCCGAACAACTCGCCCGCGGCATTCGCCGCTTCGATCACGCCGTCGGAGACCAGCGTCATGACGCTGCCGTTGAGCACGGCCTCTTCATAGTCCGCCTCCGCGACAAGGCCGAGCGGCAGCCCCGACGGGATTGCGGACTCTTGGCCGTCGGTATAGGGCGGCGGGTGACCCGCGTTCGCGACCGTGATCCGCTCACCGAGCCGCAGGCAGCAACAGGTGACAAAGCCGCCGCCCGTTTGCCCATGCAATCCGCGATTCAAAGCCGACAGCACCGCCGCGGGCGAAGAGGACTTCTCGTTCCGCAGGATGCCGATCGCCACCGACACCAGCATGGCCGCCTTCAGTCCCTTGCCGCTCACGTCGCCCACCACCACCACGCAGGTTCCGTCGTCGCGGTCGAGCACCTGGTAGAAGTCGCCGCCGACTTCCGCCGCGGGCACATAGACAGACTCCACTCCCGCCACCGCGCCCGAAGGAAGAAGCAACGCCTGAATCTCGGCGGCGGCGGCGAGTTCGCCGGAGAGGCGGAGTTTTTCCTGCCGGTCCTGCGCCGCTGACCGGATCACGAACAGCATCAGCGCATACGCCGCGGCCGTGGTCATCAGCGGAGTGAACCAGACCTGCATGTACCCCAGATAGATCTGCACCGGAATCGGCCAGCCGGGGATCACCTGGCTGGCCAGAATGTTCATCACGGAGGACAGGTAGGCCAGCAGCGCAACGGCGAATCCGCGCACATCGCGAGTCCCGCGCCACAAAGCCTTCGCGCAAAGCCACAAGGGAAGGCTGAAGGAAATCAGGATGTAGTAGGAAGGACCCAGCGTGTAGCGGACGATCAAGGCAACGGCTGCCAGGCCCGCCAGCCACGGGTAGGGCGGCCTGCGCTTCTCCAGTACCAGGAAAGTGAAAGCGGCCAACAGGAAGTAGGCCACGACAAGGAGGAACGGCCACCACGGCGCCAGCGTGCCGCCGCGGTAGACCATGATCACGGCGGAACCCGTGTTGATCGAAGCCGCCAGCAGAAAGAGTCCCAGCAGGAGTTGCGCGACCGATTCGCGGCTTCGCAGCCAAAACGTCAACAGGATGAATGCCAGGCCGAACTGCGCGAAACACATGAGGGCGCCGGGCAGTACCGCCCGCTGCATCCGCAGCCGGCCGGCCTCGGCGGCAATGCGGGCTTCATCGATTCCGGCGAGCAGGTACGGACCCTCGTCGCGTAGGTCGCCAGCGATGCTCCATTGCTGATAAACACTGGTGACCCGCAGCGCGATGACAGCGGGCTCACCCGGACGCAATAAGCCGGCGGGCACTGGGTACCAGCGCGGTTGATAGTAGTCGACGCGTTGACCCGCGCGGCATCCGTTGTCGCCGATGCGGGAGCCGTTCACATACACCTCGTAGCATTCGGCGGCCACGCCGATCGCCACGGCCGGCGAGGCGACGTGAGGGCTGGCCGGAACTGACCGTCGCAGCCAATAGACGCCGCGCAACGGGGCGGTTGCCCGCGGCAGGATGACCACGGGCCATGCCGTGTCGTCCACGCCCGGCCTGGCCCAGCGCGGGTCGTCAGTAGGGCTCCGCCGCCAACCGCCCTCGAGGTCGAGCCCCCAGGCCGTGGCGCTAGTCGCGACGAGGAACAGGAGCGTCTTCAAGAGGCCCTCCGCACCGTGACCACGGTGATGTCGTCGTTCTGCCCCCACGCGCGCGCGGCTTCCGCGATGGCCTCGGCCGGCTGCGTACTAATCTGGCGTGTCCGCTCGAACCCGAACAACTCCGCTCGGTGGTTGGACGCCTCGACCACACCGTCCGACATGAACGTGAAATAGCCGCCGCGCACCACCGTCTCTTCGTAGGTTGCGGCCGGGCTCACACCCAGTGGCAGTCCACCCTGGATGTCCAACTCCGTTCCATCGACGTACGGCGGCAGGTGCCCCGCATTGGCCACGGTCACCGCGCCGTCGGGATCGAAGCGGGCGCAGCAGCAGGTGACGAAGCCGCCCGCGGTCTGGCCGCAGAGAACCCGGTTCAGGCCGGCCAGCACTTCGGCGGGGCCGCCGGAACTCTCGCGCCGCAATGCGCCAATGGCCAGATTCACAAGCATGGCCGCGCGCAATCCCTTGCCGCTCACGTCACCGGTCACCACCAGCAGCGCGCCACCGGGCAACACCGATGTGAAGTAGAAATCGCCGCCCACCTCGCGCGCGGGGCGGTAAGCGGGCTGAATCAGGTACCCCGGAGCCCGCTCCGATGGCTGCAGCAGAAGCTCCTGCACTTGCCGGGCGGCTTCGAGTTCTGCATCCAGCGCCTGCTTCTCGCTCAGCAAGCCCAGCACCCGGCGCGCCAGCAGATAGGCCATCACGGCACCGGTCACCAACTCTCCGACACTCCTCAGGCTGACCGTAACGGGAGAGTTGATGAGGTCCCAGCTCCTCAGCATCCCCACCTGCTGGAAGCTTAGCGCCGCTCTCACCCATTGAGCGGTCAGGAAAAGGTCGCCGGCGGTCACCGGGAGGTGCGCCAGAAAAAACCAACCCACCCAGGTCTCTCCCCTCCGGACCCGGCGCACGACCGAGATGGAGTTGATGACGGTGAACATGGTCTGGGTCGCGCCGAGTATCACCATCGCGTAGTTCCAGGAAATCAACTGGAAACGGCCAAGCAGCATCGTGCTGCCCAGTGCGAGGAGAAGGGCCAAGTACGGAGCCTGCCGCCGCCAAGAGATGACTTCCTCCCCGCGAAAGAACCGCCATCCCGCCCAAATCGCGAAGACGGCGGACAACCCGGCAGGCACTGTCCAACCCTGACGCGCGCCGATCGCACGCCAGGCCTCGAAGTCTCCGAGAGCGAACCCCAGGTTGATGCCGGCGAACCAGAGTACCTCCCGCCGGTCCAAACGCCCGCGCCAGTATGAAAGTGCCGCGAGTGCGGTCAAAAGCGGAAAGACGCTGATCCAGATGGATACGATCGATCTCCGCAAGACGTCCAGGAACTGCGCATCATAACCGGCTTGCACCGTTCCCGCATTGCCCAGCACCGGCGTGCCTGCCACTCCCGGCCCGGCGCCTCCCATCTCCACACGGATGGCGATGGTCAGCCGGTCGCCCGGACGCAGGGCGCGCGGCAAAGCCAGCGGCTCAACGGGGTCGCGCCTTTGCGTCCACCACTGCGCGATGTTCCCATGCTCACCGAATTTCTCTCCGTTGGCGTAAAACTCGGCGGCGCGCAAGACGTAGGGTACGCGAAAGTAGAGCGGTCCCTCGATGGCCGGCACGGTGAGTGTCTGGCGATACCAGGCATATCCCTCATAGCCGATCAGGCTCGACTCGGGTTTCCAAGCCGAGTCGTTCCAATCCGGATCGGCCCAGCGCAGATCGTCGCCGGCTTGCACCTTCCACGGCTGCGTGAAACGAAAGAGTCCGCCGGCAGATTCCACCTGTGCGGAAAGCAAGGACGCACTCCACAGCAGAAGGAGAAGCCTCACACGCCGGTCCTCCGAACCGTGACCACGGTGATGTCGTCGTTCTGCCCCCAGGCGCGCGCGGCTTCGGCGATGGCGTGCGCGGACTGCATGCTGATCTCGCGCGTGCGGTCGAATCCGAATAGCTCGCCGTGAGCGTTGGCCGCCTCCGCGACGCCATCGGAGAGGAAGGTCAACTGCTCGGGGCGAGCGAACTCGCTTTCGTCGTATTCGGCCTCTGACACCAGGCCCAAGGGCAACCCCGGAAGAACCGGCAGTTCCCGGTTTCCGGCATACGGCGCGGGGTTCCCGGCATTCGCGATGGTGACGCGGTCAGGCTGGATCCAGGCGGCCAGCGCGGTAACGAAGCCCATGCCTCCGAGGGCGGCGACTGCTGCGCGATTCAGCTCGGCCAGCGTCGCGGACGGCCGGTTCGATCGCCGTGCGCACAGAGCGCCCAGCAGCACGGAGACGAACATCGCCGCCTTCAGGCCTTTTCCGCTCACGTCGCCGACAACCACCAGCAGACCATCGCCCGCCGATTCCGCGTAGTAGAAATCGCCACCCACCTCCGCGGCGGGCAGGTAGACCGCCTCCACTTCCCGGTGCAACGACTTGGGCATGAGCAACTGCTGCACGGCGCGGGCGGCGTCCAGTTCGCTCGAAAGACGCTGGTGCGCCGCCCCGAGGTCCAGGATCAGAAGGGCCGTCACAATACCGCTCACGACGACGACGGCGAGGCTGTAAAGAGACAAAGACCCAAGCGGCGTATCGACGGGTGCGAGGAGGGACCAGGGGGAAGGCACGTTCTGGGTTTGCAGGAAAAGGAACGCCGCGACCAGAGCGAGCCGCCCTGCCGACGGCCTCCTCCGATCGCGCCATGCGCCCCATGCTCTCCACGCCGCGATGCCGGCAAGAACTGACTGCAGCAGGGAGATGGCCGCAACCACCCAAAGAAAGTCGAACGGTTGCCCTAAGGCGTTGTACAGGATCTGGGCGAGCAACGGGATGGCGGTGACCAAGTGCAGGCGCCAGCCGGCTGGGACGCCGGTTTCCGCCAGCGCCCATTGCGCCAGAGAGTAGGCACCCAGCCCAAGGAGGTTGCCGGCGAAGAGCGTGACGGAGTGCGGCCAGTCGCCTGCCACCGTGAGGGTGACCCAGAAGTTGGTCAGCGCCTCGCTGACGAGGAAAGCCGCAAACCAAAGCATAACGGCGTCTCGTTTGCCGGCCATCAGCCGCCCCGTCACCAGAAGCAGGGCGAGCATCACGAGCAC
Source organism: Bryobacteraceae bacterium (assembly GCA_031969915.1). Taxonomy (GTDB): domain Bacteria; phylum Acidobacteriota; class Terriglobia; order Bryobacterales; family Bryobacteraceae; genus DALYJJ01. The sequence goes on along the minus strand of DALYJJ010000036.1, from coordinate 23,045 downwards.
CAGGCTCAGGGCGAACTCCACCGTCTTCCGTTGCTGGCGTTCGCGCAGAGAATGCAAGTCAGCGTGTACAGGTGCGCTCCCCGAGTCTGTCAGCAGGTACGGCCCGCGATCCGGTACACCGCGCGCCGCCAAGGCCGGAGGGATCATGAACCCCGAACACCAGACACGGACCGCCAGTGCGAGCCGGCCGTTCGTCACGGCGGCGGCGGGGATGGCGATCGTACGCGGTCGAGCCACGTAGGTGTCAGCCAACCGCGGGCCACCGATGGATCCGGCTTTCCCTCCGCCCGCGTAGACCTCATACACTTCGGCGAAGCTGCCGAGCGTCAGCGCGAGTGGCCTGCCGGCGGCCCACTCGGGCACCGGGGCGGTCTTTCTGAGCCAGATCCAGCCGCGGGAAAACTCGAAAGGGTTCTCGCCGGGCGGCAGCGGGGCCAACGGAAAGCGGACACGGCGCCAGGAAGAATCATCGAAGGCTGGGTCCGCGAAACGAAGATCATCGGCGAGCTCGAGGCGCCAGCCATCGGCCACGTCGAGGCGAAACGCGGGTTCCTGCCCCCAAGATACTCCCGCGATCGGCAAAGACAGGAGCAGCACGGCGAGTAGCTTCAGGGCACCCTCCGCACCGTCACCACGGTGATGTCGTCGTTCTGCCCCCACGCTCGCGCCGCATCGGCGATGGCATGGGCGGACTGCGTGCTGAACTCGCGCGTGCGTTCGAATCCGAATAGCTCCCCCTGCGCATTTGCCGCTTCCACAACACCGTCGGAGACGAGGGTGATGACCTCCGCCGGCGCCGTTTGGAAGTCCCGATACACGGCTTCCTGCGAGACGCCGAGCGGCAGCCCGCCTTCGCCGGCCCACTCCGCACCGTTCACGTACGGGGCGGGGTGACCGGCGTTCGCGAGAGTCAGAGTGCCGTTCGCCTCAATCCGCAGGCAGACGCAGGTAACGAAGCCCTGGCCCGCCTGCTCGGCGAGAACGCGGTTCAAGTCCTCGAGTACTGCCGCGGGTGATTCCTGGCGGCCTTGCCGCAGCGCGCCCACAATCACGGAGACGAGCATCGCCGCCTTCAAGCCCTTGCCGCTGACGTCGCCCACGACGATGAGGCGCGCGCCCGCCGGACGTTCCAGGATCTGGTAAAAGTCGCCGCCAACTTCGGATGCCGGCTGGTACACCGCCTCCACGCCGCTGACGGATCGTGCCGGGAGCAACAGCTTCTGCACTTCGGCCGCCGCCGCCAGCTCCTGCTCCAACCGCCCCTGCTCGCGGTCCATGTTCGCCGAACGGCGCGTCAGGATGATTCCCATCGCGAAGAGAAACAGCATGATGGTCGAGCGGAGCGCGAGTTCCCACGGCGTCAACCACTCACCGCCGAGCGTGCGCTTGCCCAGCGCATTGGCGGTGTAAAAGATGATGTTCGCTCCAAAGTAAGTGGCCGCCGCGAGGTGCACGGGCAGAAAGTTCTCCCGCCGCGTGGCACGCCGCGCAACGTCGAAGTAGATCACGACCTCCATCCATATGGCGATCGCCACCGCCCACTGCTCGAACCAGGGCCAGCGGCCGTACATCCATTCGTTCAGAGGCTGGACACCGGCCACAATCGGCGCGATGCTATAGACCACGAAGCAAAGCCAGGTGATCGCGGTCAGTTTGGCGCTGAACAAGGTCCGGGCAAACAGGGCCATCGCAAACGTGGAGCCAAGCGCGAACGCGGTTCCGCAATAGCCGGCCACCAGCCGGTCCGGGTCTCCCAGCCACTCGGGTGCTACCTGCACCACCCGGAACAGACCGTTGAAGGCCATGAACAAGCCGACGTAGAGATACTCGTAACTACGTCTCCGGTGGACGGCGAGCGCCATGAGGAAGCCGCTGCCGCCGAGCAGGATCACAATGATGACGCGCAGCGGCCCTGTTCCCGTCCTTCTCATGAGCTGCCAGGCCGCGGCTTTATCTTTGAGCGCCGCCTCCGTTCCGATCCAGGACTGGCTGGCCTCGCGGGTGGCGTTCTGAGCACCATACCGCAGCCCGCGGTCTTCCGTTCTGATGGCGATTGCCAGGTCAGTCGCCGCCGGTAGCGGGAAAATAGCGGGGGCCACATACCACTGGCCCCTGTCAGCGCCCAACGGCCCGCCGTATCGTCCGATCAGGGCTCCGTCTGCGAACACCTCGTAGGCCGGGAACAGGGGCCCTACCATCAGATACAACGGCTGCGGCGGCAGGTTGGCAAGACGAACTCTCAGCCGGTACCAGGTAATGCCGCGCTCCCCAGGGCTCGCCGGCTGCGGCATCTCGATCGCGTTCCAGGCGCTGTCGTCGAACTGCGGCGCCGCCCAGCCGGGGTCATCGCCCTTCTGCTGCCGCCAGGTTCCCGACAGCGGCTCGGCTTGGCGGATATCTTCGATACTGATGGTTTGGCCGGTGGCGCGGAGGGCTGTGGTCGCAAGAAGCAGCAGGATGCGCCAACGCAGGCTGTAGGTACGCATCGGGCGCAATGGGCCCCGGGATGAACGTCTACGCCACCGCGGAGCGCGCAGCTCCTTCGTCGGTATGCAGCGTTGTGTATTTCGCGAGACCAAGCATCGTGAAGACCTTCACGAAGTGCGCAGAGAGGCCGAAACAGACCACTTTCTGCGGCACTTTGCTCGCTGCCATCAGCAACTGGATGACGAGCGCAATCCCGCTCGAATTGAGATAGGGAACCTTTGAGAAATCGAGGAGGATCTTCTTCACGCCCGGATCCAGCGCTTTGTACTTGCCGAGCACCGCTTCTTCGCTATGGCTCGTAATGTCCCCCTCGAACCGCAGCACCGCTATGTCTCGGTCGACTTCCACCTTTGTCTTCGTCTGCGTCACCATGCCATCAATCCTTTTTCCTCGGGTTCAGATGAATCATTAAGCGCGCGTAACTGCCGGCCGGTTCGGTGCCATACTCCACTTCATCCACCAGCGCCTGGATAAGAAACATGCCCATGCCCCGCGGCATCTCCATGCCCGCCATCTTGCGATCGATGTCCGGCACGTGGAGGCTCCCTTCCGGCACTCCCGTTCCCTCATCCTGGATCTTCACTTCGAGCGACTCCTCACCGATGGACAGCGTGACGACAACGCTCAGTTGCTCATCCAGCCTGTTGCCGTGCTCGATGGCGTTGATGCAGGCCTCCGCCACCGCTGTCTTCAAATCCTCCACGCGGTCGGGCGAGAAGCCCATGATCTCGGCCACGCTCGCCGCCGTGCTCATCGCGACTTTCTCGAAGCCGAGCCGCGTGGGCAGCCGCAGTTCCGTGGTAATGAGTTCATCGATCATCGCGCGCCTCCCCGGTAGAGATACAGGGCCGTCATGTCGTCGGTCTGGCGGGCGTTGCCCGAGAATGCGGACAGCGCGCTCCAAATCCCGTCGAGGAGCTGAGCCGAAGGCCGCGGACCGATCAGTCCCAACAAACGCTCCTCGCCGAATTCCTCATCGCCCTGGAACACTTCCGTCAAGCCGTCGGTATACAACAGCATTTGATCACCTTCTTGAAAGGCGATAGGCTCGGTCTCATACGTGCGGCCAGGCAACAACCCGAGCGGCGGGCCGCTGGCGCCGATCAGTCGAGCGTCTCCGGTGACGCTCCGCAGAAAGGCTGGATTATGACCCGCGTTGACCATCTCGAGACGATGCGTGCCGGGGTCCAGGCAGCACAGGATCGCCGTCACATAGCGGCGGCGCGCCTCTACGCCCTCTTGCCAGTGCAAGGTATTCATCCGGCGGGCGATCTCGGCCAGGGTCAACCCTGCGCCGCTCATGGCGCGGAAGCTCGACCGGAACGTCATACTGATCATCGCCGAAGCGAGCCCCTTTCCCGCCACATCGGCGAGCACCATCATGATGCGTCCGTCGCTCAGCGGCATCACGTCCACGTAGTCGCCGCCCACCTCGTAGCACATCGTGGACCGCAGATCGAGCGAGTAACCGGCCACATCCGGAACCGACTGCGGCAGCAGGCTGCGCTGGATGGCGCGCGCGGCGTCCAGGTCTGCGCGCACCCGCTCCCATTCGATCATCCGCTCGTGGTTCAACGCATTGCCGATGGCCAGCGCCGCTTGCAGCGCGAGCCCTTCCATGAAGTCAAGTTCTTCGAAGGACAAGGGCTCCGCCCGATAGACCACCAAGTGGGCCATGGTCTCTCCGCGCTCGCCCGGCAGCGCCGCGCTCGCGTATGCAGGCGCCGCCGCCTGCTCCGCCCAGCGCGTCCAATCCTCCGGCAGCCGCCCATACTGCCGGTCCATGCGGGCACCTAGTCCCGCGCCCGCCGGCGAGAAGAACACTCCCTCGGCCTCCAACTCCTTTGCCGCAATCTCGAGCGTCAGCGCCAACACCTCGTCCAGTTTGATGGTGGAATGGACCTGCCGCGACGCCTCAAGCAAACCCTGCACCCGGGCTAGCTTCTGCTGTAATGCGACGGTCTCGTCGTCTCCTTCAATCATCCAGGGCATGGGCATGGTCTTCCTGCCGGTTGACACTCGCGGAACGACACCACGGCAGCGCACACCGATCCGGTTTTCGACTTGGATTTGAATACTGGGCAAGTATACAATGCGACGATCACCGATGCTCAGTACGAACCGGAAAAAAGTCGGGCGCATTGCTTCTTGCATGCTTGCCCTGGTGGCGTCTGCCTGGGCACAGGCATCAAGCGATGCCTCCCAGGCGGAGCAGGAGGTCTGGCAACTCGAGGAGAAGTACTGGAAGTATGCGCAGTCCTACAATTTGCCGAGCTACTCCGCGCTTTGGCACGAGCGTTTCGTGGGTTGGCCCCGTGCCGAAGCAGCTCCGGTCGGCAAGAGCAAGGTCGGCGCCTGGCTGCAGCGGCACAAGGACGCCGGGGATGCGCTGCAATACCAGCTCCGGCGCGAGGCGGTTCGTCACGTGAACGGCTCGGTAGTGGTGCACTACTCAGTGACAGCCAAGTGGATTGGCAAGGAGGGCACGACCCAAACGGAGGAATCTCGCATCACGCACACGTGGCTGAAGGACAACGGCTCCTGGAAGATCATCACGGGCATGTCCGCCCCAGTGGAGAAGTTTGCGGGCAAGTGACGTGCGCCGCCCGCTTGGATCACTCGCCGGGCAGCCCGAGCTTCGCCGCCAACTCGTGCCACCGCCGGGACGGTTGCAGCAATGGCCGGTGCGGTCCGATCAACATGACCACGGATTTGACGTAGTCCTGCTCCAGCGCCTCAATCAGGGCGTCCGCAGCGCCATCGGCGTCGGACAGAGCGATGGCGGCGCAAGCTTTTGCGACCGGACTTTGCTGACCGGCGAAGAGCGTTTGGGCCTCCGCGGCCTTTCCTTCGTGGATCAGGACTCCCGCCATGGTTCCGCGCGCATACGCGGCCCATGGGGCGGCCGCCAGGGCCTGCACGGCCAGCCGCCGCGCTTCTTGAAACTCTCCCTGCCGTGCCTGCTGCAGGGCGAACGCCCACGTCGCCATCCAGTTGCCCGGCTCCACCTCCAGAATCCTGCGGTACGCTTGAGCAGCCGCATGCGGTGACGTGAGAGCTTCCATCACGGCACCTTGCGCCCAGTGAACCATATGGTTCAGGGGATTGTCGGCGAGGGAGATCTCCAAGTGCCGGCGAGCCTCTTCACTACGCCCCATCACCTGAAGGCAAAACCACGCGTACCAGACGCGTACGTGCCAGTGCACGACCGGATGAGCCAGGGCCTGGGCAAACCACCGCTCCGCCTCCGCCCAGTTGCGGTCGAACATCCCGGCCAGGATGCCGTGCATGGCCTGCGCCTCTGACAGTTCGGGGTCGAGGGCGATGGCGCGCGCGGCCATTTTGCGAATTTTGGGAACCCACTCGCCCGCCGGGGCAAATTGGGTCTGAACGAAAAAGTGGTCGGCGAGTCCGACGTAGGGCAGGGCGAACTCGGGATCGAGAGAGATCGCCCGCTCCAGACATTCGCGGCTGCGCTCCAAGGCCTCGGGAGTGAACTCCCATTGATGCTGGCGGTAGCGCAAGTAGGCCTCATAGGCCTCGAGATTCGGCTGTCTGCGCGGCTTGGTCAAGCCGGGAGCGACACGCACTTTGAGTTGGGAAGTGATGGCCGCGGCGATTTCGTCCTGTAGCGCAAAGAGGTCTTCCATCCTGCGGTCGTAGCGCTCGCTCCACAAGGTGGCGCCGTCGGAAGCCGCAATCAACTGTGCCGTGACCCGGATGCGATCTCCGGAACGGCGCACGCTGCCCTGGAGCACATGGGTCACGTTCAACGCCCCGGCAATACTGCGCACATCATCCTCTTTGCCCCGAAAGGCGAACGACGATGTGCGCGCGATGGTCTTGAGGCCCGGCAACTGCGCCAGCAGATTCAGGATTTCTTCGGCGAGGCCGTCAGAAAAGTACTCCTGATCCTTGTCGCCGCTGAGGTTGGCAAAAGGCAGCACGGCAATGAATGGGGCTGCGTTTTCTATCGGCAGCGTGCGCGTGGCAGCAGCCTGGCTGGCCGCGGCCCTAGCGGATGCCGAGGGCGGGCGAAGGTCGAGCCCGGCCTTGCGCAGTCCCTCCACGACGTGCGCAGCCAGGTCCGGCAACAGGAAGCGGCCGTAGAACCCGGGACAGTACGCCGGGTCTGGCATGATGGCCAGCAACTGTTTCAGCGCGGCACCGGCCTCGGCGGAACGGCCCAGTTGCGCGTAGCAGGCGGCGCGCAAGGCGAATTCGTGAACCAGCCCGCCCATGTCCAGGCGCAGGGCGGCTTCGAGCGCGGCCGGGTAATCGCGCCGCTGGTAGGCGGCCAGCACCGGGAGCAACCCGTGCCATCCGGCGTGAAGCGGATTCAATTCGGAGCCCTTTTGGGCGATGGCGGCGCCACGGTCCCACTCGCCTGCATAGGCGATCAGGTGTCCCATGAACGTCGTCACGGAGCCATCCATGGGGTTGAGATCGATGGCCCTTTGCGCGGCAGCGCGGAACGGCGTCCAATCGCGGCGGAAAAACAGCGCCAGCGCGAGTGCCCAGTGCGAGAGACTGTTGGCGGGTGCAACGTCAACGGCCCGCTTGGCCGCCGCCAGGGCAAGATCGAGGGCATTTGCCCTCGCCTCGGTCACAGTCCAGTACTCGGCACTGTACAGATGGGAGAGCATCGCGTGGCAATCGCCGCGCCCAGGCGCCTGCTGCACGGCGCGTTCGAGAATCCGTATCCCTAGCGCATGCTCCTCCGGAGCGAACGTCTTGAAGAAGCGCAGCGACCGCAGCAGCGCCTCGTGCGGCGACAACTGGTCTTCCGGCTTGGCGCGCAGCGACTCCGCCATGCTCTGGGGCAGCACACCGTCGAGGTCGGCCACCGTCGAAACAATGCGCGGAGCCAGGTCGTCCTGCACTTCGAACAATGTCCGGGAATCGAACGCGCGGTCGTAGGTCTCGGCCCAGATCTGTACACCGCTGGAGGTGTCCACGAGCTGCACTGTGAGGCGGAGGCGATTGCCGGCATGCCGCAGCGAGCCTTCCATCACATAGCGCGCTCCCAGTTCCCCGCCTACGGTGCGGAGATCGGTAGGTTGCCCGGCATAGCGGAGCGTGGATCCGCGGCCGATCACCCGTAAGTAGGAGAACCGGGACAGCCCGGTGACGATCTCTTCCGCGAGCCCATCGGCGAGCGAGGTCACCTCCGTATCAGTGCTTCCGGACTTGAACGGCAGCACCGCAACCCAGAAGCCTTCTTGCAGGCGGCTGATGCCGGAGTCGGGCGGCGGAGCCGGAAGCGTTTCTGCCCCGAGCCCCGCTTTGCGCAGTCCCTCCAGAAGGTGCGTGCCGGTTCCCTCGAGATACCAGCGAAGAATCATGCCGCGCGCCGTGGCGGGCAGGTCGGGCTTCAGCGCAATGGCCTCCTTGAGCGCGACGCGCGCCTCGGCGGTCTGGCCGAGTTGTGCGTAGGCCGCGGCAAGCAGAACCGGCGACCACCAGATGGCCGAGATATTCGCAGCAGTAACCTCGGCGATAGCGCCGCGATAGTTCCCGCGCGTGTATTCTCCCAAGCCGAGCATCCAGCGGTACCAACGGGGATGGTGGGGATTGAGTTCCATCGCATGGCGGATCAGCCTGCCGCCGCGGTCCCAGTCCCCGGTCATCGCAATGATGAAGCACGCCTCGTTGCTGCCGTCATTCGGATTCAACTCCAGAGCCCGCTCGCACGCGGCAAGGGAAGCGGCAATTTCGCGCCGGAACAGCAACACGACCGCAAGAGCCTGTTGTGCCAGTTGATTGGACGGCGCCAAATCGACCGCACGGAGTGCCGCGGTATGAGCCCGCTCGAGCGGATCTGGGCGCGGGTTGAAGCCATGTCCGTACTCATGCGAGTAGACCCAGGCGAGCATCGCCCAACAGTCGGCGTTGCCAGGCGCGCGTTCCACCGCTAGTTCCAGGGCTTCCCGCGCTTCGGCGTGATCCTGTGCCGTCAGACGCTGGTGGTAGCCGAACGCGCGCATGAGCGCCTCGTAAGGCGTAAACTGAGGCGCCGGTTTGCCGCGCACGGCTTCGCTGATGCTCCGTGCCAGTACGCCGAAGCGATCTCCCGCGGTGGAAACGATGCGCGGAATCAGGTCGTCCTGGAGGGCGAAGATCTGATCGGCGTGGAATGGGCGATCGTAGGTTTCGGCCCACAGGTGAGCGCCGCTTTCCGAGTCGGTAAGCCGGACGGCCACTCGAACCGCTGATCCGGCCTGCCGCAGACTCCCCTCAAGGACGTAGCGCGCGTTGGCGGCATTCGCATTGCGGGCGAGGATGCGTAAGTACGAGAAACGGGACAGCCCGGTGATGACCTCTTCCGTCAAGGCCTCGGCGAGCGCAACGATCTCCGAGGCCGATGCGGAGGTCTTGAAGGGCGCGACGGACACCCAGAATCCTTCGTTCGTCCCGGACGAGCCAGAGTCGTTCGGAACGGTTCTGAGTCCCGCCTTGCGCAGCCCTTCGAGGATGTGCTCCACCATTTCCGGGCGGTGAAAGCGTTCGACGATGGACCGCGCTTGCTGGGGCGCGTCCGGACGCATCTGCAGCAATTCCCTTACGGCCTCCTGCGCGCGGCCGGTCTCGCCCATATGGCCGTACGTGGTGGCGCGCATCAGGGGCCACCAGTGGCGGCCCACCGGCCCCGCTTTCTGCAGGAGTTCGAGCGCTGCCGGGAAATTGCGCTTCCAGAACTGGTTCCAGAATGCGGCGTGGAGGCGCCACCCGGGCAGAGTCGGGCTGTAGGCGAGGCCGCGGGCAGCCATGGCCTCTCCTTCATCCCAATCGATGCAGTGGCCCCACAGATAGCCGAGCATGCACATGCAGGCGCCATCCCACGGATTCAGCTCCATCGCCCGCTGCGCCGCCAACCGGAACTCCGGAACTTGTTTGCTCAGGAAACAGCAATACGCAAGGGCCATGTGCGCCAAGGCGTTTGCCGGATCCAGCTCCACCGCTTTGCGAGCTGCCGACAGGGTCCGCGCGGCCACATCCGGGCGCGTATTGAATTCCAGAAGCTGTTCCGCCGCATAGAGAATCGCCAGCCATACCCAGCAGTTGGCATGGCCGGGATCCGCGGCCACTGCGCGTTCCAGCGCCGAGCGGGCGCGCAGGTGGGATTCCGGCTCCGGGCTGAACATGTAGCAGGACGCAAGCAGAATCGCCTCGTGCACCGTTAAGTCGTCATCGGGTTTGCGCCGCAGAACTTCGCTCATCGCCCGGACGAGCACGCCGCAGGAATCGGACACGGTGGACACGATGCGCGGTGCCAGTTCGTCCTGGAGCGCGAACATCTGCGCGGGATCGAACCCGCGGTGGAAGGTTTCGGTCCACAACTGAACGCCGCTGCTCACGTCGCTGATCTGGACCGTCAGACGAATCTGCGCCCCCGCCTGCCGTACGCTCCCTTCCATCACATAGCGCGCGCCCAACTCCTGCCCGATGGTGCGTACATCGGAACGCGAACCCGCGTACTTGCGCACGGAACTCCGCGCGATCAGACGAAGATAGGAGAACCGCGACATCCCCGTGAGCGTCTCTTCGAAGAGGCCGCTGGCGAACTCTGCGGCCGCGTCTGAACCCTGCGCTTCGAACGGCAGCACCGCAACCCAGAAGCCGTCGGCCACGCGCTGCTCGGCGGAATCCGCCTTAACGGATGCAGCGGGAGTCTCGAGCCCCGCCTTGCGCAGCCCGTCAAGGATGTGTTCCCGTACTTCCGGCTGGAAGAGTGCGTCGAGGTAGTTGGACAACTGCTCCGGGGAATCCGGGCGCAGGCGGAACAACTCCTCGAGTGCCTCCCGGGCGGGACCGCTTTCTCCGAGCTGTCCCAAGACGGCGGCCCGCATCAGGGCAGCTTCGGGATTACCCCTGAGTCCTGCCCTGTCCAACACTTCGAGCGCCGCGGCATAGTTGCCCTGCCGATACTGTCTCCAGAAAATTGCGCGATTCCCCATGGGCGGATGCGCCGGGTTGTAGGAGAGCCCGCGCGCAATCAGGGCCTCCCCCTCCCCTTGGTCAACACAGGAAGCCCAACAGGTGCCAATCGCGACCAGTGCTGCGCCGTCCCAGGGATTCAGTTCCATCGAGCGCTCGGCTTCGACCCGGAACTCGCGATATCGCCTGACAAAGAAGTAAGCGAGCGCTACCGCGCCGTGCGCAAGTGAACTGGTGGGAGCAACGTCGACTCCCTTTTGTGCCGCGGCAAGACAGCGGCCGATAGGGTCAGGCTGCCGGTTAAACCCGTGGTTCATTTCGTGGAAAAACATCATCGCCAGCCAAGACCAACAAGTGCCATCGTTCGGCTCGGCAACCACGGCCCGTTCCAGCGCAGTGCGGGCCCGCAGGTGAGACTCCGCGGTGACGTTGAATTGAAAACCGCATGCCAGAAGGACCGCGTCGTGTGGTGTCAACTCTTCATCCGGCTTGCGCCGCAATTCCTCGCTCATTGCGCGGACGAGCACTCCAAACGAATCCGAAACGGTGGACACAATCCGCGGCGCAAGCTCGTCCTGTAATGCGAAGATCTGTTCCCGATCGAACGGCCGCGCGAATGTTTCGGTCCACAACTGGGCGCCGGTGTTGACGTCGCTGATCTGAACCGTCAAACGAATCTGCGCGCCGGCCTGCCGGACACTCCCTTCCATCACGTAGCGCGCACCGAGTTCCCGCCCGATCGTGCGCACATCGGAACGCCCTCCCGCATACTTGCGCACGGAACTCCTCGCGATGAGGCGCAGATACGAGAACCGCGACATTCCCGTGATCGTCTCTTCGAACAGCCCGTTGGCAAACGATGTCGCCGCCTCCGGCCCCGTCGCCTCGAAGGGCAGCACCGCAACCCAGAATCCGTCGGCAATGCGGTGCGGCGCAGCATCGGCCTCCACCGGTTTCGCGAGGTCCTCGAGTCCCGCCTTCCGCAGGCCGTCGAGAACCATCAGGATCGTATCCTGCTGGAAGAATGTCTCTAGCCACGCGCGCAATTGCTCCGGGAAATCCGGGCGCAGGCGGAATAGCTCCTCCAGCGCTTCACGGGCCGGACCCGTCTGTCCGAGTTGACCGAGAGTAGCGGCGCGAATGGTGGCCCACAATGGGTCCGGGACACTGATGCGAATGCTTTGCAGAATGGCAAGCGCTTCCTCGTATTGCCCCCGCCGGTAGCGGTTCCAGACGCTGGTGGAGTGATACCAGTAGGGATGCGTCGGGTTGTAGGACTGTGCGCGCAAGAGTAGCGCCTCGCCTTCGTCCCAATCGAGACAGCACGCCCACAGCGCACCCACCCACGCGAGTGTGATGCCATCCCACGGATTCAACTGCAGGGCACGCTCAGCGTCGGCGCGGAACGCGGCGAAACGCTTGACGAAGAAGTGAGCCGAGGCCCGTGCGTAATGGGCCATCGAGTTGGTCGGGCCGAGATCGACGGCGCGCCGAGCCGCGGCGAGCGAGCGGCTCACCGGATCCGGGAGCGGGTTCAAGCCGTGCATGTGCTCATTGAGGTAGATCGTGGACAGCATGGCCCAACAACTCGCGTCGTCGGGCGCCGCTCTCACGGCTCTCTCAAGTGCGGTGCGAGCCCGCAGATGGTCCTCCGCCGTATGCCGGAAAATGTAGCCAAAGGCCAGCAGCACCGCGTCATGCGGCGTCAGTTCTTCATCCGGTTTGCGCCGCAGGTCTTCATTCATCGCGCGCACCAGCACCCCGAACGAATCCGACACCGTGCAGACAATCCGCGGGGCCAGTTCGTCCTGCAGCGCGAAGACCTGCTCCGGATCGAACGCGCGGTTGAACGTCTCGGTCCACAACTGGGCGCCGGTGCTCACGTCACTGATCTGAACCGTCAGCCGGATCTGCGCGCCGGCCTGCCGGACGTTCCCTTCCATCACGTAGCGCGCGCCGAGTTCCCGGCCGATGGTTCGCACATCGGAAAGCGAGCCCGCATACTTCCGCACGGAACTGCGCGCGATCAGCCGCAAATACGGGAAGCGCGACATTCCGGTGAGCGTCTCTTCGAATAGCCCGTTGGCGAACGTTGCCGCCGCCTCCGGCCCCGTCGCTTCGAAGGGCAGCACCGCGACCCAGAATCCGTCGCCGCCGGGCCGGCTGCTCCCCGAATCGCTTTGCGCTGACTCGTAAATGCCCGCTTTTCGCCAGCCCTCGACGAACAACTCCATCAGATCCTGGTCCCCGACGTAGCGTTCACACAAGGACCGTGGATCCTGAACCCCCATTTGTCTCAGTTCCCTGGCGGCCAGCCGCGCTTCCTTATGATTCCCGAGTTGGCCCTGAACTGCGGCCACAAGGGCCAGGGCATACGGCGCTTCGTGCAAGTTGAGCTTCTGACTCATCTCGAGCGCCCCTGCAAAGTCCCGGTCGCGATACGCCTTGACCAGCAGTGGCATCCAGTACCAGCCGGGATGCTTCGAGTTCAGCTTCATGGCCTGCCGTACCATGTCGCATCCGCGGTCCCATTCGCCCAGGTATGCCGTCCGCATTCCCACGCTGACCAGCGTGAACCCGTCCATGGGATTCAACGCGATGGCGCGCTCGGAGGCCGTGCGGAACGCAACCGCATCTTTCCGGAAAAAGTGCACGGTCGCCAGCGCATGATGAGCCAGGTGGTTGGAAGGCTCGGCGGCCACAGCCCGGCGGGCATAAGCAAGAGCGGACTCGAGCGGCTCCGCATCCTTGCCGAAGCCCAGCCCGTAGGCGTTGGCACGGATCACCGCCAGCATTGCGAGACACACCGAGTTCCGAGGCTCCTGCTCCACCGCGCGCTCCAGCGCTTCTCCCGCCAAAGTGAGTTCCTCGGGCGCTGGGGTCTCAAACGCGCCGAAACAACGCAACGTCGCTTCGTATGGCGTGAGCGTCAACGGCTCCCGGTCTCGAAGGGATGTCCACATGTGGTGCGTCAGCACGCCGTTCGTCGCCGCGATGGTGGAAACGATGATGGGGACCAGGCTCTCTTGCACCTCAAACGGCGCTTCCGGCGAAAACGCCCGCGAATAGTTTTCCGCCCAGATATTGGCGCCCGTCGTGGTTTCTATCAACCGCACCGCAACGCGCAACTGCTGTCCGGCCTGCCGGAGATTGCCTTCCAGGATGTATCGCGCTCCCGCCGTGCCCTTCGTTAAGACGCGCAGGTAGGGAAACCGGCAAAGGCCCGCAATGATCTCTTCCGCGAAGCTCTCCCGCAAAGCCGCCACGTCGGGGTGCGTCCCACTTGCCCGGAAAGCAGGCACGGCGACCCAGAATCCGTCTTCGGAGCTGGCGCCGGATGACCCAGGGGAAGAAGCGGGAGCGGCACCCTTGGAAAGCCCGGCCTTCTCCAGCCCGGCCACAAATCGGTCCGCCAACTCCGGGCTCATCCACTTCTCGAATTCCGCGCGCGCCGAGCGCGGAAAATCGGGCCGGATGGAAAGCAGCTCCTTCAGCGCCCGTCCGGCAGCCTCGGGCTCGTCGAGATGGCCGTATGCGGAGGCGAGCGCCGCCGGCCCCCAAAAGTACCCGGGCATGTTCAAGCGCGTCGCGTAGTCGACGGCGGACGGATAGTCCTCCCGGTGGAAGGCCCGAAAAACGGGTCCCAGCCAATACCAGCCCGGATGATTGGGATTGATCCGAATGGCGTTCTCGATCGCCGCGCAGCCCTGGTCCCAGGCGCCGGAGGAGGCGAGAAGAATACCGGCGAAGGCCACGGTGGCCGAGTCGAGCGGATTCAGTGCCAGCGTTCGCTCGGCCACGGGACGGAAGGCCTGCCATTCCTTCCGGAAGAATAGGCTCTGATGCTGGGCCTGACAGGCGAGCGGGTTCGTGGGCGCCAGATCCATCGCGCGTTGGGCAGCGTCTCGGGCGCGGCCCAGTGGATCCTGCTCGCCGGGGAATCCGAACATGTGTTCATCGCTGTACAGCGTGGCGAGCATGGCCCAGCAGTCGCTCGAGTCGGGCAACTCCTTCACCAGCCGCTCGAGGATGGAACGCAAACGGGCATGCTCCTGCTGCGACATGCGCTCGTGGAAACTGAAAACGCTGAGCACGGCCTCGCGCGGGGTCAGGTCCTCCGGCTTCTTGTGCCGGAAGGTTCGAACCATGTCGTGCACCAGTGCGCCGTGCTGATCCGCGACTTGCGCGACGATGGCCGATACCCACTCGTCCTGCAGGGCGAAGAGATCATCGGCGTCGGTGCGCCGGTCGAACGCGCGCGACCAGAGTTGCGTGCCGGTGGCTGTCTCAACCAGTCGCACCGTCAGCCGGCAAATCGGACCGTTCTGGCGCAGGCTCCCTTCGAGCAAGTATCGCGCTCCCAATTGGGTTCCGACCGTTCGCGGGTCGGCCTGGTCGCCGGTGAACTTGGCCGCGGCGCCGGGAGCAAGGACTCGAAGATAGCTGAACCGGGCGAACCCGGCGACGATGTCCTCGGTCAATCCTTCGGCGAGAGCCGCCGCGTGCACGTCGCCCGTCCTTGATTTGAAGGGCAGGACCGCGATCCAGAGGTTCTCTTCTTCCTGCGGCTGGACGGTACGTTCAACCTGCTTGGACGGGAGCACTTGCGGTTCGGGTTCGTCGGCTTGGCCCTTCACCAGCGCCGATAAGGCTCCAGCCACGTCCCGCGCCGATGGCCGGTCGGCCGCTTTCTTCGCAAGCATGGACAGGATCAGCCGGCTTAGCGCTGCTGGCCCCGTCAGAGGCGGCGGATGCTGTGTGTTGATCGCGTTCAGGTAACCGAAGGCGTTCTCGGCTTGAAACGGGTATTGCCCGGCGGCCAGTTCGTAGAAAACCAATCCTAATGAGAAGATGTCGGAAGCGCTTCCCACCGCCTCGCCGCGCGCCTGCTCCGGCGACATGTACCGCACCGTACCGACCACCTGTCCCGGCAGGGTGACCTTCAGGACGGTCTCATCGTCATTCTGTAGCGAAGAGAGCCTTGCCAGACCGAAATCGAGGACCTTCACGTAACCGTCTTCCCGGATCATGATGTTTTCCGGCTTCAGGTCGCGGTGCGTGATTCCGGCCGCGTGTGCCGCCATCAGCGCCTTGGCCATCTGTTCAAACCAAGGCAACAGTGCAGACAGCCGCTGTGTTTGACCGGTGAACGCTCGCAGCGTGGAGCCGTTGACCAACTCCATCACCAGGAAGTGCCCGCTCTCGCACTCGCCGATATCGTGAACCGTAACGATGTTGGGATGGTTGAGCGCGGATGCGGCCCGCGCCTCCTGCGTGAACCGGAGAACGCTCTCCTGGTTGCGAGTAGACTCCGGAGGCAATACCTTGATCGCCACACGGCGTCCCAGCCGCGAATCCTCGGCCAGGTAAACCTCGCCCATGCCGCCCGCACCGAGAGCCGAGAGTACGCGATAGTGCGAAATCCGCTCGGGCAGATTGCGATCCTGAATTGGCACGGTTCACCCATTCTAAGAGGACCACTCGATCCGGCGCGAGAGGCACGATCCGATTCCCGCGAGCCGCATGGTAAAACGGAGGAACCCATCCCATGCCGCTCACTCCCGGAACCCGCATCGGGCCGTACGAGATCGTTGCGCCTGTCGGCGCAGGCGGTATGGGTGAGGTCTACAAAGCTCGGGACACGCGCCTCGACCGGACCGTCGCCCTGAAATTCTCGAACGGGCAGTTCTCAGAGCGCTTCGAGCGCGAGGCCCGCGCCGTAGCTGCACTCAATCACCCGCAAATCTGCACCCTCCATGACGTCGGACCGGATTATCTGGTCATGGAATACGTCGACGGGGCACCCTTGCAAGGGCCATTGCCCCTCGATCAGGCGCTGAAGTACGGCATGCAGATCTGCGCCGCCCTGGACGCAGCCCATCAGAAGGGCATCGCCCACCGCGATCTCAAGCCCGCCAATATCCTGGTCACCAAAGCCGGCATCAAGCTGCTCGATTTCGGATTGGCCAAGACCGTTGCGGCGGCGAAGGCGGTACCGGAAGGCACCGTCAGTATGGCGCTCACCGGCAAGAACGAGATCGTTGGGACGCTGTACTACATGTCGCCCGAGCAGTTGCAGGCGCAGGCCGGAGGCGGCGAAATCGACACCCGCAGCGATATCTTTTCCTTCGGCCTGGTCTTCTACGAGATGCTGACCGGCAAGCGTGCCTTCGATGGCCCGTCCGCGGCCAGCGTGATTGCAGCCATCATGGAGCGCCCCGCGCCATCCATTGCGGATGTCGCGCCTCCTGCCTTGGACCGTGTGCTCAAGAAGTGTCTGGCGAAGGATCCGGACCGGCGTTGGCAGTCCGCGCGCGACCTGAAGGACGAGTTGGAGTGGATCTCCGTTGCACCCGCGTCTCCGCAGCAAACGGCGGCGCCGCCGCCACGTTCCGGTTCGCCGGCTAGACTCGCTTTTGCCGCCGCCGGACTCTTGCTGCTCGCGGCCGCCGTGTTTCTTTGGCTGCGCTTTCGACCCGCTGGCGTCCCGGCTACCTCGGCTCGCTTCTCGATCGCGCTGCCTCCCGGGCAGGAGTTCAGCACCCGCCCCGTCATCACGCGCGACGGGAAAACCATCGCCTACGCAGTCCAGCAAGGGTCCGGCAGTCCTCTCCTCTATCTTCGCGACCTGGATTCGTTCGAGCATCGAGTGGTGGCTGGATCAAGCAGCGCCACCCAGCCGTTCTTCTCCCCGGACGGGAAATGGGTGGCGTTCTTTGCCCAGCGGCAACTCTTCAAGGCGGAGGTTGCGGGCGGCACTCCGGTGCGTCTGGCCGACTCGGCCTTTCCGGTTGGCGGGACGTGGACCGATGACGACTTCATCATCTACACCACATCGTTGAATTCGGGCCTGTGGCGGATTCCGGCGGGCGGCGGCACTCCCGAAGCAGTCACCACCCCGGACGCCGGCGCCAAAGGTTACGCCCACACTTTCCCTCAAGTGCTACCCGGAGCCAAGAGCGTGTTGTTTACGGTTTGGGGAGGACCGGGACAAGGCCAATCCATCCTTTCGCTTGATTCGCGCCGGTGGGAACTGGTCCTGCCTGCTCGTTCCTTCGAGCAGGGCGTCTTTCAGCGCCTGGGCGGCAACTCGGGCCGGCTCCTGGTCGTCGATCAGGCCTCGGGGTTGAGGTCGGCTCCGGTCGACGTCGCTCGCCCGGCTCCTGCCACCGTCGGAGGTACGCTTCTCAAAGACGTCTACTACCACGTGGAGACCGAGAGCACGCCCTGGCTCGATGTCTCCGATACGCGAACCGTTGTTTACGTGCGCGGCAATCCCGCCCGGACCTCGCTGGCGTGGGCGGACCGCGAAGGAAACATCGAGCCGCTCGCCGACGATCAGGACGCCTACCGAGAGCTAAGGCTATCTCCCGACGGAACGAAGGCAGTCGTGCGCCACGGTTTGGATTTCTGGATTCATGATCTGGTGCGCGGCACGCGTAATCCGCTTACCGTCGGGTTCGCGTCCAATACGCACGCCCTCTGGAGCCGGGATGGCAAGCAAATCGTGTTCGGCTCGAACCGGGGAGGCAATTGGGATATCTATTCGCAACCAGCCGACCTGTCACGCCCTGCGGAACTGCTGTTCAAGAAACCGTACGATCAATTTCCGCACTCAATCTCACCGGACGGGACGATCCTCTACGGTGAACTGCAACCGCAGAACGGACGGGACCTCTGGACCCTTTCACCCGATGGCAACGCAAAGCCTCTGCGAGTAACGCCCTTCAATGAAGGAGACGGCCGCATTTCGCCCAATGGGGCTTGGGTCGCTTACACCGCCGATGATTCCGGGCGGAGGGAGGTCTATGTGGAGTCCTATCCCGGCGGTGGCAACCGAACGGCTGTCTCCACCGGAGGCGGACTTCTTCCCTGGTGGTCGCCGGACGGCAAGGAACTGTTCTACGCCACCGGGGACGCGCTGGTTGCCGCCGCTTTCCGCCCCGATGGTTCCTTCGGCGCTCCTCGCAAGGTGCTGGACCGGTCGAAGATTTACGTCAGTGATCGTTACCAGAGCTACGCCGTGACGCCGGATAGTAAGCGCCTCCTGGTGATCCTGCGAGCCGAAGGGGCCGCGCCACGGCAGCTCAACGTGATTTTGAACTGGTCCGACGATGGCGTTGAGGCTGGCGCGAAGAAGTGAGCTGGGATTTGCGTCGAGCGATGGTGCGGCCGGCAATAGTCCGGCGGCAGCCGGACTTGCCTATTCGATCTCCCATCGCTTCACCGAGAAGTACACACACCGTCATCCTTAGCAGTGTTCCATGGCTTTTCACTACTACACCGGACCGGTCTTCCGCGCTGCACTGCACCTGCGTTAAGCCGTCCCGGTTCTTCATGTCCGAATGGATCGTTTGGAATATGGTGCTCAGCCGGACATGATGACGCCAACTCAATCGGGTGGCCGAACTCGGTTATCGGGAATGGTGCGCCCGGAGTGATTCGAACACCCGACCTTCTGGTTCGTAGCCAGACGCTCTATCCAGCTGAGCTACGGGCGCGCAACGTGAGGACAGACCAAGGATAGCGAACGCCCGGCGCCTGCGTCAAACCAAACAGCACCTGGCAGGCAGGACGTCTACCTGGGCGCCGTCAGGTTGCGCCGGGCGCTGAGATCGAAGCCAAGGCGGCGGCAATCCGCTTCCAGCATCTCTGCCACCAGTTCCGGCAATTCGACGGTGTGACGCCAGCCGAGCTTCTCTTGCGCCTTCGCCGGGTTCCCGATCAGGAGGTTGACCTCGGCGGGGCGGAACAGGTTGGGGTCGTTGACGACGTACTTGGCGGGATCAAGGCCAACGAGATCGAACGCAATACGGACGAAGTCGCCGACCGAGTGGGTATGGTTGGTGGCGACGACGTAATCGTCCGGCTCGTTCTGTTGGAGCATGCGCCACATGGCGTCCACGTAGTCACGGGCGTGGCCCCAGTCGCGGCGGGCCTCGAGATTTCCGAGGCGCAGCTCCTTCGACCTGCCGGCAAGAATTGCCGCCAGACCAGATGTGATCTTGCGGGTCACGAACTCGAAGCCGCGGCGCGGCGACTCGTGGTTGAACAGAATGCCGGCCGAGGCGTGGATACCGTAGGCCTCGCGGTAGTTGCGCGTGAGGTCAAAGCCGGCCACCTTACTGATGCCGTATGCGGAGCGGGGGTGGAAGGGCGTGGCTTCGGTTTGCGGCACCTCACGGACCTTGCCGAACATCTCACTGGAGCCGGCGAAGTAGAACCGGCATCGGGATGCCGCCTCCTTGAGGGCCGAAAGCACGTAGTGCGTTCCGTTGATGTTGGTGTTGATGGTGGAGAACTCGTCTTCGAAGGAGTAGCTGACGAAGCTCTGGGCGGCGAGGTGGTAACACTCGTCGGGCTGCACGCGCTGGAAGACCTGGAACACGCTGGGAAAGCTCTCGAGGGAGCCCGCGTGAAGGTGGAGGCGATCTTCGATGTGGAGGATTCGATGGAGATGATGCGTCGGGTCCTGAAGGGCTACGCGGCGAACGAATCCGTGCACTTCGTAGCCTTTGGAGAGGAGCAACTCGGCGAGGTAGGAGCCATCCTGGCCCGTGATGCCGGTGATGAGAGCTTTCTTTTCGCTCAAGGAGGAATGCCTTTTGCGCCGCCCGTGTCCATCGACATGAACGGTTCGGCGCGGTCGCGATCAACCCCAGCAGAATAACATACAGGGCGATCCCGGACTGAGTTTACCCGCCGCGCTACACTTTCTAGCAATGAGGGTGCTGTTCATCTTCGGGACCAGGCCGGAGGCGATCAAGTTGTGCCCGCTGATCCGGCAGATGCGGGGGGCGGGGGAGTTCGAGGTGCGGGTGTGCGTGACGGCGCAGCATCGGGAGATGCTCGACCAGATCCTCAGGGCCTTCGATGTGGTCCCCGACGACGACCTGAACGTGATGTCGCCGGGACAGACGCTGTTCCGGTCGACGAGCCGGATTCTGGAGGGGCTGGAGGCGGTGATCGAGCGGCACGCTCCGGACGCGGTGCTGGTGCAGGGCGACACGACGAGCACGCTGTGCGGCGCGCTGGGGGGCTTTTATCGCGGCGTGGCGGTGGGCCACGTCGAGGCGGGATTGCGCACGGGCACGGTCCGGGAGCCGTTTCCGGAGGAGATGAACCGGGTGCTGGTGGGGCGGCTGGCCACCTATCACTTCGCCGCGACGCCGGGGGCGGTTGAGAACCTGCGCGGGGAGGGGGTCGCGGAGGACCGGATCCTGCTGACCGGCAACACCGGGATCGACGCGGTGCTGCAGGTGAAGAGCCGGCTGGAGCGCGGGGAACTGGAGGGATTTCGGGGGCGGATTCCCTCGGACCGGCCGACCATTCTGGTGACCGCGCACCGGCGGGAGAGCTTCGGGGCGGGACTGCGGGAGATCTGCCTGGCGATCCGCGACCTGGCCCGAAGCGGGGCGCACGTGGTGTTTCCGGTCCATCCCAATCCGCAGGTGCGCCAAGCGGCGCGGGAGGTTTTGGAGGGGACCGGTGAAGTCGAACTGCTGGAGCCTCTCGACTATGTGCCGTTTGTGGATCTGATGATCCGCTCGGATCTGCTGCTGACCGACTCGGGGGGCATTCAGGAAGAGGGGCCGTCATTGGGCAAGCCGGTGGTGGTGATGCGCGAGCGGACGGAACGGCCGGAGGGGGTGGCGGTGGGAGCGGCGACGCTGGTGGGGACGAACCGGGAGCTGATTGTCCGGACGGTTCAGGAGCGCCTGCAGGGCTGGCAGGGCAAAGGAAACGGCACCGTGCGGCACGTGTACGGAGACGGCTGCGCGAGCCAGCGGATCGCCGCGTACCTGGCGGGCCGGCTGGCGGGGCGATGAGCGGGAGGCGATGAGGGGCGGGCTACAAGGTCCGCAAGTGAAAACCGCCGTCGACGTTGATCACCTGACCGGTGGAGTAATCCAGAAGGCCGTCCGCCACCGCGCGGACGGCCTTTGCGATATCCGCGCCTTCCCCCATCCGCCGTTGCGGCAGCAGCCCGCCGGCGATTCTCTCTTCGTACACGCTCTCCACCGCGGAGATCATGTCCGTGCGGATGATGCCTGGCCGGACTTCGAAGACCTTCACGTTGGCCTGCGCGAGCCGCGCTGCAAAGAGCGCCACCGACATGCTGAGGCCGGCCTTCGAAATGCAGTATTCGCCCCGATTCACGGAGGCTGTGTAGGAGGAGATCGAGGTTACGAACACGACGCGGCCGCCGCCCTGCTCCACCATCCACTTTGCCGCGTCGCGGGTGAGAAAGTGTGGACCTTTGAGGTTGGTGGCAATCAATTCGTCGAAGCTCTCTTCGGTGGCTTCGAGCAGATCCCGCCGTTCACGAGGCGCCATGCCGGCGTTGTTCACGAGCAGGTCGAGCCGGCCGAACTTCTCCCTTGCGAAAGCAAGCAGCGCGGCGCGATCCTCGCGCGAGCCGACGTCGCACTGAAAGATCTCGGCGCCGGTTTCCGCCCGTAACGCTTCAGCGGCGTCCCGCCGGCCGCGGTACGTGCCGATCACGGCATGCGTCCGTGCCAATTCCACGGCGACGGCGCGCCCGATTCCCCGGCTCGCCCCGGTCACCACAGCCACCTGCTGCATCCCAATCCTCCGGAAAACCGGGGACGGACGAGACGTTCCCGGGTTTGTCCGGTTATGGGAAAAACCCAGGGAACGTCTCGTCCGTCCCCGGTTTTATTTTCTTGTGCGGGCGAGGGCGGATTCGATCGCTCGCGCGATTTCGTCCGGGGCCGCCGGCTCCACGAACGGCTCGCCGTCCACGAACACCGTCGGCGTACGCGCCACGCCGCGCGCCACGCCTTCCTCCAAGTCCGCTTCCACCAGCTTCGCCAAGCGCCCGTCGGCCAACGCCGCCACGGCCTTCGCCGCGTCGATCTTCCACTCGGTTGCGAAGGCCCGCAGGTGCTTCTCAAAGGCCTCGGCGGTAATCGCCTTGTGCTGGGCCATGGTCACCCGCCGCCATTCGACGCCCACCTTCGGGCCGGCTTCGTCGAAGAACCGGGCCGCGATCGCCGCCGGCTTCGCCCAGGCGTGCTTGGCGAGCGGGAAGTCGCGATGCTCGAACGCAACATCCTTGCCGTACTTGGGCAAGAGCGCAGTGTCCATCATCTTGCGGAACACGGCGCAATCGGAACACTGCAAGTCCTCATACACGACGACCCGAACCATGGATGCCGGATTCCCCTCCACGACGCGGCCGGAAGCGGCGAGCGCTATGCCCGCAGCCACGGCGACTCCGATCCCGGCGGCTCTCATAGGGTGAGCGCCTGCGCCAGAGTGAAGGTCAACCGGGTCTCGGAGGGAATGCGCACTTTGGGCCCTTTGGTGAGGATCTGCGAACCCGCGCCGGCGCCCGCCCCGACGGCCGCGCCGATCGCCGCCCCTTTGCCGCCGCCCGCGATGGCGCCGATGATTGCGCCGACCGCCGCGCCGCCGCCGGTACGCGTTGCCGTCTGCCGCGTGCGCGACCCGCTCTGCTGCGTGATGCTCTGCGTGTCGATGGCGACCACTCTGCCGTTGACGGTGATCGATTGCACGTCCAGCGTCAGTTCCGCCTTACCGGTCAGCCGCCCGGCTTCCTTGTCCTCGGTGAGCTTGCCCACTACATCCGCGCC
>DALYJJ010000035.1:745-50390 GCA_031969915.1 Bryobacteraceae bacterium | reverse complement strand
GCCGGTCCAGATGCAAGCGCCGCCGCCAGTGAGCCAGCCCGCCGCGGCGGTAGCGCAGCCCGCAGCGCCGGTACAGACCGCCGTGCCGCCTGCCCGTCCGGCCGTCGACGCCGCTGCATTGAGCGAATCGCGCGAACGCCTCTCGCAGTTCGGCATCCGCGCCGCCGCGATCAAGCGCGGGCTCTCGAACTTTCAGGAGAGCCAGGCCCGTATGGGGCTGAGCCTGCGCGGTGACATCGTTTCCGCGAACCAGCGCATGGAGTACCAGCTCGATCAAGCGGAGGCCGCGGTTCGGGCGAACGATCCGGCGGCGGCGAAGAAGCACCTTGAGGCGGCCGAACGGGAGATGGAGAAACTCGAGAAGTTCCTCAACCTCTAGAGACCCGCTACTTGCGTTGCGGCGTTTTGCGCTTCTGTTCGAAGGCCCACGCCGTTCGGACGATCTCCGTCAGGTCCGTATACGCCGGCTTCCAGCCGAGCGCTTGTTGCAGCTTGGCGCTGGATGCGACGAGAACCGGCGGGTCGCCCTCGCGCCGCGGCCCCATCTCGTACGGCGCCTTGCGGCCGGTCACCGCTTCCGCCGCGGCCAGGACGTCCAGCACCGAGTGGCCTTGGCCCGTGCCCACGTTGAACGCGTCCGAAGGGCCGTCCTTCAACAGCGATTCGAGCGCGAGCACGTGCGCCTCGGCGAGGTCGGCCACATGGATGTAATCGCGGATGCAGGTGCCGTCCGGGGTTTCATAGTCGTTGCCGAAGACGGTCACCGGCCGGCCGGTGGCGATGGCGCGGAGCACCAGGGGAATCAGGTGCGTCTCCGGATCGTGCTCTTCGCCGTAGGCGCCGTCAGGCTCCGCTCCACACGCGTTGAAATAGCGCAGAGCGACGCTGCGGAAATCGCGATGCCGGTCCAGCCAACCCAGCATCCGTTCCACCATCACCTTCGATTCGCCGTACGGGTTGACGGGCGCAAAGGGCATGTCCTCGGTGATCGGCATGCGGTCCGGCATGCCGTAGACGGCGGCGGTGGAAGAGAAGACCATCCGGCGGAGGCCCGCCTTCTGCATGGCCGAGAGGAGTCCGATCGTCCCTGCGACGTTGTTGGCGAAGTAGAGTTCGGGATCGCGCGTCGATTCGCCGACAGCGATGTAGGCCGCGAAGTGAATGACCGCGTCGAAGCGCTCCGCCGCCATCAGCCGCACCAGTTGCTCGACATCGGTGAGGTGAATCTTCCAGAGGCGCGCAGACTCGACGTTGTGGGCGTAGCCGCGCGACAAGTCGTCGACGACAATCACGTCGTGGCCCTGGCGAAGGAGGCGGCGGCTGGTATGGGAGCCGATGTAGCCGGCGCCGCCGGTGACGAGGATCTTGGCCATGGTGCGAGTGGAGCCTCCCTCACGCTCCACCCGCTATTGTAAGGCGGGGTTACCGCAGCGCGGCTTCCACGGCGGAGGTGAGCTCAGGCGATTCCGGCGCGACGCCCGAATCGAACTTCTTGATCACCTTGCCGTCCTTGCCCACCAGGAACTTCGTGAAGTTCCAGTTCACGCCGCCGCCCGCCTTCGTCAGAAAGGCGTACAGCGGGGCCTGGTCGCTGCCCGTGACGGAGATCTTCGAATACATCGGGAACGTCACGTTGTACTTGCGAGTGCAAAAGTCCTTGATCTCTTCGTTGGTGCCCGGCTCCTGCGATCCGAAGTTGTTGGCAGGAAACCCAACCACCACCAGACCCTTGCCCTTGTACTTGTTGTACAGGGCTTCCAGGCCCGTATACTGCGGCGTGAATCCGCAGCGGCTGGCCACGTTGACGATGAGCATCACCTTCCCTTTGTAAGCGGAAAGCGGCGACGGCTTGCCGTCGATCGAGGGCAGCGAGAACTCGTGCACCGTGTCGGCGGCGAAGGCGCTGGCAGCCATTAGAAACACTCCCATTGCAAATTTCATCTCGCGCCGTTAGATGCGCGGGGGCGCGCTCCGGGTGCAGATAGTAGAGTGAAGGGCATGGGCTTCGAACATCTTCTGGTGACGCACGAGGGGCCTGCCGCAGTGATCACGCTGAACCGGCCGCAGCGGCGCAACGCGTTGTCGCTCGGCCTGATGAACGAGCTGATTCGGGCGCTGGATGAGATCGCGGCGGGCCAAGCGCGGGCGGTGATCCTGGCGGCGGCGGGAAAGGTGTTCTGCTCCGGCCACGACCTGAGCGAGATGCGCGGCTGCGCGGAAGCCGAGTACCGCGAGCTGTTCGAGGTGTGCACCAGGTTGATGCAGAAGCTGCAATCGATTCCGCAGCCGGTGATTGCCGAGGTGCAGGGCATGGCGACGGCGGCAGGGTGCCAGTTGGTGGCCACCTGCGACCTGGCGGTGGCCTCCGAGGCCGCCTCCTTCGCTACACCCGGCGTGAAGATCGGACTCTTCTGCACCACGCCGATGGTGGCCCTGACCCGCGCCGTGGGGCGCAAACGGGCGATCGAAATGTTGCTGACGGGACGGCCCGTGGACGCGCGGACCGCCGCCGAGTGGGGATTGGTGAACCGCGTGGCGGCGGCGGAGAATCTGAAGAGCGAAACGCGGATGCTGGCCGGGCAGATCGCTTCGGCGAGTTCCTTAGTCGCTGCAATCGGCAAGCGCGCGTTCTATGAGCAGATCGACTTGCCGCAGGAGAAGGCATACGGGTATGCGAAGGAAGTGATGACGAGAAACGCACTGGCCGCGGACGCGCAGGAGGGCATCGGCGCGTTCCTCGAGAAGCGCGAGGCGGTCTGGCAGGGGCGATGAGGATTCTGCTCACCAACGACGATGGGATCGACGCGCCGGGCCTTGCGGCGCTGGAGCGAGCCTGTGCGGGCCTCGGCGAGGTCTTCGTCGTCGCTCCCGCCGAACAACAGTCCAACATGGGTCACCGCGTGTCGGCGGCGATTGAGGTCGCGGAGACCGGCCCCGGGCGCTGGAGCGTGGCCGGGACGCCCGCCGATTGCTCCCGGATTGCGCTCACCACGCTGACTGGGCCCGTGGACTGGGTCTTGTCGGGAATCAACCGCGGCGGGAATCTGGGCGCCGACATCTACATGTCGGGCACCGTCGCCGCGGCGCGCGAGGCTACGCTACTCGGCTATCGCGCGGCCGCCTTTTCGCAGTATGTGCGGCGCGGGGCGCCGCTGGATTGGGATGTCGCCGCCGGGCGCGTGCGCCGCGTGATGGGCATGCTCTTCGAGCGCGAACTGCCGCCCGCGGTCTTTTGGAACGTGAACCTGCCGCACCTCGACGAAGGCTCGGCCGAACCTGAGCTTTTCGAGTGCCCCGTGGATTTCGAGCCCTTGCACGTCGGGTATCGCCGCGAAGGTTCGCGCTATGTCTATGTGGGGGACTACCACGGCCGCCCGCGCCGCGCGGGCTCCGATGTGGACCACTGTTTTCAGGGACGCATCGCGATCAGCGCCATTTCGCTTGAGCTGCGGTAGGATACCATCAGTCAAAGGCAAGCATGATGATGCGTACGGCACTTCTCACCGCGTTCGCGGCGCTCACGTTCGCCGCCGTTCCCGCCGGCTTCACCCCCATCTTCAACGGCAAGGATCTGACGGGTTGGCACATCAGCCAGGTGAACCACCACGGCAAGACGCAGTCCTGGGTGGTGGAGAACGGGGTGCTCAGCGGCACGCAGGACAAGCCCGGCCACGGCGGCATTCTGCTCACCGACAAGCGCTACAAGAACTTTGAAGTGTCCATTGAGATCAAGCCCGATTTTGGCTGCGACGGTGGACTGTTCCTGCGTTCCAACGAAAAGGGCCAGGCCTACCAGGTCATGCTCGACTACCTGGAGAAGGGCGACGTTGGCGGCATCTACGGCGAGGGCTTGAAGGACGTCAAGGGCACGCGATCCAACGACTATCGGAAGCACTGGAAGACGGACGACTGGAACCACATCCGGGCGCGGATCGAAGGCGAGGTTCCGCGCATCCAGGTTTGGCTGAACGGAACGCAAATCACCGATTGGACCGACACGGCGAACCACCTGGTGGACGGCGCGACGGACGGCATGATCGCCGTCCAGGTGCACCTGGGCAACCGCTGGGTGGAAGGCGGCAGGCACCGCTTCCGCAACATTGCGGTGAAGGAGTTGTGAGCGTGGTGCTGCAGATCGCGCATTCCGAGGTTGCGCCGGGCCTGGTGGTGCTCACGTTGACCGGGCGCGTGATGCTGGGCCCGGAAAGCGCGCCCATTCCGGAGATCGTGCAGCAGTACGTCAAGGACGGCAAGAAGATGTTCATCGTCGATCTGGCCGGCGTGACGCATATCGACTCCACCGGCATCGGCCGCTTCATCGCCAGCCTGAACTACATCCACCGCGCAGGGGGGAAACTGCTCATGGCTTCGGCCGTCGCCCAGGTCCGCGAGGGCTTTCGCGTCACCCGGCTGGACACCGTGTTTCCGTTCTATGAGACGCTCGACGACGCGCGCTCCGCGCTCAGCGGGCTAGCGGTCTAGACGCAGGGTCACGCCACCCACGTCGCCCGCATTCACCACTTCGACGGTGCGCGCATTCCGCGTGCACTCGGCGGGCAGCGCTGGATCGAAGAGGTCGCACGGCGCTTCGGCCACCCACGCGAACAGCAGGTAACGGCCCGGCGGCACGCCGCGAAACCGATAGCCGCCGTACTCGTCCGTGGAGGAAGCCATCACCGCCTGGAGGCGCGATGCGAGAGGCTGGGGCAGCAGCACCACGCTGGCACCCGCGATGCGGTTTGCCGTCGCGTCGCTCACCGTGCCCGAGACCTGCGCCGCCTCGCGCGTCATCACCAGTTCGATGGTCTCCGGCTTGTCGGCGCGGGAGACAGTGAACCCATCGCGCAGCAGATCGCTGGTATGGAGGAGCGCGGCCTGAAGGTAGGCATCGGGCGCGCCACCCTCGACGAACACGTCGTAGGTCTCCTCGGGCATGAGGGCGATCTCGAATGTGCCGTCCTTCTTCACTTCAGCCGAAACGGACGCGACCAGGTCGGAGCGCGGCTCGAAGGTCACACGATTCGGAAGCTGGTCGTCAGCGCGCGGCTTTCCGAAACGCACCGCGCCGCTCCAGAGACGCGAGGGGCCGGCGCCGATCTCGAGGTTGTCGATATCGGCATCCGCGACGGTGACGAGTTGCCGCGCAGCGACGGCGCGTTTGTCGTCTACGCCGCCCACGGTCAGCAGGTAGGTGCCCGGCGTGATGCCGTCGATCTGGAAGGCGCCTTCGGCGGCGCGAATCCGCACCGGCGCGGGCACGGCGCCGGCGCCGGTTGGATCGAGCCAGCGCAAGGCGATGGTGGGAGCGCTCAACGCGCGGCCACTGACCGCGCTGAGCGCCCTTCCCCTGATGGCGCGCACGCGGCTTTCGGCCAGGTAGATGTCGATCCCTTTGACTTCTTCACCGAGGCCCACGCGAACCGGCGTCCCTTCACCGAGCCGCGTCGCCGCTGTGTAGAACGTGGTGACCGGGCGCGGCGCCGGAGCCTCCTGTTCGGCGACGCCCGGAACCGGTTCGGAAGGCCGGCGGATGGCGGCCACAAAGTACGTGCCGGGAAGCAGCGAGTGCACCCTGTATTCGCCCAGATCGTTGGTCACCGCGGAGCCTGCGTTCGCGTACGCGCGCCGGCCGCGCACGTGATACTGCCGCCAGATCTGCACCGCGACACCGAGCGCGCTCTCGCCATCCCGATACCGGACGCGGCCGGCGACGACGCCCGCCGGCCGGAGCCGCGCCACGATGCCCGTGATCCGCTGGCCGTTGCGCCACAGCATGAGCGACTGCCGCACGAATCCGTTTTCGAGAAACAGGCTGGTGCGCAGGAACCCGTCGCGGCTGGCGGTGAGCGAGTAGAAGCCGGGCTTGATGCCGTCGAAGCGGAAACGCCCGCCGTCGTCCGTGGTCGTTGCGGCGGCGCCCTTGCTGTCCATCCGTTCCAGCAGCACGCGCGTGCGCGGTAACGGCTGGCCGTTCAGGTCGTGGAATGCCGTTCCCTCCACCGCGCATGGCTCAGGTGGGGCGGCCATCGCGCCGGACGCGGTAACCAGAAAAGCGAAGAGCACCCGCACGTTCAACCCTAATGACGCTACCCCGCGCGGATCCGTGGAACCTACTTCGCGGCCGCGGGCTGTTTTGCGAGAACCGTTTCGAGCCACGTGCGGAACGCCGCGCCGTAGTCCGGATCGGCAAGCGCGAACTCGACGAACGACTCGAAGTAGCTGGGGAAGTTGCCGATGTCGTAGCGCTTCTCGCCGGGCGGCAACTTCACCGCGAGCACGCGCCGGCCCTCTTCGCAGAGCATCTGGATCGCGTCCGTGAGTTGGATTTCGCCGCGCTTGTCGGGCTCCACCTCACGGATCAGATCGAAGATCACCGGCGAAAAGACGTACCGGCCCGCGATCGCGAGGTTGCTGGGAGCCTCTTCCGGCCGCGGCTTTTCTACCAGGTTGCGGACGCGGAACGTGTCGGCGATGTCTTCGGCCGGCGCAACCACGCCGTAATGCATCGTCTCCGAGGGCGGAACCTCCTCGACTGCCACCACGCAACTGGCGCGCTGATCCTCAAACAGCTCAACCATCCGGCGGACACATTGCGATTGGGCGTGCAGTCCAAGGATGGAATCGCCAAGGGCGAGCACGAAGGGCTGCTCGCCGGCGAAATTCTTGCCGCAGAGCACGGCGTCGCCCAAGCCCTTCTGCCTGCGCTGCCGCGTGTAGAAGAAGTTGACGGCCAGGTCTTCGAAGCGGATGTCGTTCAGTAGGTCGTGTTTCTTGGTGGCTTCGAGCACCCGCATCAACTCCGGGTCGTCGTCGAAGTGGTTCTCAATGGAACTCTTGCTGCGGCCGGTGACGAACAGGATCTGGTTGATGCCGTTGGCCACCAGTTCCTCCACCACGTATTGAACGATGGGCTTGCGCGCGACGGGCAGCATTTCCTTGGGTTGCGACTTCGTCGCGGGCAACAGGCGCGTACCGTGGCCGGCTACGGGTATGATGGCGCTTCGGATCACCTAACGAATATATCGCCTATGCTGCTGACTGCCGAACCGGCCGATACCGGAAAGCGCCTCGATCATTTCCTGCAACAGAGGCTGCCGGCGTTCAGCCGCTCGCGCTTACAGGAGTGGGTGAAGGCGGGCCGGGTGCTGGTGAACGGCGCGGCGGCGAAGGCGTCTTTCACTCTGCGCGGCGGCGAGCGCATCGAGGTGGAGCCCGCCGCGCCGCCGCCTTTGCGCGCCGAGCCGGAGGACTTGCCCCTCGACGTTCTTTACGAAGACGCGGACGTGATCGCGGTGAACAAACCGGCGGGTATGGTGGTGCACGCCGGCGCGGGGCGGCATGAGGGCACGCTCGTGAACGCGCTGCTTCATCGCTACGGCGGGCTGTCTGAGTCGGGCGGCCCGCTGCGCCCCGGCATCGTGCACAGTCGGGATCGCGAGACGAGCGGCGTCCTGCTGGTGGCGCGCAACGACGTGGCTCATCGCCACCTGGCGGCGCAGTTCGCCTCGCGGCAGGTGAAGAAGATCTACTGGGCGCTGGTGGAGGGCTCGATGCGCGGCGAGGCGGGGCGCATTGAACGGCCCGTGGTGCGACACCCCGAGCACCGGCATCGGATGACGTCGCGTCTGGAAACCGGACGCGCCGCGCTTACCGAGTGGCGAGTCCTGCGCCGTTGGGAGAATTTCACGTTCCTGGAAGTTCGCATCGGCACCGGGCGCACGCATCAGATTCGCGTACACCTGTCGGACAACCGCCATCCGGTAGCGGGCGACCGGGTCTACGGCGCGAAGAGCCCGCCGCGCGGAGGCCGGTTTTTCCTGCATGCCGCACGAATCACGTTTGACCTTCCCGGCGGCGGTCCCCTGACCGTCGAAGCACCGCTTCCCGGAGAGCTGGAAGAGTGGCTCGCGGCGCTATAATCAAGGCACAGCGCCATGAAGAAGTACTTGCTCGTCCTGGGCGTGGCCGTGATCCTGGGCGGCGCCGCCGCGCAGCAACTCAAGCCGCCCTCGCCCCCGAAAGTGGAGCCTACGGACCCCACGCGCATCGTCCTCGACGTCACCCGCGTGAACATGCTGTTCACGGTCTCCGACAAGAAGGGACGTTTCGTCACCAACCTGGGCCGCGAGGACTTCGAGATCGTCGAGGGCAAGCGTGCGCAGAGCATCCTGGAGTTCACCGCGGAAACGGATCTGCCTCTGCGGCTGGCGGTGCTCGTCGATACCAGCAACAGCATTCGCGACCGCTTCAAGTTCGAGCAGGAAGCGGCGGTGGAGTTCGTCAACAGCCTGCTGCGGCCGAAGCAGGACCGCGCGATGGTGATGAGTTTTGACACCGCCCCCGACGTCGTCGCCGACCTGACCGACGATCAGGAAGCACTCGCCAAGGGCATCCGCGGCCTGCGCGCCGGCGGGGGCACGGCCCTCTACGATGCGATCTTCGCCGCCTGCCGCGACCGCCTGATGCGCGACCAGCCGCGGCACAAGTTCCGCCGCGCGATGGTGGTGATCAGCGACGGCGACGATAACCAGAGCCGGTATTCGCGCGACCAGGCGCTGGAGATGGCGCACAAGGCGGACGTGGTGATCTACGCCATCTCGACGAACGTTAGCCGCATCGAAACCGACGGCGACAAAGTGCTCAAGTACTTCGCGGCCGAGACCGGCGGGCTGGCGTTTTTCCCCTTCAAGGTAGAGGACCTCGCGCAGTCGTTCGAGAACATCGCCAACGAACTGCGCCACCAGTACAACCTGTTCTACCGGCCGGAACCCCTGAAGACGGACGGCCTGTGGCACGAGGTGAACCTGCGCGTGCGCGGCCGGAAGGACCTGGTGGTGCGAGCGCGCAAAGGCTACTACGCCCCACGCATGTAGGGGCGGATTGGGCCGCGGGGTATAATCGCAGATTGCAGCCAACAAGGAATTCCATGGACGAAAAAGAACGCGCCCGTGCGCTCGCCGCGACGCTGGGGCAGATCGAAAAGCAGTTTGGCAAGGGTTCGATCCTGCGCCTGGGTTCGAGCGAAGCCGTGGTTCCGGTGAGCGTGGTCTCGTCCGGTTCCATCTCACTCGACTTCGCGCTGGGTGTGGGCGGATTTCCGCGCGGACGCATCGTCGAGATCTTCGGTCCCGAGTCTTCCGGAAAGACCACCGTTGCGCTCCAGGTGGTGGCGGAAGCGCAGAAGGCGGGCGGCATGGCGGCGTTCATCGACGTCGAGCACGCGCTCGATCCGGTTTACGCACGCAAACTCGGCGTGGATGTCGACAACCTGCTGGTTTCGCAGCCGGACTATGCCGAGCAGGCGCTCGAGATCACCTCGGCGCTGATCACCTCGGGCTCGATTGACGTGCTGGTCGTGGATTCCGTGGCGGCGCTGGTTCCCAAGGCCGAATTGGACGGCGAGATGGGCGATTCGTTTGTCGGCGTGCAGGCGCGGCTCATGTCGCAGGCCATGCGCAAACTGACGGGCATCGTCGCAAAATCGAATACCTGCCTCATCTTCATTAACCAGATCCGCGAGAAGATCGGCGTGATGTTCGGCAGCCCGGAGACCACCACGGGCGGGCGTGCGCTCAAGTTCTATTCTTCCGTGCGCGCAGACATCCGCCGCATCGCCGCCATCAAGGACGGTGAAACGGTCACCGGCAATCGGACGAAGGTGAAGATCGTCAAGAACAAGTGCGCGCCGCCCTTCCGGGAAGCGGAGTTCGACATCATCTACGGCGAAGGGATCAGCCGCGAGGGCGACCTGATCGACCTGGGCGTGGCGCAGAACATCATCGAAAAGAGCGGCTCCTGGTTCAGCTACAAAGGCGAGCGCATTGGCCAGGGACGCGAGAACTCGCGCCAGTTCCTCCGCGATAACGGCGACATTCGGGCGAAAGTGGACGCGGAACTGCGCAAGAAGCTCGGCCTTGTGAAGGAGGCGGCGGCCAACGGTTCACCCGCGACGCCCGCCGAGCCGGAGCCAAAGGCCGCGCCCGCGCGGCGCTAGCGTCCGCGCGAGGGGAATACCTGCGGGCCGAGTTCAGCGGTTCTCGCGGAGGAAGCTGACTACTGCCTCCCGGTCCCCTGCAACCGCGAGCCGTACCCCGGGCAGCCCGGCAAGGAGCCGCGGAACCGCCGCTGGATTCTCGGCGATCACGAGCACCGGCTTATGCCTGTGCGACGCGATGGTGGTTTCCACCGCGCCATTGACGTCGCCGCCGGTGAAGATCTCGATCACCGCCACCGCCTCCGCGATGCGGCCGGCGATCTGCCGGAGGAATGCGGGCGGGCTCGCCACGTCGAGTTCGCGTTCGGCGGAGGGCAGCCGCAGCCCCAGGCCCGCGAGCATGGAGTACGTCTCGAGCACCCAGGGCGGAAGCTCTCGGCCTGGTCGCAGTACCGGTCCTCCTACATAAAAATCAGCCATCCGGCGCATCCTCCTTCCTCTCGATCGCTTCCGGCAGGCGGGCATAGACATAGCCCTTCGCCGTGCTGCCGTCGGCGAACTCCAACTCGGCCTGGACCAGCATCGGTCCCCAGTAGTGGAACTCGACGCAGAATAGCGGATCGTCCGCCCGCGGCACGGTGATCAACGGAAAGCTCGCGCCGGCGGACCACGTTACCTGCTTCGGCGCTTCCGCGCTCTTGTGCGGCACGATCCAGCAGCGGGCTTCATACGCCTGGCCCCGGACCAAAGAGGGCATCACCTCCACCACCGGCATGTTGCCGCGCAGCGCAGTGTACTGCGCCTTCCGGTCCCGGTCGTAGCCGGCCATCTCCGCGGCGCCGGGCCGGCGCGGCACGATCGGCGCGCGCACTTGCGGCACGGAGCGACCGGCGACGAAGGTCTTGTCCTCTTCCTTCAGTGGCACCCAGCGCCAGTTCTTCGGCAGCGCTTCGCCGCCATGCGGAGCGAACACGGTGAGCCCGCGCGTCTGCACTTGAATTCGCGTCTGTGCGCCGTCGGGAAAGTACTTGACCGTGATCCGGTTGTAGCAATTCGATTTACGCGCGTAGTTGTCGGGCAGGCCGGTGCTGGCCACGGAGCCGCCTGCGGCGATCACAATCGGCTGCTGCGCTCCCGTCCATGCGGAGCTGCTGTCCTCCGTGAAGACAAACGGGCTGTGCTTGTGCCCGTGAAGGATCAACTGGAACCCGAACCGGCGCAGGAGACTGAGCAGCAACCCCGCGTTCTCCACCGCGTCGTAGGCGCGCATGGGCTCCGCCAGACCGGGGATCAACACCGGATGATGATGGATCAACGCGATGCGGATCGACGTGCGCATCGTTTCGGGAGGGACGGCCTTGAGGAGGTCCTCCACCAACCCGAGCTGCTCGAAGTCCACCATCCCCTGCTGCTCGCTTTTCTTGCCTTTCTCCACGTAGACGCACGAGTTGAGCGTGAGAACCAGCGCCCCCAAGTCGGCGCTGCGGTCATGAAGTTGGACCAGGCCCAGGGGTTGATCGTGACGGAGATTCGTCTGGTAGAGCCGGTTGCAGAAGCCGGTGAAGCGCTCCCAACGCTCGCCGGTCTTCGGCGACGTGTAGTTGACGTCGTGATTGCCGGGCACGACGAAGATGTTCTTGAGCCCACGCGCGGCGCCGTGCGCCGGAGTCTCCGCCAGTCCCGTGACGAACCTCTCGGCGTCTTCGTACTCGTCGTAACTCGCGGTGGTCGTGAAGTCGCCGGTGAGGCAGAAGATCAGGTTGTCGGTCTCCGGCTCTTTCATGTCCTCGGCGAGCTTGGTGAGAAGCGTCGGAAACCCGGCGCGCGGGCCGGGCTCGCCCATCGTGGTCCGCGGAGGCGCGAAGCGGTGATCGGGGCCGAAATGCAGATCCGTCAGATGAACAATGTGAAGCTGGCGCGTGAGTTTGATGGACAAGCTTCGGCCAGTATAGGCTACTGCCAGGCGGCGCGGGCTGCGGGAGATCGCTAGCGGCGAACCGCGACAAACACGAAGAGCGCAATCGCCAGCGGCCAGAGAAGCGCGAACACCAGCCAGATCCGGTGGAAAACCGCGTTCTTGAGGCGATCGAGCGTGTTGATCTCGGCGATCAAACGGCGAATGGCCTCTTCATCCGTCTTTGGCGCGCGGCGCAACCATCCCATCCACTAAATAGATCCCCGCCGCCCCAAAATGGATGCGGAAAGGCGGACGGAACATTACAATGACTGTGAGCCCATGGGAGTACTCGTCCGGATCGAGCGTCAGAAGGCGTTTCTGCGCCGGGGGGAGTGGAGTTGCGCCGACTCGCGCCTGGAGTCGCGCTTGAATGAGACCACCCGCGCCTGGATCCAGGAAACCGGCGGCCCGCCGCTGGACTCCTCCGACCTGGAACACGCCGTGGCGCAGGAAATGGCGAAGCGCTTCCGCGGCCGTGTGGTGAGTAAGGCCAAGTCGAGCGCCGTTCTCCAGCGCCGGATTTACCTCTCGCAGCGGCAAATGGAGCTCAATTTCGATCCCCGGCCGTAGAGCATTCAAATCGATGACCCGATACATTCGCTACACGCTCGATCCCTCGTTGCCCGCCACCGCGCCTAACGGCCCCGCCGTGCAGTGCGCCGAATGGAACGGCGAGGGCGAGCCGCCCGGCCGCCTGCTGCCGCCGTGTGCCCCGTCGAAGATCGTGTGCGTCGGCCGGAACTACCCTGAGCACGCGCGCGAGCTCGGCAACGAAGTGCCGGCCGAACCGCTGATCTTCCTGAAGCCGCCGTCGTCGCTACTGGCGGCGGGCGGGGAGATCGTCTACCCGAAGCTCTCGCAGCGGGTCGATTATGAAGGCGAGCTCGGCGTGATCGTCGGGCGCCGCGCGCGTCGCGTTTCGAAGGCCGAATCGTTGCACTACGTCTACGGCTACACGTGCGTGAACGACGTGACGGCGCGCGATCTGCAGAAGAAAGACGGCCAGTGGACGCGCGGCAAAGGCTTCGACACGTTTTGCGCGGTGGGGCCGTGGACCGTGCCCGCGGCAGAGGTGGACCTGGGGAAACTGCGTCTGCGCACGCGCCTGAACGGCGAGGTGAAGCAGGACGCCGCAGTCACGGAGATGATGTTTTCGGTGGCTGATATAATCGCCTATGTAACGCAGTTCATGACGCTGGAGCCCGGCGATCTGATCGCCACGGGCACCCCGCCCGGCGTCGGTCCCATGCAGCCTGGCGATACGGTGGAAGTCGACATCGAGGGCATCGGGGTGCTACGAAACACAGTCGTCGTGGAGCCGTAAGCGGGCAAACGCCGGAGAGGTAACGCGTGAGATTCTTTTTGGACACCGCGAATCTGGAGGAGTTGCGCAAGGGCGCGGACTGGGGGATCGTCGATGGCGTCACCACCAACCCGTCCCTGATCGCGAAGGAAGGCCGGCCGATCGAAGAGCAGATCGCGAAGATCTGCGCGATCGTCGACGGCGACGTCAGCGCCGAGGTGGTCTCCACCGTCGCCGAAGAGATGGTCCGCGAGGGCCGCGCGCTGGCGAAAATCCACAAGAACGTCGTCGTGAAGGTACCGCTCACGCGCGACGGGATCAAGGCCACGTCCATTCTCAGCAAGGAAGGCATCCGGCTGAACGTCACCTTGTGCTTCACCGCGGGGCAGGCGCTGCTGGCGGCAAAGGCGGGCGCGTACCTGGTGAGCCCGTTCGTCGGGCGGCTCGACGACATCGGACAGGAGGGCATGGACCTGATCCGGGCGATCGTCCAGATCTACAAGAACTACGGCTACAAGACGCAGGTGCTGGCCGCGTCGCTGCGTTCGCCGCTGCACGTGGTGGAGGCGGCCAAAGCGGGCTCGCATGTCGGCACGATGCCGTTCAAGGTGCTCGACTCGCTCTTTGATCACCCGCTGACCGAGAAGGGCCTGGATCAGTTCCTAAAGGATTGGGGCAAAGTGTTCCAGGAGACGCCGGCCCGTTAGGACATTGTGCGCTTTCCGCCACCGTTGATCTACAGTCTGGGCGTGGCCGCGGCCTCGGCGGCCGTGGTGTTGGGTACATATTTCCTCTTTCGCCGCAAGGTCACTCCGGCGGAGCGGGAGCGGCGGCGCAGGCTGGCGGTGAACGCGGCGGGACGGATGACGGATGCGAGCGTCTCCGACGTGCACGATCACGTTCTCCACTTCACGTACGAAGTGCGGGGCGTGAGTTATGCGGCCTCGCAGGATGTCGCGGGGCTGTTGGATCTCGAGGGGTATGAGCCGGCCTCGCTGCTGGGGCCGGCGACCGTGAAATACGTGCCGGATAATCCGGCGAATTCCATACTGCTGTGCGAGGCGTGGTCGGGGTTGCGGCTCAGCCGGAAGCCGGGCTCGTCCGGGGCAGCGCAAGGAGAGAACAACCGATGAAGCGAATTCTATTGACTGCCGCGGCGATGACGCTCCTGGGGGCGTCCCTGTTGCCGGCGCAGAACAAGTACGAGAAGCCGAAATCCATCATCCATGTGGTCACGCTGGTCTACAAGGAAGGCACGACGCCGGAGCAGCGTCAGGCCGTGTTGGACGGCATCGAGAAGATGGCGGGTGCCATTCCCGGCCTGAACCGCGTCTGGCTGAAGTCCGTCAAGGTGCAGGGCGGCTACGTGCAAAAGCTGCCGAGCGGCGAAGTGAAGGTGCACAACTTCACCGACGCGTTCGTGATGGAGTTCGCGAACGAGAAGGCGTTCAAGACCTACGACGACCATCCCGCGCACCGCGCATGGGAGAAGGTCTACCTGGAAGTGCGGGGACGCAGCTCCACCAGCGACATCACCAACTAACCTCATTCGCGGGGGCCCTCCGTCTAGGGCGGCCCCCTTACTCTTCCCCTCCGTAATCATCCCCATAAGCTTCGTAGGAGCCTTGTCCGATTACTCAGGCATCTACGACCATGTTGGTTCCGTCTCAAATTGAACTAACATCCCACTTTCCGTTACCCGTGGACTCTGGGACCGCGGCGGCGCAGGTTCTTGCGCTCTACCGCCAGTTGCATCAGATTGTGGAAGAGCACCGGCACGTGGTTGCCGGGCTTGAAGGCGAATTGCGGAGCTTCCGGCACCGGCTGGAGCAGGCCGAATCGCTAGCGACAACGGATTCTCTCACCGGTTTGCGAAACCGGCGGGAAGGGGAGCGCCTGTTACGGTCGCGCACGGAGGCGGGGGGCTCGTTCAGCGTCGCGCTGCTCGATCTCAACGACTTCAAGGAAATCAACGATACCTGGGGGCACGCATCCGGGGACGCGGCCCTGCAGTTCTTCTCGCAGCGCTTGCGGGGCGCGTTGTTGGACAGCGAAACCGCGTGCCGCTGGGGTGGCGATGAGTTCCTGGTGATCTTTCCCTACGGGCTGGCGGCGGCGGGCGTGCGTGTGCGCAAGTGCGTCGCGCGCGTCAGCGGGCGTTACTCGCTGCGGCGCGGCGTGCTGGTGAACGTGAGCACGTCGGTGGGCCTGGCGGAGCACCGCCCCGGCGAGAGCGTCGAACAACTGCTGGCGCGAGCCGACGCGTCGCTCTACGGAATCAAGAGCACCCGCTGAGGGCGATAGAATCGGGGGCGAGGTCTTGCCCCCAATGCCCTCCCGAAGAGCCTTCCTGGCAGGGGCCGGCGCCGTGCCCGCCCTCGCGCAAACCGCGAACTCATTATCATCTTCATCCTGTGCCGCCCTGTCACTCGACGGCGCATGGCGATTCCGCCTGGATTCCGAGAGCGCCTGGCGCATTGTGCAGACGCCGCACACCTGGCAGGTGGAAGCGGCGAATGCCTCCTACTATGGCCCGGCGTGGTACGAGCGGGAATTCGACGTGGATGCCGCCTGGAGCGAGTGTGCCCTCCGGCTGGAATTCGAGGCCGTGTTCCATTCGGCCACCGTCTGGGTCAACGGCCACGCCGCGGGCGAACACTTGCGGAAAGGCTACACCGCGTTCACCGTAGACGCGGCGCGGCACGTGAAGTTCGGCGCCCGAAACACGGTGCGCGTGCGCGTGGACAACTCGTTCGACCCGCTCATGCTGCCCCGCGAGCGATCGAGCGACTGGGCGCACGACGGAGGTATCTACCGGCCCGTGCGGCTGCTGGTGACGCCGCGAGTCTTCCTGGAACGGCTAGAGGTCGATGCGGAGCCCGATTTGCACGGGAAGGCTGCCGTGACGGTCCGCGCGGTGGTCCGCAACGCTTCGGAGCGGGCGGCGTCGGGCTCACTTTCGCTCCGGCTCGCCGACGTTGAAACGGGGTTGAGCGTTCAGGCGGAGGCGGGTACGTATGCCGTGCCGGCCGGGCAGACCGCGGTGGTCCCCGTACGCGTGCAAATGGACTCGGTGAAGCTGTGGCACTTTGATCACCCTCACCTCTATGCCGCGAAGGTGGCGCTCGATAACGGCCATGCGATCGAGGAGACGTTCGGCGTCCGCAAGATCGAAATCCGGGGCACACAGTTCTTCCTGAACGGTGAGGCGGTCCGGCTGATGGGCGTTGAGCGCATGGCGGGCAGCCATCCAAAGTACGGGATGGCGGAGCCGGCGGCGTGGATCGAACACGACCACGGCGACATGCGCGAGCTGAACTGCGTCTACACGCGCGTTCACTGGATGCAGGACCGGCGCGTGCTCGACTACTGCGATCGGCACGGCATCCTGATGCAAACCGAGGTGCCCACCTGGGGACCGAAGACGTTTCCCGAACCGGGACCGCAGCCTTTGCCCGAGCTGATGCAGAACGGCCTGGAGCAACTGCGCGAGATGATCGCGCGGGACCGCAACCATCCGTGCATCTTCTCCTGGGGCGTGTGCAACGAGATCGAAGGCGGCCGCGCGGCGGATTCCTATTTCGCGAAAACGCTCTACGCAGAGGCCAAGAAGCTGGACCCGAAACGGCTGGTGACCTACGCGTCGAACTCCGTGCACAACCGGCTGGCGGCGGACGTCGCGGGGGCGATGGATTACGTGATGTGGAACGAGTACTTCGAAAGCTGGATGGGCGGGACCGTGGCGGACATGGCGAACAAGCTGGATGCGATCCACGCGACGTTTCCCGACAAGCCGATCGTGGTTTCCGAGTACGGTTATTGTGCGTGCACGCCGGAGCGGCCGGAGGGCGACGAGAAGCGCCGCAGCGTGCTGCTCGGGCACGACGCCGTGTTCCGTGCGCGGCCCTGGGTGGCGGGATTGATTTTCTTCTGCTACAACGACTACCGCACGCACATCGGCGACAAGGGCCAGGGCGTGTTGAAGCAGCGGGTGCATGGCGTCGTGGACGTGTATGGGCGGCGAAAACCCTCGTGGGAGCTGTTGCGGAAGGAATCAAGCCCGGTGGAGCGTTTGCAGGCCGACGTCACGCCTGCGGGATTCCGCCTGGCCGTAACGGCGCGGACGGCCGTCCCCGCTTATACGATGCGCGGGTATCGCGTCCGGGCCGTCGTGGAGGGCCGGGGTGGGATTCCGCTGGAAACCGTAGAGTGCGATCTGCCGGCGATCGCGCCCGGCGCGACCGGGGCGGCGTCCGGTTCATTTGCGGAGAAAGACCTACGCGTGGTCCGGTTCGATGTCTTGCGGCCTGACGGCGTCTCAACCGCCGGCACGACTTACGAGCGGCCGCCGGCGTCCGGCATCTAGTGTGATATGCGGATTCTTCTGTTCAGCGGCAAAGGCGGCGTGGGCAAGACCAGCCTGGCGGCGGCGACGGGCGTGCGGCTGGCGCATCGCGGCTATCGCACCCTGGTGATGAGCGTCGATCCGGCGCACAGCCTGGGTGATTCCTTCGACGTCGGCGGCGACCTGTTTCACGGCCGCACCGCAGACGCGCTCGCCATCAACGAACGTCTCTCCATCCAGGAAGTCAACATCCAAAAGGAGATCCGCCGTCATTGGAAGGAGATCTCCTCCTATGTGGTCGGCGTGCTGCGCACCACCGGGATCAGCAACGTGCAGGCTGAGGAACTCGCGATCCTGCCGGGCATGGAGGAGCTGAGCGCGCTGATGTACGTCAACCAGTACCGGCGCGAGGAACGCTACGACGTGATCATCCTGGACTGCGCGCCCACCGCCGAATCGCTGCGCTTCGTCTCCATGCCGCGCACGCTCGACTGGTACATGAAGCACATCTTCAGCGTGCAGCGGAACCTGTTGAAGGCCGTGCGCCCGATCGCGAATCGCGTGGCGCCGGTGGAGTTGCCACCGGACAGCTACTTCGGAAACATCCAGGATCTGTTCCTGCGCCTGGAGGGAATCGCCGAGGTGCTGGAGGACGCCTCGGTGACCAGCGTGCGTCTGGTGACCAACGCCGAGCAGATGGTCTTGCGGGAAACACAGCGCGCCTTCGTCTACTTCTCCCTCCACGGGCTGACGGTGGACCGCGTAATTGTGAACCGCGTCCTGCCCGCCGCCATTCACGACGAGTTCTTTCACGAGTGGCGCGAAACGCAGAACCGGGTTCTACAGGAAATGGAGGAGTATTTTGCGCCGGTCGCGGTGCGCCGTGTGCCGCTGTTTTCGCACGAGGTGCTGGGTGTGGCACGCCTGGAGCAAGTGGCGGAGCAGCTCTACGGCCCCGAGGAAGATCCGGCGGCGATTGAGCATCTGGAGCGGCCTTACGTGTTCGACAAAGTGGACGGCCGCTACGAAATCAGGCTGCGCCTGCCCTTCGCGGCGAAGGGCGAGGTGTCGCTGTTCAAGAAGGGCGACGAACTGGTGGTGGAGGTGGGCAGCCTGCGCCGCCACATCGGACTGCCCACGACCATGGCCGCGCTGACACCGGCGCGCGCGCGGCTGAACCAGGGAGTTCTCACGGTGGAAATGAAGGAGGCGATATGAGCGGCGATCCGAAGCCGTGCGATTGCGGCTGCATGGGATTCGGCCCCGTGTTGCGGGGCCTGATGCAACATATGGGACCGGGCGACGAAGCCCGCCAGCACTTCCGTTCGGCGCGCGTGGAGTTCCTGAAGGGTCTGCGCGCGGTTCTGGATGAACGGATTGAGCAGATGTCTAAACCGGAGGCCAAGGGCGCGAGCGTTCCTGTAGAGTAAGGGACATGCTCAGGCGCAGTTTTTTGCAGGCATTGCCGGCCGCGGCGCTCGCCGCCCCGGCGCGGAAGACCGAGGTCTCCATCCGCGGCGACGGGTTTCAGATCAACGGTAAGCCCACCTACGCGGGGCGGAGCTACAAGGGCAAGAGGATCGAAGGCCTGCTCATGAACTCGCGGATGGTGCAGGGCATCTTCGACGACGAGAATCCGGAGACGCAGACCAAGTGGGCGTACCCGGACACGAAGAAGTGGGACCCGGAGCGGAACGTGCGCGAATTCCTCGCCGCGATGCCGGAGTGGAAGAAGCACGGCCTGCTCAGCTTCACG
Organism: Bryobacteraceae bacterium; assembly: GCA_031969915.1. Classification (GTDB taxonomy): domain Bacteria; phylum Acidobacteriota; class Terriglobia; order Bryobacterales; family Bryobacteraceae; genus DALYJJ01. Next base: position 31,095 of record DALYJJ010000035.1, on the reverse strand, counting down.
ATCAATCTGCAGGGCGGAAGCCCGGAAGGCTACTCGAAACTGCAGCCCTGGAGCAACACCGCTTTCAACGCTGACGGGTCGCTCAAGAAGCCATACCTGGAGCGGCTGGAGCGAATCCTGAACCGCGCGGACGAACTGGGGATGGCGCCCATCGTGGGCTACTTCTACTTCGGCCAGGACCAGCGCCTGACGGACGAGGCGGCGGTTCGGCGCGGTGTGGAGAACGCCACCGGGTGGCTGCTGGAGAAGGGCTGGCGCAACATCCTCGTCGAAGTCAACAACGAGTGTGACGTGCGCGCCTACGACCACGACATCCTCAAGCCGTGGCGCGTGCATGAGCTGATCAACGCGGTGAAGGGAATGACCGCGGGCGGGCGGCGCCTGCTGGTGAGCACCAGTTACGGCGGCGGCAAAGTGGTGATGCCGAACGTGGTGGCGGCGTCGGACTACCTCCTGATGCACGGCAACGGCGTGAAAGACCCCGCGCGCATCGCCGAGATGGTGCGCGAGGCGCGGAAGGTGGCCGGCTACCGGCCGATGCCGATCCTCTTCAACGAAGACGACCACTTCGATTTCGAACTTCCGATGAATAACATGATCGCGGCGATTTCGGAGTACGCGTCGTGGGGCTACTTCGATCCCGGCGTGAGCGACTACCGCGACGGGTATCAGTGCCCGCCGGTGAACTGGGGCCTCAGCACTCCGCGCAAGAAAGCGTTCTTCCAACTGACGAAGGAGGTGACCGGCATTTGACGCGGCGCGAGTTCGGAGCCCTACTGGCAGGGGCGCCGGCGTTGACGGCGGCGGAGCCCGCGAAGATCAAACTCGGCATGGACGCCTATTCGCTCCGTGCGTTCGGGTGGAAGGCGCCCCGGTTGATCGAGTATGCGGCCGGGCTGGGGCTCGACTCCGTGCAGATGTCGATCGACGCCTTCGAGAGCCATGAACCGGCCGCACTGGCGGCGCTGAAAGACAAGGCCGCCGCGGCGGGTGTGGCGCTCGAAGCGAACGTCGGCTGCGTCTGCCCGTCGTCGAGCGCATGGAATCCGAAGAACATATCCGGCGAGGAATACTTGCGGCGCGGCCTGAAGGTGGCGAAGGCCGTGGGCAGCCCATCCATGCGCTGCTTCATTGGCAGCCAGGCGGAGCGGCGGGGTTCGCCGGGCATCGACGCGCACCTGGAAAACACGCTCAGGATTCTGCGGGCCGTGCGCGCCGAGGCGTTGGACACGGGCGTGAAGATCGCCGTCGAGAATCACAAGGACGCCACCGCGCGGGAACTACGCGCCCTGATCGACGCCGCCGGGACCGATTTCACCGGCGCTTGTCTCGATCTCGGAAACCCTGCCAGCCACGGCGAAGACCCGGCGCTCGCGATCGAAGTCCTGGGCCCGGTAACGGTGACCACGCACTGGCGCGACACCGCCGTCGCTCCGCATCCGCGGGGCGCAACGTTCCAGTGGACCGCGCTCGGCGAAGGCACGGTTCCGTTCTCCCGGTACGCGGACATGTTCCGCCGCGTGTGCCCGCAGGTGACGATTCAACTGGAGATCATCACCGGCCGCGCGCCCGAGGTGATTCCCTACCTTGAGCCCGAGTTCTGGGAGATGTATCCGAAACTCCCCGCGGCGGACTTCGCACGCTTCGTGACGCTGGTGCAAAACGGGCGGCCCTATCTTGGGCCCATGCTCGTCACCGGTCCGGGGCCTCAGCCGCCGGAGTTCGCGGCGGCCATGCGGGAACAGCAGCGGCTCGACTTCGAGCGCAGTGTGAAGCATGCCCGGGAGAGGCTGAAACTGGGCTGGAGAGCATGACCGCCGCGGAGGATCTGGCGGCCGCCGCGCGTTCCCTGTTTGCGCGCGGGTACAGCTTCGGGACCGCGGGCAACCTCAGCGTGCGCGACGGTGACACCATCTACGTCTCGCCTACCAACTCCTCGTTCGAAGACCTCACCGCGCAAACGCTGGCCGTGGTGGATCGGGGCGGCCGGCGGCTGGGCGGGCCGGCGCCGAGCAAGGAAGTGCATTTTCACCTCGCGCTCTATGAGTCGCGTCCGGACGCGATGGCGGTGGTGCACCTGCACTCGACCTACGCCACCGCTGTCTCCTGCCTGCCGGGTGCCGAGTTGCCGATTTACACGCCGTACTTCGCCATGCGCATCCCGTGCCTGCCGGTGGTGCCCTACTATGCGCCGGGCGCGCCTGAACTGGGGCCGGCCGTGCGCGCGGCGGCGATCCTGTCGCCGGCGATGCTGCTCAAGAATCACGGATCGATCACCGCGGGAAGGACAGTCCGGGAGGCCACGGCGTTGGCCGAGGAACTGGAGGAACAGGCGAAGTTGTACTTTCTGCTTGGTGAGCGAGGGGAACGGCTGACCGCCGAACAAATCGCGTACCTGCGGGGAACCCCGTGATCTTCGCCGCCGTCGCGGACGACGACACGGGCGCCAGCGATCTGGGCGGGATGTTTGCCGATCAGGGCGTGCCCACGGTGCTGGTGCTCGACCCGGGTGACGGCCGCGAACTGCGCCGGTGGGCGCGCGAGGCCGAGTGCCTCGTGATCGCCACCGCCACGCGCGCGTTGGCGCCCGCGGAGGCATACGCGAAGACAGCGGATGCGGTTCGCCTGGCGGCGCAACTCGCGCCGCGTTCGATCGAGATCAAGTACTGCAGCACGTTCGATTCGACGCGCGAGGGGAATATCGGTCCGTCCATCGACGCCGCGCTCGACACGCTCGGGCTGACGTTCACCATCGCTTTCCCCGCGCTGCCAGTGAACGGACGCATGACGTATCTGGGCTATCACTTCGTGAAGGGCCAACTGATTTCCGATTCGCCGATGCGCCTGCATCCGCTAACGCCGATGACGAACCCGAATCTGGTGGATCACCTGGCGGCGCAGACGCGGCGCCCGGTGAGCCTCACGCCGTTCGACGTGGTGGACGCCGGCGCGGACGCCATCCGTGCGCATTGGGAGGCGCTGGCGGGCAAGGGAATCACGATCGTCGACTGTCTCTCCGAGCGCCACGCCGCATCTATCTGTGAGGCTGCGGCGGACCTCCCGGTTGTGACCGGTGGCTCCGCGTTCGGCCGCTTCCTGCCGGAGGCATGGCGAAGGCGGGGCTGGCTGGAGCGGAGTGGAGAGGTCCGTTTGCCGAAGTGTGAGCCCGGGTGCGGCCGGCTGGTGATCGCGGGGAGTTGCTCCACCGCCACCGCCGCGCAGAACGCCTGGCTCTCGCGTCAGCAAGGCGTGGAGGTGCTGGAATATGAGGCTCGCGAACTCATCGAGGGCGCGCGTGTTCCGTTGGCGGCGAAACTGAAGGCGGACGCGACAATCCTCTTCAAGAGCCGGTCCACGCGCGAGGACATCGAGCAGGCTCAATCGTGGGGCGCACGGCAAGGATGGAATCCGCGCGAGCTGGGACTGCGGCTGGCGAACGCCATGGCCACGGCGGTCCGCGACGCGATGGCGGACGTGACGCCGCGGGCGCTGGTGAGTGCCGGAGGTGAAACCTCAAGCGCCCTCTGCCGGGCCTTGGGGCTTCGCGCCTTGGCCGTGGGCAGGAACATTGAGCCCGGTGTTCCGCTCTGCGTTCCGGTGGAGGGCGCCCGCTTCCCGGTCATCTTGAAGTCCGGCAACTTCGGCAGCGAGGATTTCTATGAAAGAGCGTTCGCGGCCGCCAGCCAATGAGAAGGGCGGCGCCCCGGGCAGCATAACCACCGCCGGGCCGCCGCCAGGAGCAAGTTACCGGCGCGGACCGAAGTGGACCATCATGCCGGCCAGCAGCGTGGTCTGCGATTTCGCCGAAGCCGGATCGTTGCCGCGGAAGAAGAATGGCTGGTTCGACCAGTCGCGCCGGAACTCGAGCCGGGTGACGAAGTAGTCGTTCCAGCGCTTCTCGCCGGTGAAGGTGAATTCCTTGATCTGCTGCGCCGTGCCGGTGATGAAGCCCTGCCGGTCGCTGTACCATTCGAAGCGCGGGCTGAAGGCGATGGTCTTGGTCGCCGCCATGCGAGCGGCGAAGCCGATGCCGAGAAACTCGTTGTTCTGGCCCCCTACCACGCGATCCACGCCGTAATCGAAGTTCATGTACGCCGAGAACTTCTCGTGCGGGGTCAGCAGCAGCACGGTGTCGTAGAAGTGCCGGTAGCCTTCGTTCGTGTCGGTCTTCTCGGGGCCTACCAGATAGGTGTTCGACCAGGTGACCTTCGAGGTGGTCACTGCCGACGTGAGACCGATCGTCTTTCCCGTGTTGTTGTCTTTGATGTTGTTCCAGCCGTTCAGCAACTGCACGCCGGCGGTAAAGTTCTTGTGCAAAGGCGCGGTGGCGCGCACGCCGAAGTGGTAATACGGGCCATTGGCGTAGAGCAGCGCGCGCGAGTAGTTCCAGTTCAGGTGCGTTTCGGTGACCTCGGCGCCGGCCGAAGTATAGAACTTGCCGAAGTCGAGTTTCAGCTTGCTGCCGGCCTTGGCCGACACATAGGCCTGCATGATGTTATTCATGAAGCGGCCGCCCGCCAGTTCGGTGGCGTGGAACACGTCGAAAGCCTTACCGAAGCCGACGTCAACCCGGAAACCGAGGGGATCGGCGGCCTGCTCCATGGTGAACTTGCCCATATTCAGGGCGAAGGAATTCGCGTCGATGTCGAAGTTCCGGAGCTGGTTGATGCCGCTCTTGGGGTGATTGAAGTTCAAACTGTAGTACCCGTCCAGCAGTCCGCTGAAGTCCACCTTTCCGAAGGGGAGAATGGGCTTTGGATCGGGCGGCGGAGCCCCGGTGGTCTGCGCGTAGGATTCCGGCGCGACGGAGAGCAGACACACTACGAGTGCGGAGCACACTGCGTGCTTCATGAGAGAACGACCTCTTTAGGTATGGATTGACCCGGTAGCTCCGGACGTGGGATCTAGCTGGTGCTTGTGATTGTACAGCGATCGAGACCGGTTTCAGCCATAGAAAAATTCAATCGCCACGATAGAAACGTTTAGCTGCGGCGCAGCGGAGTTTCGGGCAAGATGGTTTCTCAAACTCCCGAGCCCCGTCTGCTCCGTATCTTCCCCGACAACTTTGGAGGTTTCTGAATGTCTCGACTGTGGCTGTTACTGCTCTCCGCAAGCAGCATGGGCTTCGCCGCGACCGTCGAAGAACGGCTGGCAGCGGTGGAGAGCGCGGCAAGCGCGGCGCAGACCGCGGGCGACAACGCCTGGGTTCTGGCCAGCTCCGCCCTGGTATTGATGATGACCGGTCCCGGCCTCGCGCTCTTCTATGGCGGCCTGGTCCGCAAGAAGAATGTGCTCGGCACGATGATGCAGAGCTTCATGATGATGGCTCTGGTCTCCGTTCTTTGGGGCTTGGTGGGGTACAGCCTGGCATTTGGGGAGGGCTCGGCGTTCATTGGCGATCTTCGCTATCTGTTCCTGAACGGCGTGGGGGGCGCGCCGAATGCGACCTACGCGGCCACCATCCCACACCAGACGTTCATGGTGTTCCAGTTGATGTTCGCGATCATCACGCCGGCGCTGATCACCGGCGCGTTCGCCGAGCGCATGAAGTTCAGCTCGATGTTGCTGTTCATGACCCTCTGGCTGTTCATCGTCTACCTGCCGATGGCGCACATGGTGTGGGGCAAGGGCGGCCTGTTGAACGCATTCCTGGAAGGGTCGGTACCCTGCTTTGATTTCGCCGGCGGCACGGTGGTGCACATCACCTCCGGCGTTTCGGCGCTGGTGTGCGCGCTGTACCTGGGCAAGCGGCACGGCTTCCCGAGCACGCCCATGAAGCCGCATAGCGTCGTACTGAGCTTTATCGGCGCCTGCCTGTTGTGGGTGGGCTGGTTCGGCTTTAACGCCGGCAGCGCGCTCGGCGCGGGAGGGCTGGCTTCGAACGCTTTCGTCACCACGCATTTCGGCGCCGCCGCGGCAACCCTCGGCTGGCTCATCGCCGAATGGTTCCGGCAGGGCAAGCCGAGCGTGCTCGGCGGTATCTCCGGCGCGGTGGCAGGCCTGGTCACGATCACCCCGGCGGCGGGTTTCGTTACGCCGATGTCGGCGCTGGTCATCGGGTTTCTGGGCGGCTTCGTGTGCTATCTCATGGTAGCGGTGGTAAAAGCGAAGTTTGGTTACGACGATTCGCTCGACGCCTTCGGCGTGCACGGCGTGGGTGGAACGCTGGGCGCCCTGCTCACCGGCGTGTTTGCCACCAAAGCCGCGTTCGGCGGCGACCGCAACCTCGGCCTGCTGGACGGCAACGGTGCGCAGGTGCTGAACCAGGCGATCGGCGCGGCCATCGCCTGGGGCATCGCGATTGTCGGCACCTTGATCATTCTGAAGATTTGCGACCTGACTCTCGGCGTCCGCGTCACCAAGGACCACGAGGTGGAAGGCCTCGACCTCAGCATGCACGGCGAAGAAGGTTACAACCTGGAGGCGTAGGAGAAGGCCATGAAGAAAATCGAAGCGATCATTCAACCCTTCAAGCTGGAGCAGGTGAAAGAGGCGCTCAAGGGCATCGGCGTCGACGGCATGACGATCGCCGACGTCCGGGGCCACGGCCGCCAGAAGGGCCACAAGGAGGTCTACCGCGGCCAGGAGTACGAGGTGGATCTGCTGCCCAAGGTGAAAATCGAGATGGTCGTCGCCGACGCCCGGGTCGAGGAGGTCGCCAAGACCCTCGTCTCCGCCGCGCAAACTGGAAAGATCGGAGACGGCAAGGTTTTCATCTATGATGTTGCGGAAGCGATCCGCATCCGCAACGACGAACGTGGTGAGTCCGCGCTCTAATCCACTCGAAGAACTGTCGGCGCGCGCCGCGGAGGTCGATGTGCGTGTGCGCGCCGACTATGCCGCCTGCCTGGCGCGTGTCTTCCCCTCCGGCCTGGCCGTGCTCGCCGTGGGCGGGTACGGCCGCCGCGAGCTGTTTCCCCACTCCGATGTCGACCTGCTGTTCCTGGTGGATCGCGCCACCCAGGAGCGCGCGGCCCGCGAAGCCCTTTCGGCGTTCATCCAATCGCTCTGGGACTCGAAGCTGCGCGTGAGCCATTCGTTGCGCACGGTGAGCGAGTGTTGCGAGGTTCACGAGCGGAACATAGAACTGAATATCAGTCTTCTGGACCAGCGGTTCCTGATCGGCGATTCGGCCCTCTACCGCCGCCTCCAGGACAAGCTCCCGGGATTCATCCGGAATGCGCGGCCAACGTTTGAACGCGCACTCGCGTCCATGGCCCGCTCGCGCCACGCCAAGTTCCAGAACACGGTGTACCATCTGGAACCCGATGTGAAGGAGTCCCCTGGCGGGTTGCGGGACGTGAACATGATCGAGTGGTTCGGGGAGGCCCCGCCTGCCGGGGCGAAAGAGTTTCTCGCCGCGGTGCGGGCGTTCCTGCACACGGACGCGGACCGCGACGCGAACCAACTAACCTTCGATCTGCAGGAGCAGGCGCCGACGCACCCTACGCCCGAAGCCCTGATGCGCGATTACTACCGCTACGCCCGCGCCGTGCACGCGGCCGTGCTGCGGCGAATCGACGCTACAGAAGCGGCTGCCAGCGGGCTGTTGTCTTCGTTCCGGGACTGGCGCTCCCGGCTGACCAACGCCGACTTCACCGTGGCCCGGGAGCGTGTGCTGCTGAAGGCGCCGCTACAACTCCGCACTGACCCGGACCTGGCCTTGCGCCTCTTCTTCTTCGTTGCGCGCCACGGCATCCTGCCTGCCCGCGATACCGAAGACCGCATCCGCGCCGCCGCGCCGCTGCCTGTACCGAATCCGGCCTGGCCCGCACTCAGCGAATTCCTGCGGCTGCCCAACGTGTCCCTGGCGCTCCGCGCGATGGAAGACACCGGCTACCTGCAAACGCTGTTTCCAGAGTGGAAGGACATGGAGTGCCTGGTGGTCCGCGATTTCTACCATCGGTACACGGTAGACGAACATACGCTGGTTACGTTGCGCACGCTGGAGGAACTGGCGGCATCCACCGACCACGACCGCCGCCGCTTCCGCGACCTCCTGGCGGAGACCGAGCAGCTTCATCTGCTGCGATTCGCGCTGCTGTTTCACGACGCCGGCAAGGCGGCCCGCACGGGCTCCCATTCCATCGAGTCGGTCAGGATCGCCAACCAGGTAATGGCGCGCCTGGGTGTTCCGGCGGCCGAAGCGAATACCGTGTTGTTTCTGATTGACCGGCACCTGGAACTCTCCACGGTGATGACTTCGCGCGACCTGGAGGACCCGGACACGGGCGCCTGGATCGCCGCGCGCACGGAGACGCTCGAGCACCTGAAGCTGCTCACGCTGCTTACGTACGCCGACATCAGCGCCGTGCATCCGGAGGCGATGACGCCCTGGCGCCGGGAGCAATTGTGGCGGGCCTATCGCGCCGGCTGGCGTGAACACACGGCGGCGTTGGGCGACGAACGCATCGTGACGCCTCCCGCGGGGGGCGGTGGTTTCCTGGAAGGCTTCCCGATCCGTTACGCGCGCACCCACACCGCCGAGGAGATGCAACGGCACCTGGACCTGATCGAGCGGTATCGATCGGTGGGCGTCGCGGTGGACCTTGTGCGAACGGCTTCCCTGTGGACCTTGACGGTGGTTGGCGCGGACCGCCCGGGGCTGTTCGCGTCGCTCGCGGGCGCTCTGGCTGCGAGCGCGATGAATATCCTCAAGGCCGAAGCGTTCTCAAACAACCGCGGCGAGATCCTCGACACGTTCGTTTTCGCCGATCCAACGCGCACCCTGGAGTTGAATCCCGAAGAAGTGGAAAACCTGCGCCGGACGGTGGAGCAGGTGGTGGCCGGCAAGTTGTCCGCGGAGAAATTGCTGGCGCGCCGCCCACGCCCGCGGCGGCCGGCCTCGTCGGCGCGCATCAACCCGGCCGTGACCGTTGACCGCTCGGTTTCGCGGTCGGCGACGCTGATCGAGGTGGTGGCCGAGGACCGCCCGGGCCTGCTCTACGATCTGACCAACGTATTGGCCCGCAACGGCTGCAACATCGAGGTTGTGCTCATCGACACGGAAGCCCACAAGGCGCTCGACGTCTTTCACGTTACGGCGGAGGGCGGCAAACTCGCACCACAACTGGAAGAGAAGGTACGGACTGAACTGCTCTCCGTGCTGTAGTCCGCCGGGCTTCATTTAACTCTTCTGAAGCTCTGCCGTCCCGATCCCTCCCTTACAATGACCTCATGCAAACCGGCAGGCGCGGCTTCTTTCAAGCTGCCATTTACGGTCTCTGGGGCCTGATCACCGCCAACCTCACGCTACCCGCGGCGGCCTACTTGTTCTTTCCGCCGCACTCCAGGAGGGAAGGCGAATGGATCGAGGCCGGAGACATCAAGGACCTGAAACCGGGAACCCCGGAGGAGATGGTGTTCCGCCGCAATCGAGTGGACGGCTGGAAGGTGGTGAGCGAGAAGACCACCGCGTGGGTATTGAAGAAGTCCGACACCGAAGTGATCGCCTTCGCGCCGCAATGCACGCACCTGGGCTGCGCCTATCACTGGAACGATCGCACGCACGAGTTTCTCTGCCCATGCCACACGTCGACGTTCTCGCCGGAGGGCCAGGTGCTCACCGGACCCGCGCCGCGGGCGTTGGACCGGTACGAGACGCGCTTGCAGGGCGGCAAGTTGCTGCTCGGGAAGATCAGGACGGCCTAGATGATCCGCCGCGTCCTGGATTGGATCGACGAGCGCACGGGGCTCGAGACCGCAACCAAGCACTTTCTCTACGAAGACATCCCGTTCTCCAGCGGCTGGCGCCAGGTGTTCGGCAGCGTGGCGATGTTCCTGTTTCTGGTGCAGGCGTTCACCGGAATTCTGCTGGCGTTTAACTACGCGCCTACGCCGGGCGAGGCCTACAACAGTCTGAAGTACATTGTCACCGAGCTCACCGGAGGACGCATTATTCGCGGGCTGCACCATTGGGGCGCCTCGATGATGCTCGTGGTGGTGGCAGCTCACATGCTCCAAGTGTTCCTGTGGGGCGCCTACAAGAAGCCGCGCGAGGCCACCTGGATGGCGGGCGTGGTCCTGTTGCTGCTCACGCTCGGCTTCGGGCTGACCGGCTATCTGCTGCCTTGGGATAACCGCGCGTACTGGGGGACGGTGGTGACGACGCAGATTGCCGCCAAGGCGCCGCTGGCGGGCCCCTACCTGCTGCGGCTGTTGGGAAGCGACGGGATGAGCGTGGGCGTGGTCACCTTCGCACGGTTCTACGCGGTTCACGTTCTGCTGCTGCCGCCGCTGACCATGCTGCTCATCGCGGCGCACGTGTTCCTGGTCAGGAAGCACGGGGTGGCGCCTGAGCCCCAGGACTTTGTCGAGTCCCAGCCGGCCCTCATCAAGACGAAGAAGTTCTACCCGGAACAGGTTTTCAAAGACACGGTCGCGATCTTCGTGGCGTTCACCATCCTGGTGGTGATGGCGGTGGTGGTGAAGGTCCCGCTGGGACGCCTGGCCGATCCGACCGACACGTCCTACATTCCCCGCCCCGACTGGTACTTCCTTTGGCTCTTCCAGACGCTGAAGTTCTTCGAGGGCCCGCTCGAAGTGGTGGGCGCGCACGTCCTGCCCGGACTCGCGGTGGCGGCGCTGTTTCTCATTCCGTTCTTCGATCGCGGCAAGGTGGTTCATGTCACCAAGCGGACCACGGCGATGGCCGTGGCCGGACTGGCGATTCTGACCTTGGGGAGCCTGACGGCAGCGGCGGTGGCGACCACGCCACCCTCAACCGAAACGGCCGAAGGAGACGGCCCCGCCAACTGGCAGATGCTCTCGCCGGAAGAGATGGCCGGCATCGGTTACTTCCGCAAGGAGGATTGCGCGAGCTGCCACACGCTGGGCGAGGGCGGTTCGAAAGTGGGGCCCGACCTGGCCGGCGCGTCCGTAAAGAAGGACGCCAAGTGGATGATCGCTCACTTCAAGAACCCGAGCGGCCTGGTGCCGGGCACATCGATGCCCGCGTTGCACCTGACGGATTCGCAGCTCAACGCGCTGGCGGCGTTTCTCCTGAAGCTCACGCCGGCCAACGCGCAGGCGCTCCGGGAGGCTCCGGCGTTCGCCGTGGACGGCGCGCTGGTGTACCAACAGCAGCGCTGCGGCGCGTGTCACGTCGCAAACGGCGTGGGCATGAATGTGGGCCCGAAGCTGAATGGGCTCGCGGCGCGCCGGTCGCGCGAGTGGATCGAAGGTCACTTTGTGGACCCGCAGAAGTACTCGCCGGGTACGGCGATGCCGGCCTATAAGTTCTCCGGCCGGGACCTGGACAGGGTCACTAGTTACCTGCTGGCGCTGCCATAATCGAATTCAGGCGAGCAACTGCTGCACCAGATTTCCGTGGACGTCTGTGAGGCGGAAATCGCGGCCCTGGAACCGGTAGGTCAGCCTGGCGTGATCGAAACCGAGTAAGTGGAGCAGCGTGGCGTGTAAGTCGTGGACGTGGACTTTGTCCTTGACCACATTGAACCCGAGTTCGTCGGATTCGCCGAGAGTAAGCCCCGGCCTGATGCCGCCGCCGGCCAGCCACATGGTGAAGGCGTTGGGGTGATGGTCACGGCCATCGCTGCCGCCCTGGACCATCGGCGTCCGTCCGAACTCTCCGCCCCAGACCACGATCGTGTCTTGCAGGAGCCCGCGGCGCTTCAGGTCGATGACCAACGCGGCGCTGGCCTGATCGGTATCCTTGCAGTTCTTGGCAAGGTCTTTGACCAGATTGCCGTGCTGGTCCCAGGCCTCGTGATAGAGCTGGACGAAGCGAACGCCGCGCTCCAGAAGCCGGCGCGCCAGCAGGCAGTTATTGGCGAACGACGGTTTGCCGGGAACCGCGCCGTAGAGATCGAGAATCTCCTGGGGCTCCTTGGAAAGGTCCATCAGCTCAGGGGCGCTTGATTGCATCCGGAAGGCCATTTCGAAGGAGTTGATGCGGGTTGCGATTTCGGGATCGCCGGTGGCCGCGAGGCGCATGCGGTTGAGGCTGCCGATGGTGTCGAGAGAATCGCGCTGGAGCTCGGCATCGACACCCGGAGGGTTGGACAGGTACAGGACGGGGTCACCGGAGGAACGGAACTGGACGCCTTGATAAACGGTGGGCAGGAAGCCGGAGCCCCAGCAAGAGTTGCCGCCGCTCGGTCCTTTCGCTCCGGAACTGAAGACGACGAACGCCGGCAGGTCGCGGGTCTCCGCACCAAGGCCGTACGTCACCCAGGCGCCCATGCTGGGCCGGCCGAACTGCTGGCTGCCGGTGTTCATGAGCAGTTGCCCGGGAGCGTGATTGAAGGCGTCGGTGGACATCGACTTGACGATCGCAAGGTCATCCACGATCTTCGCCGTGTAGGGGAGCAGCTCGGATAACTCCGCGCCGGACTGGCCGTGTTTCGCGAACTGGAACCTGGGGCCAAGGAGCTTCGAAGAGGGATTGATAAACGCCGCGCGGTAGCCCTTCAGTAAGTCGGCGGGCGGCAACGTTCCGTCGAACTTTGCGAGCTGGGGCTTATTGTCGAACAGTTCCAGATGGCTGGGAGCGCCGGCCATGAAGAGGAAGATCGCTCGTTTGGCCTTGGGCTTGAAATGAGGCTGCTTGGGCGCCAAGGGATCACTCGCGGCCGCGGGCGAACTGGCAAGGAGACCTCCGAGGGCCATGCGGCCGAGACCGACGCCGCACTCCTCAAAGAACCAGCGCCGGGTACGTCGGACTCGGTCATCGTTCGTGGGCATGTTGCTACTCCTTGGTAATGGCCTCGTCGAGGTTCAGCAGGACTCGCGAGAGGGCAGTCCACGCGGCGTACTGCACCGGTGAAGCGCCGGCCGGCAGGCTCTTCGCCTGGGTCTGATCCAGGCCGGTGAGAGCCCACACGTCGAGCCAACCCTGCGTCAGGCGGCCGCGCTGTTTGTTGAGAAACGCGAGCAGTCCGGCGGTTTCCTTCGGTTCCGGGCGGCGGCCAAGCACGCGGCGGAAAGCGAAGGCCAGCTTCGCTTCGTCGGCCGGTCCGGCTTCGCGCAGAATCCTGCCGGCGAGGGCGCGCGCGGATTCGAGGAACAGCGCCTCGTTCAGCGTCCCAAGGGCCTGGAGCGGCGTGTTACTCCGCGTGCGGCGGACGCACGCCATGTCGCCGTTGGGCGCGTCGAAGTTCTGCAGAACGGGGTAAGGAACGCTGCGATAGCGGTGGGTGTACAGCGCGCGGCGGTAGCGGTCCTCGCCCGTGGCCTCGTGCCAGTTCTTCGGTCCGTAGCTGGCCGGCGGCAGAAACAGGAAGCCGGGCGCCGGCGGATAGACGCTGGGGCCTCCGATCTTCGCGTTCAGCAAGCCGCTGGCGGCAAGAGCGATGTCGCGGACGGCTTCGGCGTCCACGCGGAAACGGGGCCCGCGGGCGAGCAGGCGATTGTACGGGTCGCGGCCCAGTAAGTCCGCAGTTACAACCGAGGACTGCCGGTAAGTGGCGGACGTGGCGATCAGGCGGTGTAAGGCTTTCAAGCTCCAGCCGCGGTCCATGAACTCGACCGCCAGCCAATCGAGTAATTCGGGATGGGACGGCAGGGCGCTCTGGCGGCCGAAGTCCTCAGCGGTCTCAACGAGCCCTATACCGAAGTAGGACTGCCAGACGCGGTTGACGATCGATCGCGCCGTGGTCGGCGATTCGCGAGCCACCAGCCAGCGGGCAAACGTCAGGCGGTTGGGCGCCGCATCTCCGGCCGGCAATGGATGCAGGAACGCCGGAACGCCAGGAGTCACCGGCCGCGTTGGCTGCAGATAATCGCCGCGATTGAGGATGTGAGTGGTGCGCGGCTGCTCGCGTTCCTCCAGGACCAGTTGCGCGGTGGGCTCGGGATGCGCCTCCCAGAGAGCTTCGATCTTCTGGTTCTCGGCCTTCCATTCGGGGACGGTCACCCGCCAGGCGGAGAACAAGCCGGCGGCGTCCGCAGGCCGCGGGTCAGCCTGGGCGCCGGCGGCGCTGGTGATGGAAAGGCGGAATCGGCCCAGGTTGTGATTCTGGTTGTCGTCGCTGTTCCAACCGCCGTGATCCTGCTTGAGCAGGACGGTGAGGATGGTCCCCCCTTCGTAAGAGACCGGCTCGGCCAGCGTAAAGACGGCCTTGCGGGGTTGGTTCCGCCGGCCCGGACCGGCATCTGTCCCCCAGGCCGTTTCGTTGCTGCCATCGATGGCGTACTCCACGGGGCCCGTGACGCGGGTTCGATTGGAACGGTCGTCGAAGATCGCCTCGAGTGGCGTGCGCGGAGGATTGATGTCCGCGGTGGCGGAGACGATCTTGAGCTTGGTCTGCTTGTCGGGCGCCGAGGCCGGTGCGGCGAGCACCTCGAACTCCGTAAGCGCGGCGGCGCCCTTGATCGAGCGGCCCGGGCCCCCCAGCGGAAGGTTGGGGTCCATCAGCAGTTCGAGCCGGAACGCACGAACGGGCTGATCGGTCTTCGCCGTGAGCTTGACGGTGTGCTTCGTGGGCGCGTACCCCTGTGCGATCAGGCTGCCGTCTTCCATGGGCAGATAGCGCTGGCCGCCCGTGGAGATGTCGTCGACTTCGGGCTGGATCACAGTCCATCGCGGCTGGGCCTGTTCAACGGCCTGGTTCCATGCAGCCAGTTGCTGCTGCCAGCCGGGGGTGCGTTTCTTCAACGAATCTTCGATGGCGCGAACGCCGGCGAGTAAGTCGTCGCGCTGCTTCTGTTGCCCGGGCGTGTAGACGGCGATGTTCGCTTCGTGGGAGTTATTCAAGAAGGCGAACATCCGGTAATATTCTTCCTGCTTCAGCGGATCGTACTTATGGTTGTGGCACTGCGCGCACTGGATGGTGACGCCCAGAACGCCCTTGCCGATGGCGTCCATGCGATCGAACATCGCTTCCATTCTGAACTGCTCCGGGTGGATGCCGCCTTCCTCGTTGATCATGGAATTGCGCAGGAATCCGGTGGCGGCGCGCTGGTCCTGGGTTGCGTTGGGCAGTAGGTCGCCGGCGATCTGTTCGATGATGAACTGGTTATACGGTACGTCGCGGTTCAGGGCGCCGATTACCCAATCGCGGTAGAACCACACGGAGCGCTGCTTGTCTTTTTCGTAGCCGTCGGAGTCGGCGTAGCGGGCGGCGTCGAGCCAGAAGCGCGCCCAGCGCTCACCGTAGTGAGGAGAGGCGAGCAGGCGGTCGACCTGACGCTGGTAGGCGTCGGGGGCGGTGTCCTTCTCGAAGGCATCGATTTCCGCCGGGGCCGGCGGCAACCCGAGGAGGTCGAGACTGAGTCGGCGAAGCAGGGTGGCCCGGGACGCTTCCGCGGCGGGGGCGAGCCCCTCTTTCACAAGCCGGCTTCGAACAAACCGGTCGATCGGGTGGGCGGCTGTGCCCGGGGGGAGCGGAGGCTTGACGGGGGCGGTGAACGCCCAATGTTTTGCGATCCCGGCGCCGGCCGCTCCCACCGTCGCCGGCCATTCGGCGCCGGCGTCGATCCAGGACTTGATGAGGGCGATCTGCGCCTCGCTCAGCCTGCCGCCCATGGGCATGCGAGGCTGGTCGCCCAAGCCGGCGACGCGCTGATACAGAGTGCTCGCGGCGCCTTCACCGGCGCGAAAGGTGCGGGCCGCGGCGGCTTGAGAGTCCAGGCGCAGGTTGCCCAATTGGGCCTTTGGGCCGTGGCAGGAATGGCAGGATTTCTCGAAGATCGGGTAGACGTCGCGCGCGAAATCCGGTTTGGCGGGAGGTTGGGCGAAGGAGTAGCCGGCAAACACAGCGGACACAGCCAGTGGGGCGAAGCAGCGCCGGAAGGGGGTCATGATGGACCTCGTAGGTCATGATGGTATCGCAGTCCGCCATGACCTGTTTTATAGTCGAACCAATGGCCTGTCGTTTGGCCGGACTGATGGTAGTGCTCGCGGTACTAGCCGCGGCGCAGGCACCGGTGATCCGCGGCCGGGTGGTGGACGCGGCAACGGGGAATCCGGTGGCGCGCGTAACGGTTCGGGCCACGGCCGAGTTCAACGGCGAGGCCTACCACGCGATGGAGAGGACGGGGCCCGACGGCGCCTTCCAGTTCCAGGGGATCGTCCCGGGATCGTACCTGGTGGGGGCCACCAAGACGGGCTTTCTCCCTCGCCTGTATGGGCCGGAAACCCCGGGGGCGCCTCCGCAATACCTGGCAGTGAAGGACGGTGAGACCAAGGACATCGTGCTCCGCCTGCGCGCCGTTACCGCGATTCGTGGGCGGGTGGTGGACGAGGCGGCCGAGGGGGTGTCCGGAGTCCAGATCCAGCGTCTGACGCGTGGGTTCGAGCGCGGCAAGGAGGCGTGGGTGATGGAAGAGACCGCGATCACCGATCGCCACGGGGCCTTCCGTTTCGATGAGGTGATGCCGGGCCGGTATGTCCTGATGGCCGTTCCTGACGCGGGCCTGCGCGCAGGGTTGCCAAGCGAAATCGACGCATCGCGAAGGAGCGAGGAGCGGCGCTACGGGCCGGCGTTCTGGGGTGGTGGCCGTGAGCCCTCGGACGCGAGGCTGGTCGAACTGCGCGCGGGGCAGGAACTTGACAACGTCGAAATCGCGCTCACGCCACAGGAAACGGGAGCCGTCGAGGTGGCGCTGCGAGGGCTTCCGTCGGAGAGTGCCTTCCCGAGTCTCGAACTGATCACGGACTCGCCCTGGATGACCTATCGCTCGCGCCTGACGTACGATGCCCGCAAGCAGACCGCCGGACAATCGGACCGCCTTCTGCCGGGACGCTACCACGTGACGGGCTACACGGAACACGGCTCCCGGGCCCACGCGGCGCGCGTGGTGGTGGATGTCTCGCCGGGCGGAACGGCACGAGTCGAACTGGTGTTCGCGCCGGCAGTCGATCTCGACGGGCGAGTCCGCGTGGAAGGACCGGGAGCGGCTGAACATCGCAAGGTCCAGGTGACCTTGATTCCGGGGAGCGTCCGGCAGCCGGTTGCGAGTCTCCTGCAGGCGGAGCCGGACCACGAAGGGCGATTCACAATCCGCAATGTCCCCCCGGGGGTCTGGGATATCGGGGTGGAACCGATTCCGCCGGGCGGGTACTTGAAGGCGATGACGCTGGCCGGACACGATGTGCTCACCGAAGACATGACGATCGACAGCGCGTCGCGGGGTCCGTTGGAGATCGTGCTGAGCACACAGGGCGGCGTGGTCCGCGGATCGATCGAGATGGAAGACCGGCAGACCGTGGCCACCGTGCTGCTATTGCCCGAAGGCGAGTTCGCGCACGTGATCAGCTTTCACCAGGGCGTCGAGACCCGCCCTGGCGGCGACTTCGAGATCAAAGGCGTGACGCCCGGAACATACCGCCTCTACGCCTTCAACACGATTCGGCCCTGGGAATGGCTGCAGCCGGGATTCCTGGACGCCTACCGCGAAATGGGGACAGCCGTCGAAGTGGCGGAAGGAAAGACCAGTCCGGCGGATGCCAAGCTGATCCGGAGATCGCGGTGAGGAGATTGGCGGCGGTACTGGCCCTTTGCCTCTGCGGTTCCGCGCAACCGCAGGAACAGGCCGCCGGCGTGATCGAAGGAGTGGTGCTGGATTCGGTTTCGAAACTGGGTATCCGGCGCGCGGTCGTGACAATCGGCGGCACCCGCCCGGACGCCGCGCCGCTCGAATTGACCACCGACGGTACGGGCCGCTTTGTTGTGCGTGGCCTCGCGGCGGGAGAGTACTTTGTGCACGCCCGGCACGCTATGTACTCGACGTTCTTGAACACGCCGGAGCGGGTATCCGTGACCTCGGAGAAGAGCCGGCACAAAGTGGAGATCCGGCTTACGCCCGGCGGCGTCATCCGCGGACGGGTGCTGGACGAAGACAGATTGCCGGCGGCGGAGGTGCGGGTCACGAGCATGCGGGTGAGCGGATCGGGGCTGGGCCGCCGCCTCCAGCTTGCGCAAACCGCGCAGACCGACGCCGCCGGTGCCTATCGGATCGAGGGGCTCATGCCGGGGCGGTACGTGGTGGCGGTCCAGACCCCGAGCGCGCCGTTCCAGCCGCTGCCGTTACAGCCGGTGAAGCGCGCGCGGCCGCCCCGATCGCTCGGCTACGCACCGATGTTTTATCCGGAGAGCCCCGGCGCGGGTACAGCCGAGGCGATTTTGGTGGCTGCCGGGTCGGAGCGCGCCGAGGTGGATTTTCGTCTGAAGGTCACGCCCGTGTTGCGCGTGCCGGTGGTTGTGACGGGAGCGCGGGCGGGGGAGTTGGTGCTCGTGCGGCTCACGCCGCTGGACCGATGGAACGGGCCGAACTTCGAAAGTGCGCAAGGCGCGGATTCGGGGGCTGCCACGCTCGAGAATGTGCCGCCCGGAACTTACCGGCTGACCGCGGAGACGGCCGGGGATCCGTCGGCGTGCCGCGTTGCCTCCGTGCCGCTGGTGGTGAGCGACCGGCCATTGCCCAGAGTGGAGTTGCGCTTGGAAGGCGGGCCATCGGTGACGATCCAGATTCGCGACGCCGAAGGGAGACCGGCCAAGGCGCAGTTCCGTTTGGAGCCTCTGGGCGACGAAGCGATGACCTTGCCGGTGTTCGACGAACAGGCGCAGCCGCCGGCAATGAAGTGCCTGACGGCGGGTGTGTGGGCGGTGCGGCTCTTTGACCGAATGCAAGTGGTGAAGGCGGTGCAAGTGGGGCCGGAAACGGTGCGGGGGGACGTCTTTCGGGTGGAGGCGGCGCTGCCACCGTCGCTGGTTTTCGTGGTTGGACCGGCTTCTGCGCGCATCGTGGCGCGAGTGGACGGGACCACGGATCGGGCGCTGATCGTCGCCTTGCGCGAGACGGCCCAGGGGCTCGCGCCGCCCGTGGTCTGGCTCTCCGGGGATCCGCCGCCGCCACTGGGAGCGGGGCGATACCGGCTGGCGGCCGTCCCCTCCACCATACCCGCGAACGAGTGGCTGTTGGAGCTGCTGGAGGGGTTCCTCGAAACGGTAGAGCTGCAGGACGGAGAAGAGAAACAGGCAACGTTGAAATTCCTCTCGATGGACCAGATCCACAAGGCTCTCGAGCGCTGAGGACGAACGCCGGCGCCGCGCTACACTGCTACCAATGACGCGGACATTCCTGCTTCTGTCACTGTTTGCCTCGTTCTGTTATGCCGCCGCGAAGCCGCACGTGGTGTTCGTGCTCGGCGACCACGAGTACTCGGGCGAGGTCACACTGCCCCTTGTGGCGGCGGAGTTGGAACGGAACTACGGCCTGAAGTGCACGGTGCTGCATTCCGTGCCCGACCAGAACGGCGAAAAGGACATCCCCGGACTCGAAGCGCTGAAGACGGCGGACGCCGCTGTGTTCTACCTCCGCTGGCGGCAGCTTCCGAAGGAGCAACTCGCGCACATCGACGCTTACATGAAGTCCGGTAAGCCGATGGTGGGATTGCGCACCACCTCCCATGCTTTCAAGTATCCGAAGGGCAGCGAACTGGAGCCCTGGAACGGCTGGGCGGCCGAGGCATTCGGAACACCGCCCGGCTGGGGCGCCGACGGCCACACGCATTTCGGCCACAAGTCGAGCACGGACGTGGCGATCGTCGAGACCGCGAAGAGGCACCCCGTGCTGAGCGGGATCGCAGAGCCGTTCCATGCCCGCAGTTGGCTCTATCGCGTGGCCCCGAAGTGGCCGCCGCAGGATGCCACTCCGCTGCTCACCGGCACGGCGGTGAGCCCCGACAAGGCGGCCGAGCCGAACCCCGTGGCCTGGGTCTGGAAGAACAGGCACGGAGGCCGCGTCTTCTTCACCACGCTTGGCCACCCGGAGGACTTCCGCGTCGAAGCGATGCAGCGCCTGCTGGTGAACGGCCTTTACTGGTCGCTCGACCGCAAGCCGCCGAAGTGGCGCGGCGCGCTGAAGATCGACGTGCCGTACCGGGGAATGGTGGCGTCGCGCCCCTAGGCGGCGGCGGTACAATGCGGGGATCATGCGGACCCACGCGCTGATTCTCGCCTCCGCGGCGCTCGCCGTCGCGTTCACCAGCGGCTGCTCCTCCACCGCGCCCGCGCCCGCGGCAACGGTGGCCAAACCCAAAGGCGAACGCCTGCCCGACCGCGCCGGGTGGCGCCATGTGCGCCTTGTGGGCACACCGCGCGAGATCGGCTTCCAGCACGGCTCGCTGCTCCCGGCCGAAATCCTGGACGCCAAGCAGGCGATCGAACTCCTGGTCACGCACGACACCAAGAAAGACTGGAATTGGGTGCGCAACGCCGCGCGCGAGATCTTCTGGCCCAAGGTGGACGCCGAGTATCGCGAGGAGATGGAGGGCATCGTAGACGGCTTGAAGTCGAAGGGCGTCGCGCTCGATATCTGGGACGTCACCGCGTTGAACGCCTGGATGGAGATCGCCTGGTATTACGTGCCCGCGTTGGAGAAACAGGAGAAGGCGAAGAACCGCACGCCCGAGCACTGCAGCGCGTTCGTGGCCACGGGCAGCTACACGAAGGACGGCGGCGTGGTGATCGCGCACAACGCGTGGGTCGACTTCCTCATCGGGCAGCGCTGGAACGTGATCTTTGAGATCCAGCCGGAAAAGGGCGAACGGATGATCATGGACGGCATTCCGGGCATGATCCATTCGGGCGACGACTTTGTCATCAACAGCGCGGGCCTGGCCATCACCGAAACGACGATCTCAGAGTTCAGCGGCTTCGATCCGGCCGGCGTGCCGGAGTTCGTGCGCGCGCGGAAGGCGGCCCAGTACGCGCGCTCCATCGACGACTTCGCGCGCATCATGAAGGACGGCAACAACGGCGGCTACGCAAACAACTGGCTGGTGGCGGACCGCAATTCCGGCGAGATCGCCAGCCTGGAGCTCGGCTTGAAGAACGTGGTTCTCCAACGCACCAAGGACGGCTACTTCGCCGGCGCCAACTTCCCCGTGAACGAAAAGCTGCGGCTGGAGGAGACCACGTTCGATCCCAGGAAGGCCGGCAACAGTTCGAACGCCCGCCGCGTCCGGTGGACCGAGCTGCTGGAAGGCCACAAGGGCAAGATCGACGTCGCTCTCGCACAGACCTTCCTCGCGGACGACGTCGACGTGGTGCAGAAGAAGCGCGACCCGAACGAACGCACGCTGTGCGGGCGCATCGATCTCTCGCCCCGCGGCTCACTCCCGTGGCAGCAGCCCTACGGCCCGTGCGGCGCGGTTCAGAACAAAGCCGCCGACACCGCGATGATGGCCAGGATGCAACTCAACGCCGCGATGGGCCCGCTGTGCGGCCCGGCGTTCCGCGTCGAGGAGTTCCTGAAAGCCCGGCCGCAGTACGCCTGGCAGAAGCCGCTGTTGCGCAACCTGGAAGCTCAACCGTGGACGCTGTTCGAAGCCGCGCGCTGAATGTGCGTCAGGTGATGGCGCCCGTGCCAGGTGTAGATCGCCAGGTTCTTCTCCACTGACGTGAGCCCATCCTCGGGGTGGCGATAGGCCCTCAGCCACTGCTCCGGCGTGAGGGAACGCAGCATCGCCGCCCATCGCGTGTGAAGCGCGTCGAGTAGCTGCAGGCTCAGGTCCACCGGGCCGCTTGCGGCGTCGGCGAGTTTGGCCCACGCCGCTTCGTCGTAGGGCTTGGCGGGCGGCGTGGCTTCGGTCAGCGCCAGCCGCACGCGCACATACGAGTTCATGTGGCTGTCGGCGAGGTGGTGAACCACCTGGCGTACGGTCCAGCCGCCCTCGCGATACGGCCGGTCGAGCTGCGCGTCCGTCAACGGCGCCACCGCCGCGCGCAGCCGCGCCGGGAACTTCCCGAGTTCCTCGATCAGCGCTTCCCGCTGCTCGCCGTTCAAGCTCCCCGGCCAGCGGAAGCGGCCCGCCGGGTAGCGGGCGTCGATCTCCGGCAATGAGAAACGGGCGATCGCCTCGCGCATCGCCTTCTCCATCCCGTCGTTGGTTTGCTCCACCAGGATCGCGTGCATGCCCAGCGCTTCGGCGGCTTCCGTGTTCTTCGGGCGGTCGTCGAAGAACAACGCGCGCCCCGGCTCTACGCCGAGACCGCTCAGCACCAGCCGGTAGATCTCGGGCTCCGGCTTCACGTGCCCGACGTCGCAGGAGAACACTGCGTAGTCGAAGGCAGAGGCCCAGTGCCCATGCCGCTCGATGTAGTGGCGCAGGTCCCAGTGCATGTTGGAGAGGATGCCGGTCTTGTAACCCGCCGCACGGAGCGCGTCGTTCCAACCGAGCACGGGCAGGTTCAAATGGCTCCATGAGGCCGAATCCGCGTCCGCGAGCTTCGCGCACTCCGATGGACCGTATTGTTTTCCCTCGCCGCCTCCCACCTGGTTCCAGTAAGCCTCGGCGCCGGTGACGCCGGAATCGTAGGGGATGCGGTGTTCCCAATACAGGTCGTGGAATCGCTGCGCGTCGCCGATCCCGGTGAGCCGCCGCATGACTGCGAGATCCTCCCCCGGTTGGTCGAACGAGAGCACGCGTCCGTAGTCGAAGACGATGGCGTCGAGGCTGGAAGGCATCTCCAGCTAGTGTAGCGGGGGCGGCGCCGCCGGCGTCTCTTCCGCGGCGAAGACAAACGCGGAATACTCCACGCTGGCCGTCGCGCGGGCGGGCAGCCAACGGTACGCCGGTACTCCGAACAGCGCCCCTCGGGAGATCATCGCCCGCCGCGTCTCCGGGAAGGGCGAGGCGCCGAACTCGATGCCCCGCGTAACCGTGCGGCCGTTCCAAGGCGGCGCCGTGCGGCTGCGGTTTTCTTCCCAGATCACGATCCACGGCGAATCGGCCCGGCGCCATGAATACCCGAACGCCACCTTCAGCCCCGGATGATAGGCCAGGAACCAGGCCTGCGCCGCGTCCTCCCGCACCAGGTGCGTGGTGATGCCCGCCGAACGCTCCGCGCCCGGATACACTCGCAGGTCCGTGACGCCGCCATCGCGCCGCGGCGCGCTCGGCCAATCGAACTCCGCGTCAGGCTGGTAGTGTCCGTCCGGACCCAGATCCGGCGCGAACACTTTGCTGCGCCCCACCGGCATCTCCAGGCGCGTCACGCCGGGTTCGATGAACGGCGGCCCCATCGTCACGTGATGCGTCCAGGCGAGCGGCCGGTCGAGCGCCGTGAGATTCGTCACCGTCTCCCGCACCCGCAGCACGCCGCCCGGAGACAGCTGCAAGTGCCGCTCGAAGCGAAGCTGCGCGCGAGGAAACGTGGCGCGCAGGAATAGCGAGCCGTCGCTCGCGGCTTCATGATCGTAGGCCGCCACGGAGGATTCGCCGTGAACGCCCAGGCCCGCCGCTGCTTCGTCCTCCGACGGCGGGCCGAATACATCCAGGCACAAGTTGTGCCCGCGAATCCCGGCGAGCAACTGGCTTTCGATCGTCCCGCCGTATTCGGGATGCCGCGCGGCATCGTAGCTGGACGGCTCGATACTGGGCCACGGCGGCGACCACAGCGGATTCACGCCGCTGGCCTTATGCAGGAACTCGGCGATATGGCCGCCTTCCAGGGTGAGCGTCACGCGGGCCGTTTCGTCTTCCAGGGAGACGCACCGCCGCGCAATCCCTAGTTCTTGACTGGAGATTGGGGTGATTGTAGAATGAATCGAAGAGGGCGCCTGTTCCATCCCTTAGAGCGTATGGCCACACTGGGCGTTGTGCCAAGACTTTCCCGCAGTCCGGCGACGAATCTGCTCGCGCAGATTGGCAACACGCCATTGTTGCGGCTGGCGAAGATGGACGCGGATCTGCCCGGCGTGGAGATCTACGGGAAGGCGGAGTTCTTCAATCCCGGCGGCTCCGTGAAGGACCGGCCGGCGTTGAACATGATTCTCGATGGCGAGCGCACGGGCCGGCTGAATCGCAGCCGGGTGATCCTGGACGCTACCAGCGGCAACACGGGCATCGCCTACGCGATGATCGGGGCGTCGCTTGGCTATCGCGTGCGGCTGTGCCTGCCTGCCAACGCTTCGGAAGAGCGCAAGCGGATGTTAAAGGCGTTTGGAGCCGAGACGATTTTGACGGATCCCGCGGAAGGGTCGGATGGAGCGATCCGCGAGTGCCGCAAGATCTACGAAGCCGACCCGGACATCTACTTTTACCCCGACCAGTACAGCAATCCCGCGAACTGGAAAGCGCATTTCGAAACCACGGCGGCGGAAATCATGCAGCAGACCGCGGGGCGCATCACGCATTTCGTCGCGTCGATGGGCACCAGCGGCACGTTCACCGGGACCACGCGGCGGCTGAAGCGGGACATGCCCCACGTCGTCTGCGCGAGCGCGCAGCCTTCCACGGGCTTTCACGGCCTGGAGGGCTTGAAGCACATGCCGACAGCCATCGTTCCCGCGATATACGACGAGAGCCTGGCGGACCGCAATGTGTGGATCGAAACCGAAGACGCCTACCGCATGACCAGGCGCATGGCGAGCGAAGAAGGCGTGCTGGTGGGTATCTCCGCGGGCGCCAATCTGCACGCCGCACGCACGCTGGGCCGCGAACTGGCCGAGCGCGGCGCGACGGGCGTGATCGTCACTGTGCTCTGTGACGGCGCGGCGAAGTATCTGAGCGAGCCATTCTGGGATGATCAGGATTGAACGCGCGGCGTGGGAGATCATGGTGGCCCACGCGCGCTCCACGTTTCCGAACGAGTGTTGCGGGGCCATGCTCGGCGCCAACGACGGCGAGACCAAGACGGTGGCGGTGGCGATTCCGCTGGAGAACGCCTTCGAG
Source organism: Bryobacteraceae bacterium (assembly GCA_031969915.1). Taxonomy (GTDB): domain Bacteria; phylum Acidobacteriota; class Terriglobia; order Bryobacterales; family Bryobacteraceae; genus DALYJJ01. The sequence goes on along the minus strand of DALYJJ010000035.1, from coordinate 6,452 downwards.
GGCGTTCAGCACGAACGCTACGAACTGCGTCCCGAGGACCTGCTGAAGGCCGACAGCGAGGCCCGCGCCCGCGGTCTGGAGCTCATCGGCATCTTCCATTCGCACCCCGATTGCGACGCCTACTTTTCCGAGACGGACCTGAAAAACTCCTGTCCGTGGTATTCCTTCGTGGTGTTGTCGATTAAGAACGGCGAGTTCGACCACGCCCGCAGTTTCCTGCCCAACATGGAGCAGACCGAAGCCGTTCGAGAGGAGTTGGTTTACTGATGGCCAAGATTCTGATTCCGACGCCGCTGCGTCAGTATACGGAGAAGCGGGACGCCGTGGAGGTTCCCGGCACGACGGTGGGCGAAGCGCTGGGGAGCCTGACCTCCGCCTACGCCGACCTGCGCAAGCAACTCTACAACGACGAAGGCAAGCTGCGCAGCTTCGTCAACGTGTATGTGAACGACGAGGACATCCGCTATCTCAGCAAGGAAGCGACGCCTTTGAAGGATGGCGACACAGTGTCGATCGTGCCGAGCATCGCGGGAGGACGCCGTGGCCACTGATGTCGCCGCGCCCGCCGCGGCCCTGACGCAGGAAGAGATTCTCCGCTACAGCCGCCACCTGATCATGCCCGAGGTGGGCATGGAAGGACAGTTGAAGCTGAAGCAGGCGAAGGTGCTGCTGGTGGGCACCGGAGGTTTGGGTGCGCCGCTTGGCTTGTACCTGGCCGCGGCGGGCATCGGCAAGATCGGCCTGGTGGACTTCGATGTCGTCGATCACACCAACCTGCACCGCCAGGTGATTCACGGCACCAAGGATGTGGGCCGCAAGAAGCTGGATTCAGCGGCGGACCGCATGCGCGACATCAATCCCAACGTGGAGCTGGTGAAGCATGAAGTGGCGTTGACCAGCGAGAACGCGCTCGACATCATCAAAGACTACGACCTGGTGGTGGACGGCACGGATAACTTCCCGACGCGCTACCTGGTGAACGACGCCTGCGTATTACTTGGCAAGCCAAATGTTTACGGGTCAATCTTTCGTTTCGAGGGCCAGGCCACGGTGTTCGCCACCGAGCACGGACCCTGCTACCGCTGCCTCTATCCGGAGCCGCCGCCTCCGGGCCTGGTTCCGAGTTGCGCCGAAGGCGGCGTACTTGGCATTCTGCCCGGCCTGATCGGCGTGGTGCAGGCCACGGAAGCCGTGAAGCTGATCATTGGCCAGGGCGAGCCGCTCATCGGACGGCTGGTGCTCTACGACGCGCTGGCCATGCGCTTCCGCGAGCTGAAGCTGCGCCGCAGCCCCGAGTGCCCGATCTGCGGGCCGAACCGCACCATCACCAAACTGATCGACTATCATCAGTTCTGTGGCGTGCCCTCCCCGACGGCAGCCCCTCCGGTGGCCCCTGTGAAAGAAGGCGAGATCGATCCAGTCGACGTCAAAGCGAAGCTCGACCGCGGCGACGACTTTCAGTTCATCGACGTGCGCGAGCCGCACGAATACCAGATTGCGAGCATTCCCGGCGCGAAGCTGATGCCGCTCGGCGAGCTTCCGAAGCGCGTGAGCGAACTCGATCCCAATCGCGACCTCGTCGCTCACTGCAAGGGTGGCGTCCGGTCCCAGAAGGCGATCGACTTCCTGAAGACCGCGGGCTTCACCCGGCTCCTGAACATGCGGGGCGGCATCCTCGCCTGGAGCGACAAGGTGGATCCGAAGGTCCCGAAGTACTGACGCGGCGCGGCGCGCGTAAGCTCGAGCCGGCGTCCTGAAATCTTCGCCAAGCTGCCCCGGCGCCGCGGAATAGTACACTGAAAGTGCCTCGCCCACAGGAGGGCGGTTAGCTCAGCCGGTTAGAGCGCCTGCCTTACAAGCAGGAGGTCCGCGGTTCGAGCCCGCGACCGCCCACCACTCCTCAGTTCGCCGCCGTGTGGCTGATCAGCGTCCCGAAGCGCTTTCCGATCGCCAGCGCCGGGTCGAGCGGCACGTCCACCGCCTCGCAATCGGCCGGCACCACGATCGTCGGCCGCGCGGCTACGCGCTTCCCCGCGAATCCGGGGAGCCATTCGCGCTGCGCTTCGAGCATCTCCGCGCACATGCGGCGGATCTCGTCGAGCGTGCACACCGCCGAGGACAGCGGATCCATCGCTGCCGCCTGCATCACCAGCTCCGGGTCCGACGTCAACGCCGCCTCCGCCGTCAGCATCTGCACGTTCACATTGGTCAGGCACAGCGCGGCGCACTGCATGGGTAGTTCGCCCACCACGGTGGGACGCAGTCCCGTGTCGTCGGCGAAGGTCGGCACTTCCACGCAGCACCCCTGTGGGAGGTTCGTGATGTAACCGTCGTTGCGGACGTTGCCCATGAAGCGGAACGGCCGCCCCGTGGCCACGGCTTCCATGATCCACGAGCAGTACTCCACGCTCCGCGGCTCCAGTTGCGTCGACTCAAACTGCAGCGGATCGTTCTGGGCGTAGTAGTCGGAAACAGTGCGGCACCACGAGTAGTACGCCCCGGTCTCGCCGCCGAAGCTCGGCTCGTCGCAATAGGCGTCGAGCGCGGCACGGCTCTTCCGGAACCACGGCACGTACTCGCTGAGGTGGCCGGTGGACTCGGTCATGAAGTAGCCGAAGTGCCGGAACACCTCGCCGCGAACCTTTTCGTTCTTGTAGAACTCGGGGCGCTCGAACACTTCCCGAAGACGCGGATACAGATCGCGCCCCTTGTGTTCCAGGCGCAGGAACCAATCCATGTGATTGATGCCGCCGCAGGTGTAGGTGATCTCGTCCTTGGGCACGCCGCAGTAGCGGGAGATCAGGTCGAGCGTGGTTTGCACGCCGTGGCACAGTCCGACGAACGGCACCTTTGACGCCTTCCCCAAGGCGAGACAATTCGCCGCCATCGGGTTGGCGTATTGCAGCATGATCGCGCCCGGCTTTGCCACCGCTTCCATGTCGCGGGCGATCTCCACCAGCAAGGGGATCGAACGCAGCCCGCGGAAGATACCGCCCGGCCCGAGCGAATCCGCGATGCACTGGTCAATGCCGTAGCGCAGCGGGATCTTGTAATCGATTTCGAAGGCGTCGACGCCGCCCACCTGCACCATCACCACCACGAAATCGGCGTCGCGGATGGCTTCGCGGCGGTCGAGGGTGGCCCAGATCCGGGCGGGCAATCCGTTGTCGGCCGCCATGCGCTGGGCGAAGCTCTCCATCGCGCGCAGCTTCGGCTCGGTACGCGACATGAGTGCGATCTCGGAATCCCACAGCGAAGGGGTCGAGAGAATGTCGTTCAAGAGCGTGCGGCAGAACACAATGCTGCCCGCGCCGATCATTGCGATCTTTCTGGCCATGTGAAACCTCCTGCCCGGGGTGACCTAAGCATCATAATCCGCCCGTGCGGCGCGGAGGCGCGGGCCCTACCGGGCGGCGGGTTCGCGGGTCGGGTGCAGCATGTAGCGGATCGCCTCTTCCAGTACGTCGCGGTCGAACGCGCGCTTCCACCTGGGATGGACGAAGTACTCCTTGCCCCAATCGATCGCCAACTGCGCGGCATCGGAGAACGGCGACTTCTCGGCGCCAAAGGCGATCGCCAACGCGATCTGCGCATGCCCGGCCATGAACGCCTCGGCGGCCTCGCGCGGTACGCCTTTGGCAATCGCCATGTCGAGCGATTCGCGCATCAGGATCGCCGCCGTCGCCACCACGATCTCCGACATCGCCGGCTCCAGCAACGCGAACTGTTCCGGCGTCACCCGGTGGGCCTTCCGCACCGGCGCGAAGATCGCCCGGCACAGTTCGGCGCCCTCCGCGAAGCTCTCTTCGGAACCTTCAATCAGCGACACCAGGATGTCCTGCACGGCGATGCCGCCGAAGTAGTCGGCCCGCGCCTGCGGGGTGTCTTGTTCCGTGAAGAACGGAGGATGGCACGGATGGGTGATCATCTGCGTGATCCCATCACGGTGCGGCAACTCGCCGATGTACGCCGCCGCGGCGTCCAGCATGATCAGCGTGGCGCCCGGCTTCATTCGCGGCACGAGTTCGTGCGCGATGCGGCCGATGAACGCATCCGGCACGGCCATCACCACGAAGTCCGCGCGCGAGAGGCCTTCGGCCAGCGGTGTGACCACAAGCCCCTTCGCCTCCAGCGCACCGGCGCGATCGGCGTCCTTCTCACATAGCAGAACCTGGTACTCGGCGCGGCCTGCCAGTTTCTCCGCCGCCCGCGCGCCCATCTTCCCGCCGGCGCCGGCGATCACCACGGTTCGGTTCATAAACGCCTGACTGCTCCTTCAATCGGGGATGAGGGTCCTTAAGTAGCGAACGCTCTCCACCGCCCATTGTCCCTCAAGCGCGATGGTGCTCTCCAGGTCCGCTTGCTCCGGCGGCCACAGCTCCAGGATCGCGCTTTGGCAGCGTTCGTAAGGCCGCAGCAGGCCGAGAAGCCAGGCCACGTCCAACTGTCCTTGTCCCGCCGCGCAGCCTTCCACCTGAAAGCCCATCATGTGCCAGTCGCGCCGCACGGTGAAATCCTTGACATGTAAACAATAGGTCCACGGGGCGAGCTGTTCCGCCACTTCACGCGTGCCTTCGGGGATGGCCAGCGAGTTGACGGTGTCGAGCGTGACGCCTACCGAGGGGTTTGCCAGTTCGTCGAGCGCGCGCCGCATCTCCCGCGCCGGCATGCGGCTGTTCTCCATGCCCAAGCGAACGTGCGCGCGTTCCAGTTCGGGTAACAGCGGACGCAACGCCGACACCACTTCCGCGGCGGACGGCACGGACCCGTCGGGCCGCTCCGGCACGGTACGCAAGAAATCGGAGCCAACGCAGCCGCACAGTTCGATGTGAACGGCGAGATTGCCGCTCTCCAGCCCGCGCGTGCCCACTTCCAGGCGAATACCGCGTTCCCGTGCGCGCGCGACGACCAGGCCTCGCTCCTCCTCAGGCAGCGTGGAAAGGGAGAGATTCGGCCCGTACTGCACTACGTTCACGCCCAGCGCTTCGGCCTTCTCGAGCAGCCCCAGGGCATTCATCGGCGCGCGCGGCGCGGCGCCGGGAAAACCGATGGACCACATGTAGGCGTAGGTGCCGATGCCCAGCCGCATCGCGTCAGCCCTGCCCTCCGGCGCCAATCACCGTGATGGCCACGATCAACAGCCCGATACCCGCCATTGAGTACCCCCAGGCCTTCTTCGGCGCCCCCGCCCACTCGCCCGTCATTGCGCCCAGCGAGTTCGATGTGATCAGCGCCATGGACATGAACAACGGCCAGCCGACGATGCCGCCCAGCGAACCGAGCGCCGTCGCGCCGGCGCCGTACACCATGAAGCTGCCGAAACAGAGGAGCCCCATCAGCGAGCCCCAGATCCAATAAGCCGCGGGCGCGCCCCGGAACAACTTCCACCGATCGTTCTTCGAAAGCAGATAGGCAGCGTAGCCTGCGTTCATCAGGCATCCGGCGGTGAGCGTCAGGCACCAGATGGCGTTCCCCGCGCCGTTGGGTCCGGCACCCGCCGCAGCCGCCAAATCCTGCAACTCCTTGCCGAAGACGAACGCGAAGTTCAGCATGGGCGAAAAGAGCCCGGCGAGGATGCAGATGATCAGACCCACGCCGAAGCCTTCAGCTTTCGTCCTGGGCCCTCCGGCAGCGTTCTCCCGAATCTTGGCCGCCGCGCCGCAGAAGACGATGCCTCCGAGCACGATCGCGGTCCCAATGGCCAGGG
>DALYJJ010000035.1:0-721 GCA_031969915.1 Bryobacteraceae bacterium | reverse complement strand
CCCAGCCGCTCCGGGTACAAAACAGCGAGCGGCAGGAATGTTCCGATCGGCGCGATCAGCCCGAGGATCAGCCCGTAGCCCACGGCCAGCCCCAGTCGCGCCACGCCCAGACCGAAGAGCACCGAACCGATACCCCATCCGATGCCGAACAGGATGACCTTCCAGATTGCCGCGGAAGGCGCCGCGCTCAGCACGCCGGTCAGGCCCGGCACGGCATAGAAGGCGGCGATCCAGGGGATGATGAGCAACCCGCTGATCGAATAGACGAACCAGGTGTTCTCCCACTCCCAGCCCTTCATGCGCTTCATGGGCGCCACGAAGCTCCCATTCAGGATGCCGCCGATAAGCACGCCGGCGATGCCGGTGACGAGATCAGGGTTCATAGTGTCCATTCCAGGCGCGCCAGTGCGAAGGGGCGCAATTCGAGCCTGCCGTCGCGGATGGGCGCGCCGCCCTCCGCGCGGAATTGCTCTGGCTCGCGCATCGCCCGTTCCGCGTTTGTGTCGTTCAAATGTTTCACGAGCATGGAAGGCGCCAGATTGCGGAGCCGCACGATGCGCGTTTGCGGCGTGAAGTTCGCGACGATCATCCGCCGTAGTTTCCCGAGAGCGAGCAGCAGGGCGTCCACCACCAGGGGTTGGTCGCTGACGATGTTCACCACGCTGCCGCCGCGGCACTCGCCCACCGCGCCGAGAACGTGGAACAGCGGAAACACGGCGCC
>DALYJJ010000034.1:50476-50867 GCA_031969915.1 Bryobacteraceae bacterium | reverse complement strand
TCAATATTCGCGTGGAAGGTGTCGAACAGGATGCCGACCTTCGGATGGCCGACGGCATCGGCCAGCGCCACGGCATCCGCGGCGGTGTTCAGGAAGTAGGTCTCGAAACGGTTGAGCGGTTCGACGCACAAGGTCACGTCGTGAGCGGTGAGCGTGTCGCCGAGCTTTTGCAACTCCTCGACCACGCGCTGCCATTCCTCCGCCGTCCGGCGACGGCCCGGCTTGTCGCCGAGCGGCGTGTACACAGGGCCGGCCAGATGCCGGCTGCCCGCCTCCGCCACCACCTTCACGCAGTCGGCGATGTGCTGCCGCGCCTTCGAGCGCACGCCCGCGTCCTCGTCCGCCAGGCTCACCCCCGGGCCGAGCGCGGTGCAAAACGTACAGCCCATCG
>DALYJJ010000034.1:0-50466 GCA_031969915.1 Bryobacteraceae bacterium | reverse complement strand
CCGCCTCGAGACCTTTGCGGATGGCCGATGCAGGCACGCCGGCCGGATCGAAGACGAACATCTCGACGCCATCGAAGCCGCGCTCCTTGATGGGGCCCAACAGCGGAAGGTGCTCCGGCCCGAAGTGCGCGGTCCACAGGAAAGTGTTAATGCCGAATCGCATGACCTTGTTATCCTATCGCCAAGGGGGAACCGGAGGGAATGTCTGGGTTTCGTCTCGGCGCGGCCGTCCTGGTGCTGGCGGGGAGCGCTGTCCTGTTGGCCGACTCGGCGCGGGACGAGAAGTTCATCGGCGCGCGGCGCAACTGGTGGGCGTTTCAGAAGGCCGCCCGGCCGCCTGTTCCGGCGGCGAAGAGCCCCTGGGCGCGTACACCGGTGGACGCGTTTCTGCTGGCCGCGATGCGGGAGAAGCGCCTCACGCCGTCGCCGCCGCTCGACCGCCGGCGCCTGGCGCGGCGCTTGTATCTGGATGTGACCGGCCTGCCGCCCACACCCGGGGAACTGGATACCTATCTCGCCGACCGTTCGCCGCAGGCCTACGAGCGGCTGGTGGACCGGCTGCTCGCTTCGCCCCGCTACGGCGAGCGGTGGGCTCTGAAGTGGCTGGACGTGGTCCGGTACGCCGACACGAACGGCTTCGAACTCGACGCCGAGCGCCCGCATGCGTGGCGATACCGCGATTACGCCGTCCGCTCGTTCAACCAGGACAAGCCGTTCGACCAGTTCCTGCGCGAGCAGATCGCAGGCGACGAACTGAAGCCCGGCGACAAGGAAATGCTCGTCGCCGCGGGCCTGCATCGCGTGGGTCCCGTTCACCTGGTGGGGGGCAACCAGGATGAGGAGATGAATCGCCAGGAAGTGCTCACGGAGATGACCGCGACGGTCAGCGCCGTACTGGGCATGACCGTCGGTTGCGCCCGGTGCCACAACCACAAGTTCGATCCGATTCTGCAGGCGGACTACTACCGCCTGCAAGCTGTGTTCGCGGCCACTGAGGGCAAAGACGTCGAAATCGCCACGCCGGAAGAGAAGGCCGCGCATGAGCAGGCGATGAAGGAGTTCGAGGCGCGCATCAAGCCGGTGAAAGACCAACTCGCGGCCATCGAAAAGCCGGTGAAGGAGGCCCTGAAGGCGAAGAAGCGGGAACAACTGGAGCCGGCGCTGCGTGAGGTGCTCGAGATACCGAAAGACAAGCGCACGCCCGAGCAGCAGACGTTGGCCAAGTCGGCGGACGCGCAGATCAGCGTCTCCTGGGACGAGATGGTGGAGGCGCTGCCCGCGGACGTGCGCGCGACTCGCGCGGGATTGCGCAAGCAGATGCACGCCATCGAGTTGACGAAGCCCGATCCGCTGCCCATGGCCTACACGGTTGCGAACCAGGAGAAAGCGCCGCTTACTTACATATTGAAGGTGGGGGATCACAAACAGAAACTGGATCCGGTGGAACCAGGCTTCCCCAAAGTGCTGGGCGACTATGGCGCGAAGATGGCCCTCACCCCGTCCGGGCGCCGCAGCGCACTGGCGGCCTGGCTCACCTCCCCTGAGCATCCGTTGACCGCGCGGGTGATGGTCAACCGCATCTGGCAACTTCGCATGGGCGCCGGCCTGGTAGCCACTCCGAACGATTACGGACTGCTCGGCTCTCGCCCCACGCATCCCGCGCTTCTCGACTGGCTGACCGCGGAGTTCATCGCCAAGGGATGGAGCGTCAAAGCTCTCGACCGCCTGATTCTTACTTCGAGTTCGTATCGCCAATCGGCCGCACTGGACCCGTTGAAGGCGAAGATCGACCCCGAAAACAAGCTCTACTGGCGCGCGCATCGACGCCGGCTGGAGGCCGAGCACCTGCGCGACACCATTCTGGCGACGGCGGGGACGCTGAACCTGAAGATGGGCGGCAAGCCGGTCCGCGTGCCGATTGAGCAGGAGATCTACGACATCATCTTCACTGAGGACGAGCCCGATAACCTGTGGCCGTTGGACCCCGATTCGTCCGAGTACAACCGGCGCAGCATCTACTTACTCAACAAACGCACGGTGCGCCTGCCGATGCTCGCCAACTTCGACCAGCCGGACGCCATGTCGTCCTGTCCGTCGCGGCCCGTGAGCACGCACGCACTGCAGGCGCTGAACCTCTTCAATAGCGATTTCATGGCTCAGCAATCGAAGGCTTTCGCGGCCCGGCTGGAAGGCGTCTGTCGCGGCCAGGGGCGGGACTGCCGGATCGATGCCGCGTATCGGATCGCCCTCGCGCGGCCGCCGCGGCCGGTGGAATTGCAGATGGCGCGCGCGTTCCTGGGTGGGCAGGGAACGCTGGCGGACTTCACCCTGGCCATGCTCAACAGGAATGAGTTTGTCTATGTACCCTGACCCTCTGCGCCCGGCTTCCTCGCGCCGCGACATCCTGCGGATGGCCGCGCACGGCTTCGGCGCCATCGCGCTCGAAGCCGTGCTCCAGGGACAACGCGCCACGGCCGCACCCCGCGTGAACCCGCTGGCGGCCAAGCCCGCGCACTTTCCCGGCAAGGCGAAGTCAGTCATCTTCCTGTTCATGGTGGGCGCGCCGAGCCACATCGATACCTTCGATCCGAAACCCGGTCTTAAGAAGTACGAAGGACAAAAACTCCCGGCCAGTTTCGGAAAAATCGTAAGTCAGTTTACCGACGGCTCCGATCCGATCCTACCTACCCCGTGGACGTTCGCCAAACACGGCGAGAGCGGAATGGACGTCTCGACGCTGATGCCGCACGTGGCCAAGTGCGTGGACGATATCTGCTTCGTCCGGTCGTTCTATACGGAAAGCGTCGTTCACGCTCCGGCCATGTACCAGGTACATACGGGGCGCATTCTGGCGGGCCACCCGAGCCTGGGGTCCTGGGTGACGTACGGCCTGGGGAATGAATCGGAGAATCTACCCGCCTATGTGGTGATGCCTCAGCCCGAGGGAACACCCGAAGGCGGCACGCCGTGCTGGGGCTCGGGATACCTGCCCGCTGTCTACCAGGGGACTCTGCTGCGCAGTGGCGCTTCGCCGATCCTCCACTTGAAACCGCAGCCCGGCATGACGCCGGGCCGGCAGCGCGCCACGCTGGACCTGCTGCAAAAGATGAACGACCTGGACACCCAGGACGGCGACAGCGAAATGGCGGCGCGGATCGCTTCCTATGAGCTTGCCTTCCGAATGCAGGCGCACGCGCCGGAGGCGGTGGATCTGAGCAAGGAGTCCGCGGCGGTCAAGCGCCTGTACGGGCTCGACGACAAGCGGACCGCGGAGTTCGGCACGCGCTGCTTGCTTGCCCGGCGGCTGGTGGAACGCGGCGTTCGCTTCATTCAGATCTACTCCGGCGGCGGTCCGGTGAGCGTCCAGTGGGACGCCCATAGCCACCTGGTCGCCAACCACGAGAAGATGGCGGGAATGACGGACCAGCCGATCGCGGCGCTGCTCACGGACTTGAAGCAGCGCGGCCTGCTCGATTCGACTCTGGTCATCTGGGGCAGTGAATTCGGCCGCTTGCCCACTTCGCAGAGCGGCAACGGCCGCGATCACAACCCGCACGGCTTCACCATGTGGTTCGCGGGCGGCGGTGCGAAGGGGGGCCGGGTGGTCGGGCAGACCGACGACTTCGGGCTCTACGGCGTGGGCGAGCGCTACCATATGCGCGATTTTCACGCGACGATCCTCCACGCGCTTGGGCTCGACCAGCACAAGCTGTGGTATCTCCACAACGGCCGGCATGAGAAACTGACCGACTTCGGCGGCAAGGTCATCCAAGACGTGTTCGCGTAGGTCGCGTAGGTATGGAACCGACTCCCGGTTTCGTCAATTTGTCGTACAGTCCGGGATTGCCGGCGGCCGGCGTCACCGCGGTGCTGGCGATCGTGTTTACCGGCTGCTTCTTTTTCTTCGAAGGCTGGCCGCCATCGGCGTCCAAACTCGTCCGGCCCACGCTCTTCGCAGCGCTGCTGGGCACGGTGCTGGGGATCATGGGCCGCGAGCGGCGAGTGGAACTCGATCCGGCCCAGCGAGTGATCTACTCGCGCAGCGCCTATTTGGGAATCCATGTCGACGTCGAATCCCCCGCGGTGAAGTACCGCGAAGTAGCGGTGACCGTCCGAAAGCACAGTCAACAGCGCACCGGCAGCAACAGTTACGAAACGCGCCACGCCTTCGCCGCCCAGTTGCGCGGGGAAACGGACTCGCTCGAACTGGCCGAGTACGACGACCCTCGCGCCGCGGAAAATGCGGCGCTCGCGGCGGCCCGCGCCGGCGGCTGGCAGGCGGTGCGCATCGGCTACGAGATCGAAGTAGAGGAGACCGCGGCTGCCGCGCCGTCCGCGAATCGCACCGTGCTTTCGATCGAGGAGGCCCGGCGCCTGTTGGAGCGGAAGGACGGCACGGGCCGCAGTTGGAGCAGCGTCTCAACCACCACCAGCGGCGGGCGGACCACCACCGTGCGGCTGCAGTTCAGCCAAGCGGAGCGCAGTCCGATCACGCGGGCCTACGACGCGCCGCCTCCCGGCCCGTTCGGCGCCCGGAGCCCCCGGTAGCCGGCCTTGCTACAATCACCCTCGAACGCATGCCTGCCCAGCGATTGTTCCGCAAGGTGCTCGTCGCCAACCGCGGCGAGATCGCCTGCCGCGTGATCCGTGCCCTGCGGGAGATGTCGATCCCCTCGGTGGCCGTCTATTCCGACGCCGATCGGGCCTCGCTCGCCGTGCGCATGGCCGATGAAGCCGTGCGTCTCGGTCCCGCGCCTTCGAAGGAGAGCTACCTGCGGATCGACCGCATCCTGGATGCCGCCCGCGCGCGCGGCGCCGACGCGATTCATCCCGGCTACGGCTTCCTTTCCGAAAACGCCGAGTTCGCGCAAGCCTGCGAAGACGCGGGCCTCGTCTTCATCGGGCCCTCGGCCGATTCCATCCGGCGCATGGGCTCGAAGACCGCCGCGCGCAAGCTGGCGAAGGCCGCGGGTGCGCCCGTCGTTCCGGGTACGGAAGAGCCGGTTTCCGACCCGGCCGAAGCGCGCCGCATCGCGAACGGCATCGGCTATCCGGTGTTGCTGAAGGCAGCGGCGGGAGGCGGCGGCAAGGGCATGCGGCGGGTCGATTCGGAGGCCGACCTCGAATCGGCCTTGCGCGATGCGTCGAGCGAGGCGGAACGCGCCTTTCACGACGGCTCGGTCTACATCGAGAAACTGGTGGAGCGTTCGCGGCACATCGAGATCCAGGTTCTCGGCGACCGCCACGGCCACCTGATCCACCTCGGCGAGCGCGAGTGCTCCATCCAGCGGCGGCACCAGAAAGTGATCGAGGAATCGCCGTCGCCTCTGGTCGCCTCTCACGCCGGGTTGCGGCAGCGCATGGGCGATGCCGCCGTGCAGGCCGCGCGCGCCGCCGGCTACTACAACGCGGGCACGGTGGAGTTCCTGGTGGACGAGCAGGCGAACTTCTACTTCCTGGAGATGAACACGCGCCTGCAGGTGGAGCACCCGATCACGGAACTGGTGACGGGGCTCGACCTGGTGCACTGGCAGTTGCGGATCGCGGCGGGCCACCCGCTCACGCTCCGGCAAGAGGATATCGAATGGCGCGGGTCGGCGATCGAGTGCCGCATCTACGCCGAGGATCCCGACAACCGCTTCTTCCCGTCACCCGGCCTGATCACCCATCTCGAACGGCCCACGGGCCCTGGGGTGCGCCTCGATTCGGGCGTCTATCCGGGCTGGACGGTACCGCTCGATTACGACCCGCTCCTGGCCAAGCTTGCCGTGTGGGGTCCCGACCGCGAGACCTCGATCGATCGCATGCTGCGCGCCCTCGAAGAGTATTACGTGGCGGGCATCAAGACGAACATCCCGTTCTTCCGCCAGATCCTCACCGACGAAGAGTTCCGCGCGGGCCGGCTGCACACCGGCTTCATCGACGAGTTCTTCGCCCGCCGCTCCGCGCCTGCGCCGCCCGACGCGATGACTGAGGCGGTGGCCGTGCTGGTGGCGGCGATTCACTCTGCGGCGGAGAAGCCGGCGGTGGAAGAGGGGAAGAACGCCGGGTCGCGGTGGCGCGCGGAAGGAAGGACGCAACTGTTCCGATGAAGCTCGACATCCAACTCGAAGAGCGCACCGGGCGCCTGGAAACGCGGAACGGGAGCTTCGCTCTGGCGTGGAACGGCGGCGGCGAGGTGAGCGGCGAAGCGTCCATTGCGGCCGTCGAACCGGGCATCTATTCGGTGCTCGTGGAGGGCCGCAGCTACGAAGTCAAGATCGTGCCCGCCACGCCCGCGCATCCGGACGACCGCACCTGGCTGGTGGACATCGCGGGCAACCGTTTCGCCATTCGGGCCTTCGATCCCCGCTCTCGCAGGGGGCGCGCGGCGGGCGGAGCGGGCGAGGGCCGTTTGACCATTTCCGCCCCCATGCCCGGCAAGATCGTGCGCGTGCTCGTCGCCCCCGGGGAAGCGGTGGAGGCGGGCCAGCGCCTGCTGGTGGTGGAAGCGATGAAGATGCAGAACGAAGTGAAGGCGCCGCGGGCCGGGACCGTCGCGCAACTGGCCGTGGCGGAAGGCGCCACGGTCGCGGCCGGCGAAGCGCTTGTGATCGTGGAATGAGCAGCACCGCGGTTTGCCCGATCTGCAACGGCACGGGCTTTCGCATCGTGGAACGCGAGGGCGTGAGCGGCGCGGAGCGTTGCGGCTGCGCCGCGCAGGAGCGCAACCGCACGCTCGAAGAGCACTCGCACATCCCGCCGAACTACGGACAGGTTTCGTTCGACACTTTCCGGTTGCCGGACGCCAACCCCATCGCGCGGCGCGAACTCGCCGAGGTCCTCTGGCTGGTCCGCACCTATGCGCGCGAGTACCCGGTGCTCGACAAACCGGGCCTGTTGCTGATCGGCGAGCCCGGAACGGGCAAAACGCATCTTGCCGTCTCGGCGTTTCGCGCGCTGCTCGCAAAAGGTTTCGAAGGGGTTTTCTTCGACTACCAGAACCTGCTCGATCGCATCCGCTCGAGTTACGACGAAGCGTCCAAGGTGAGCAATCGCGACGCGTACCGGGACGCTCTCGAAACCGAAGTCCTGCTGCTCGACGACCTCGGCGCGCACCGCGTCACCGAGTGGGTGGAGGACACGGTCACGTCGATCATCACCTACCGCTGCAACCACCGGAAGACGCTGATCGCGACCACGAACCTGCCCGACCCGGACGCCGGCGGCGCGGTCGTTCAACGCAATCAGACGACCGGCAAGGTGGACTATCGCGCGACGCTGGCCGACAAGATCGGCGCGCGCGCGCGTTCGCGGCTCTTTGAGATGTGCCGCGTCGTCCAGATGCCGGCGGTCGCCGACTACCGGGTCCGTGCATTATAAGACATGGCTCCGGAGCGCCTGTTCCTCGATTTCTCGGCCGGCAAACTGCGCCAGTTGTCGGACCGGATCGCCGACTGCCTCGGACGTCTGCCCCCCGGCCAGATCTGGCAGCGCGGCCACGAGAGCAACAACTCCGTCGGCAACCTGGTGCTCCATCTATCGGGAAACGTCCGGCAGTGGATCGGAACGGGTGTGGGCGGACTGCCGCCGGTGCGCGACCGCGATGCGGAGTTCGCGGCTCGCGGCGGGCCGGACGGCGCAAGCCTGGCGCGCACACTCGCCGAATCGGTGGAACCCGCGCTCGCCATCCTTGCCGCGCTGCCGCCGGAACGGCTTCCCGAAAAAATCGAAGTCCAGGGGTACTCGGTAACCGTCCTGGAGGCCGTCTATCATGTAGTGGAGCACTTTGCCCAACACACGGGCCAAATCCTGTTCGCCACAAAGCTGTTGACTGGGGAAGACCTCGGATACTACCGTCACCTCAGTGCGAAAAGCGGGCATACCGAACGGGTGCCTTAGACGAGGAGTTTTCTACCGATGCGAATCGCCCTTGCCGCGATGCTGAGCGTAACCGCGCTCTGCGCCCAATCCACGGCCCCCTCGGCCGTCGACATCAAGTACGACAAGTTCACACTGCCCAACGGCCTGACGGTGCTCGTCCATGAGGACCGCAAGGCGCCGATCGTCGCCGTCAACATCTGGTACCACGTGGGCTCAAAGAACGAGAAGCCTGGACGCACCGGCTTCGCCCACCTGTTCGAACACCTGATGTTCAACGGCAGCGAGCACTTCAACCAGGATTACTTCAAGGCGCTGGAGAAGGTGGGCGCCACGGACCTGAACGGCACCACCAACGAAGACCGCACTAACTACTTCCAGAACGTGCCCACCAGCGCGCTCGACATGGTGCTGTGGCTCGAATCGGACCGCATGGGCCACCTGCTCAAGGCGATTACTCAGGAGAAACTCGACGAGCAGCGCGGCGTGGTACAGAACGAAAAGCGGCAGTTCGAAAACCAGCCGTACGCGGTGGCCGAAGAGCTCACCATCAAGTCCACCTACCCGGCCGCACACCCCTATTCGTGGTCCGTCATCGGCTCCATGGACGACTTGAGCGCGGCCAAGCTGGAAGACGTTCACGAGTGGTTCAAGACTTACTACGGGCCGCAGAACGCGGTGCTGGTGCTGGCGGGAGACATCGATACCAAGACCGCGCGAGAGAAGGTGGAGAAGTACTTCGGCGCAATCCCGGCAGGGCCTCCGGTGGCGCGGCACAAGGCCTGGGTTGCCCAGCGCGACGCTTCGCAGCGGCAGGTGGTGGAGGACCGCGTCCCGCAGGCCCGCATCCGCAAGGTGTGGAACACGCCTGAGTACACAAACCCGGACTCCGACTACCTCACGATCGTCAGCGCGGCGCTCGGGCAGGGAAAATCGTCGCGCCTCTACAAACGGCTGGTCTATACGGATCAGACGGTCACCAATGTCGCCGTCTACATCGACTCGCGCGAGATCGGCAGCCAGTTCGTGATCGAGGCCACCGCGCGCGCCGGAGAGAGCCTCGCCAAGGTGGAGAAGGCACTGGATGAGGAACTCGCCAGGTTCCTTCAAACCGGCCCCGATGCAGCCGAGCTCGACCGCATCAAGACCCAATACTACGCCGGCTTCGTCCGCGGCATTCAGCGCATCGGAGGCTTCGGCGGCAAGTCCGACATCCTGGCCACGAACGTGGTCTTCGCGGGCGACCCCGGCTATTACAAAGTCAAAATGGATCGCATTCAGAAGGCGGGCATCGCCGACGTCAAAGCGGCTGCGAATCGCTGGCTGGCCGGTGGCGTGTACAACCTGGAGATCCATCCCTTCGGCCAGTACAAGGCCGCGGCGGCCGATGCGGATCGCGCGAAGCTGCCTGAGGTGGGCCTGGTTCCTGCGCTGCGCATGCCTCCGCTCCAGCGGCGTACGCTCTCAAACGGGCTGAAGATCGTGCTCGCTGAGCGCCACGACACGCCGATCGTCAACTTCCAGTTGGTGGTGGACGCGGGCTTCGCCTCGGACCAGCTTTCCATGCCCGGCACCGCCCGCCTGGCCGCCGACCTGCTCGACGAAGGAACGAAGACGCGCACCTCCCTGCAAATCAGCGAGGAGATGGACCGCCTGGGCGCCAACCTCGGCGCGGGCTCCGACATCGACTACACGCTGGTCACGCTGTCCTCTTTGAAAGCGAACCTCGACCCTTCCCTCGCGCTGTACGCCGACGTGATCCTGAACCCGTCGTTCCCGCAGGCCGACTTCGAACGCCTGCGCAAGAACCTGATCGCGGCGATCCAGCGCGAAAAGGCGGAGCCGTTCTCGATGGGCCTGCGCGTGCTCCCCGCCTTCATCTACGGCAAGGATCACGCATACGGGCAAGCGTTCTCCGGCTCGGGCACCGAAGCCAGCGCGGCGAAGCTCACGCTTGACGGCATGCGCAAATTCCATGAGACCTGGTTCAGGCCGAACAACGCCACGCTGCTCGTAGTCGGCGATACCACCATGGCGGAGATCGCGCCCAGGATCGAGAAGCTCTTCGCCTCCTGGAAGCAGGGGCCGGTGCCGAAGAAGAACCTCGCCCAGGTGGAAGTGAAAGAGAAGCCCGCCATCTACATCATCGATAAGCCCGGCGCCATCCAGTCGGTGATCATGGCGGGCCAGGTGGCGCCGCCGCGCTCGAACCCGCAGGAGATCGCCATTGAGACCATGAATACAGTGCTGGGCGGCGCCTTCATTTCGCGCCTGAACATGAACCTCCGCGAGGACAAGCACTGGTCCTACGGGGCGGGCTCGGCGATGCCGTCCACCAAAGGCCAGCGGCCGTTTCTCGCCTACGCGCCCGTGCAGAGCGACAAGACCAAGGAGTCAGTGGGCGAGGTGATCAAGGAACTGCGCGGCATCGTCCGCGACATGCCGGTGACCGAGGACGAACTCACCATGGCCGTGGGCAACCAGACGCTGCGCCTCGCCGGTTCGCAGGAGACGATTCCCGCTCTAATGGGGGACGTCAGCGACATCGTCCGCTTCGACCTCCCAGACGACTACTACCTCACTTATGCGGGCAAAGTGCGCGCCCTGAAACGCGAAGATCTGAACGCCGCCGCGGAGCGTGTCCTGCGGCCGGATCGCATGATCTGGGTGATTGTCGGCGACCGCGCCAAGATCGAGCCCGGCATCAAGGAATTAAACATCGGGCCCGTGCAGGCCGTGGATCCCGACGGGAATCCGCTGCCTTAGGCGATGCGCGCCTCTTTGATCCTGCTGACGCTGGCGCTGGCGGCCTGGCCTGTGCGGGCCGCCACGTTCTACTTTGTGCGCCACGCCGAACGCGCCGGCGAGATGAGCGCCGATCCGCCACTCACGGAGACGGGTGCAGCGCGCGCCCGCGAGTTGGCTCGCACGTTGAAGGATGCCCGCGTCACGGCAATCTTCGTCACCGAATACCAGCGCACGAAGAAGACCGCTGCGCCGCTGGCGGCGAAGCTGGGCATCGATCCCGTGGTCCTGGCGGGCCGGGACCTGGAGGCTGCCGCGGCGCGCCTGCGGACGATCGCGGCCGGCGAGGAGACCATCCTGGTGGTCGGCCACACGAACACAATTCCGCAACTTGTGGAGAAGCTGGGCGGCGGCGCCATCGCACCCTTCGAGGAGACCGAGTACGACCGTCTGGTCGTGCTGGTGACTTCGCCGAAGGGCGGCGCGGCGTTGCTCACTCTCCGTTACGGCGCGTCCCAGTGACGGCGCGCCCCGCGCTGGTTCGCGCCGTCGGACCCATCGGCCTCACGGCCATCGCCATCAACGGCGTGATCGGCGCGGGCATCTTCGTCATGCCGGCCACGGTGGCCGGGATTCTCGGGCCTGCGAGCACTCTGGCGTACGTGCTGGCGGGCGCGGTGGCGATTCTCGTCGCGCTTTCGTTCGCCGAGGCGGGCAGCTACTTCGACCGCGCCGGCGGACCGTATCTCTACGCCCGCGAAGCGTTCGGCCCGTTCATTGGATTCCAAGCCGGCTGGATGTTCTTGTTCGGACGCCTGGCCGGCGCCGCGGCCATCGCCAACGCCTTCGCCGCCTACCTCGGCTACTTCCTTCCGGCGATGCAAACGGCAGCCGGCCGCGCGACCGCCATCGCCGTCGCGATCACGGCCATCGGCGCGTTGAACTACGCCGGGGTCCGCTACGGCTCGATGGTCGTGAACCTGCTGACCGCGGCCAAGCTGATTCCCCTGTTGATCTTCATCGGGGCGGGCGCGGTGCTGGTCGATCTGCCGGCCGCCGTTCCCGCCGCGCCGCCCGATTTTCAGCGCCTGCGCGAGGCGTCGCTGGTGCTCCTGTTCGCCCTCGGCGGTTTCGAATTCGCGAGCGTTCCGAGCGAGGAAGTGATCTCCCCGCGCCGCTACCTGCCCACGGCGATCGTGATCGCCATCGCTTTGAGCGTCGCGGTGTATCTGCTGGTCCACATCGTGTGCGTCGGCGCGCTTCCCGGATTGGGCTCGAACGCGACCCCGCTCGCTTCCGCGGCCCAGCGATTCCTCGGTCCGGCGGGCGCGGCGCTGATGGCCGCCGGCGCGGTGTTCTCGACGACGGGAACCAACAGCACGATCCTGCTGATCGGCCCTCGCATTCTCTATGCGCTCGCCGGCGGCGGCCACCTCCCGCCCGCGCTGGCCAAAGTCCACCCGCGGTTCCGCACGCCGCATGTCGCCGTGGCGGTATTCACCTCTGCGACGCTCGCTCTGGCGCTCTCCGGCACGTTCGTCACCCTGGCCGCGCTGAACGCCATCGCCCGCCTGCTCTACTCGATCACCACGTGCGCGGCGATCCCCATCCTCCGCCGCCGCACGCCACCCGAGGAGCGGACGTTCACCCTCCCGTTCGGTCCCCTCATCCCCGCGCTCGGCGTGGCCGCCTCTGTGTTCCTGCTGACAGGCGTCAATCGAACCCAAGCGATGGTTGGGCTTGCGGGCCTGGCCGGGGGCGCAGTCGTGTACTGGGCGAAGCCGCGCTCCTGGGCCAAAACTCCGGAGTAATGAGGCACCATCTATTCTGCAGCCCGGATTGATCCGATATAATCCAAGCGAGCGTTGCCCCAGTCGGCGCGCGCGGAGGTCATGTGCACCTTCACCGGATTCTGATTGCCAGCTACGTCGCTCTCGCCCTCCCGGCCCTTGCGGAGTGGAAGCCCCAACGGCCGCCCGTCACTCTCCTTCTGGAGTTCGATCAGCCCTATTCGGAAATCAGCTACCTGGAAATGCAGCGGGAGCTCGAAACGGTCCTCAAGCCCGCCGGCGTGAAGCTGAATTTCAAACTCAAATCGGAGATGACCGAAGGGGAGGCGTTCGACGACCTCGTGCTGGTGCGATTCCGCGGCAACTGCAAACTGGACCATTTCCCGGTGGTCTTCGATGAGCGGGGCCCGCTGGCCTATGCGCTGACCGTCGAAGGCGAGGTCCAGCCGTTCAGCGTCGTCCGCTGCGACCATGTGCGGAAGTCCGTGAAGTCCGCCATGTTCGGCGGCGACCACGCCAAGGGCGACCGCCTGATGGGCCGCGCGCTCGGCCGAGTGGTGGCCCATGAGCTCTATCACATCGTCGCCAAGACCCACGACCACGGCAAGGAAGGCATCGCGCGCAAAGGGCTGAGCGGGAAAGCGCTGATCTCCGACCGCCTGGAATTCGACACCGAGGACGCCGCCCGCATAAAATAGCCTCTCATCATGAGGCTGCCGTTCGCTTCGCTGCTGTTCGCCGTCCTCCACGGCGCGTCCGTCTCCGCGCAGGAACCGCCCACGCGCGACCTGAACGCCGTCAACTGGATGGACTTCCGCGCCGCCGTACCGTCGCGGATTCAAACCGTCCTGCTGCCTACGGGCACGCTGGAAGCGCATGGCGTGGTGAACAACGGCGCCGATAACACCGCGCCGGAGGCCATCGCCCGCGCCCTCGCCCCCCGCCTGAACGCGATGGTCGCGCCGACTCTGAACTACGGTGTGACGGGCAGCCTGGATGCCTACGCGGGCGGCTTCTCCATCTCCGAACCTGCCTATCGCGCCTTTGTCTCAGACCTCCTCGCGGGCCTCGCGCGCAACGGGTTCCGCAACATCATCGTGATCAACGGCCACGGTGGGCCGCAGACCGAGATCCTCAACCAGGTGGCGGAGAAGACGGGACGGGAACATCGTGTGCGGACGCTGGTGGTGAACTGGTGGTCGTATTGTTCGGATATCACGCAGCGGGTGTTTGGCGAGGACGGCGGCCACGCGGGCTGGAACGAAAACGCCTTCATCCAGG
This sequence comes from Bryobacteraceae bacterium, assembly GCA_031969915.1. Classification (GTDB taxonomy): domain Bacteria; phylum Acidobacteriota; class Terriglobia; order Bryobacterales; family Bryobacteraceae; genus DALYJJ01. Next base: position 36,790 of record DALYJJ010000034.1, on the reverse strand, counting down.
CCATCGATCCCAAGTTGGTTCGGCGTGAACTCTACCGGGATTCGCTGGCCATGCCGCGGGCCCCGGCGGGCTCCTGGACGGCGTATCCGTTCCCCGCTTCGATCATCCTGTACCAGCCGAACCAGGGCTATGTGAAGTTCGATGAGACAAAAGCGAAACAATACTTTGCCGCCGTGGTCGATAAGATAGGGGAACTCATCCAGGATGTGGTGGCCCGTTGGAACGAGGCCGGGATTTTCCGGCCCTGATCGAGCCGCAAGCGGCGAGATCGGCACCGATATGGGATAAAGGCATGGTATGGGCCGTCTGGTCAGCGTGGGGGGACTGGTCGCGCTGGGCTTGGTAGGCTGCCCGGCCTGCCGATGGTTTGCCCGCAACCCCTCCACCGCCGGAGAACTTCGCATCGGCGCCGACCACGCCCCGCCCTATTACTCGCACCTGCCCGGCGGGCGAGTGGAAGGGCTGACGGTGGATGTGATGAACGCGGCGGCGGCCCGGGCCGGCATCCAGCTCCGGTGGGTTCCATGGACAGGACTCATCGATGACGCGTTCAACTCCCATGCCGTCGACCTCTGGCCGGGCGTAAGCCCGAACGCGCGGCGCCGCCAGTTCGCCCAATTCACTGAGCCGTGGCTGACGAACGGCTTCGTTCTGGTCAGTCTGAAGGACTCCCCGCCCCGTGTGGCCGCCGGATGGAATGGCGAGAAGATCGCGATCCGCGATGGGCCTTTCCTGGAGAGCGCGGCCCGGAGCCGTTTCCCCTCCTCACCGCTGTACCGGGCCTCTTCGCGGGAAGGCGCGTTGCAGGCAGTGTGCCGGGGCGAGGCCGCCGCGGCGTTGACCGAATTGCGATTCCTGGATGTCGCGATCCTCGACCGGCCCGCCGGATGTGAGACCACCCGCCTCCGCTTGCAGCCCCTTGCCGGACTCACCTCCCGCCTGAGCATCATGTCCACACCCGCGGCTGCGCCCGCCGCGCAGCGGATCAGGGAGCAGATCGACCGCCTCGCCGCCGACGGAACCTTCGCCGACATCCTGGAACATTGGTCCGCGTTCTCCTCCGTCGATGCCCACTCGATCGAAGAACTGAAGGGCGCTGAAACGCGCAACCGGATCTACGCGGGCGCGCTGCTGGCCGGGCTGTTGACCCTCGCCGCCGTCGTGTTTCTCTACCTGCGCGCCAACGCCGCCAACCGGCGCGCCGGCGAGGCCCGGGCGATCGCCGAGACCGCCAGCGCCGCGAAGACCGATTTCCTCGCCAAGATGAGCCACGAAATCCGGACGCCGCTCAACGGTGTGATCGGCATGACCGACCTCATGCTGGCCGGAACGCTCCCCGCCCCGGTGCGCCGCGACCTCGAAATCGTGAAGGCATCGGCGGACGAACTGCTCGACATCCTCTCCACCATTCTCGACCTCTCGCGGATCGAAGCGGGCCGCCTGCCCGTGGAGACGGCGCCCTTCGACCTCGCCCGTCTGCTGGACGACGTCTTGCGCACGTTCGGCGCGCGGGCCGCCGAGAAAGGGATCTCCGCTTCCATTCACATCGCGCCCGGTGTGCACCGCTGGTACAGCAGCGATCCGGTGCGGATCCGGCAGATTCTCCTCAACTACGTGAGCAATGCGTTGAAGTTCACCGATCACGGATCCATTCGCATCGCGGTCTCACCGGCCGACGCTTCGCGGCTCCGCATTGCGGTGGAGGACACCGGGATCGGGATTCCGCCGGACAAGCAGGAGCGGCTGTTTCACGAATTCTCTCAGGTTGACGGCAGCATGACCCGCCGGTACTCGGGCAGCGGGCTGGGTCTGGCCATCGCCCGCCAACTCGCCGACCTGCTCGGCGGCTCCACCGGCTACGAGCCGAACTCCCCGCAGGGCTCCGTTTTCTGGGTGGAACTGCCGCTGATTCCCGTGCCGCCGCCGGCTCCCTCCGCTGCGCCCGCTCCGGCGCCGGCCGGCGCGCCGCGCTTCGAGGGCGCGCGCGTGCTCCTGGCGGAGGACAACAGCGTGAACCGCCTGCTCGCCACGCGCCTGCTCACGGGCGCCGGCTGTACGGTGGACGCCGCGGTGAATGGGCGCGAAGCGGTGCAATTGGCCGGAGCCCAGAAATACGATCTGATCCTCATGGACTGCCAGATGCCGGAACTCGACGGTTACGAAGCCACCGCTCAGTTGCGGCGGGGCGGCAACCGGACGCCGATCGTCGCCCTCACGGCGCACGCTCTGGCCGGCGACCGCGACCGGTGCTTCGCCGCCGGCATGGATGGCTATCTCACCAAGCCGCTCGACGCGAGTGGGCTGCTGGCGGCCCTGTCGAAGCACCTGGCTTCTCATCCGGGCTGATTCAGTTCAGCCGCGCGGCCACCCTGCGTGCCACCTCCGCGCCGATCGCGAGCGAAGCGGTGGCCGCCGGGCTCGGCGCGTTCAGCACGTGCAGAGCGCCGGGCGCTTCGGCGAACCGGAAGTCCTGCACCACGCTGCCGTCCGGCTCCAGCGCCTGCGCCCGCACCCCCGCCCCGCCCGGCGCCAGGTCGCCCGCCTGAATCTCCGGCACCAGCCGCTGCAGCGACTCGCAGAACCTTCGCTTGCTGAACGAACGCGCCATCTCCGCGGCGCACATCGCCGGGTACTTCGCCAGAAAACGCCACAGCCCGCTGTAGCTCAGCGCGTCCACCAGGTCGGGAATCGAAATGTCCGTCTTCTTGTAACCCTCGCGCGCGAACGCGAGCACGGCGTTCGGGCCCGCCTCCACGCCGCCCTGGATCATGCGGGTGAAATGCACCCCCAGGAAAGGAAAGCGCGGGTCGGGAACCGGATAGATCAAGTGCCGCACCAGGTGCTGCCGCTCCGGCCGGATCTGGTAGTACTCGCCGCGAAACGGAACGATCCGCAACTCGCGGGCGCGGCCGGTCATCGCGCTCACCCGGTCGCTGTGCAGCCCCGCGCAGTTCAGGACAAAGTCGCCTTCGAAATCGCCCGCCTCGGTCGCCGCGATCCAAGCAGACCCCACCCGGCGCATCCGCCGCACGCGGGCGCCGGTCACCAGCCGGTGCCCGCCCTCGGCAAGCCGGCGGACCATCGCCTGGCAGACCGCGGCATAGTCGACGATGCCCTCCTGGGGCACTCGCAACCCCGCCACGCCGCCCACGTGCGGCTCCCGCTCCCGCATCTCCTCCCGCGACAGCCAGCGCAGCCCTTCGAGACCATTCTGTGTGCCGCGCTGCTCCAACTCCTTCAGCCGCGGAATCTCGCTCTCGTCCGCCGCTACCACCAGCTTCCCGCAGATCTCGTGCGCCACCCCGTTGTGTTCGCAGAACGAAACCATCTGGCGGATGCCCTCCACCGCCAGCCGGGCCTTCAGCGATCCCGGCTTGTAGTACAGACCGCAATGCAGCACGCCGCTGTTGTGGCCGGTCTGGTGCTGCCCGGCTTTTCGCTCCTTCTCCAACACCTGGATCGAGGCTTGCGGCAGGGCCTCGGAAAGGCGGAGGGCGGAGGCAAGGCCGACGATGCCGCCGCCGGCAATCAGGATTCGCATGGGCTACCGACTAGGCTACACGCCAATCCCCCGGGGCGGCATGCCCGCGCGGCTCCGTCGCCAATTATAATGAATACCAGTCCATGGACAAGCGGATTCGCGTTCTCGTTGCCAAACCTGGACTGGATGGTCATGACCGTGGCGCCAAAGTGATCGCACGTGCGCTGCGTGACGCCGGGATGGAAGTCATCTACACCGGCCTCCGGCAGTCCCCGGAGATGATCGTCAATGCCGCCCTTCAGGAGGACGTGCAGGTGATCGGCCTGTCGATCCTCTCCGGAGCACACAATGCGATCGTGCCTCGCGTCCTCGCCCTCCTCCGTGAGAAGGAGATGACGGACGTGCTGGTGGTGGTGGGCGGGACCATTCCGGACGAGGACGCGCAGCGTCTCCGCGAGCAGGGAGTCGCGGCTGTTTTTCAGCCCGGCGCCTCGCTCAATGAGATCGTGACGTTTATCCGCTCGTCGGTGGACGAGACCGTGGCCTCAGGCCAAGGTCTCTGAGAGAAATCGGACCGGAGGGCCACAGATGTCTGCGGAACGCCGGAACCGAGAAAAGAGTGCCGATGCAAGACAAAATGAACATCGCGGTGTTCGTCGACTACGACAACATCGAAATCGGAGTCAAGAGCACGCTGCGCCGCGAATTCGATGTGGCCCTCGCGCTCGACTCCCTGAAGGAACGTGGCGACATCGTCGCTAAGTTCGCGTACGCGAACTGGTCCCGGCAGGAAGGCGCGACCCGCAGCATGGCCGAGAACGCCGTGCAGATGGTTCAGCGGATCCCCTCACCGCGCGGCGACAAGAACGGCGCGGATATCAACCTGGCTCTCGACGCCCTGGAAATGGCCTTCACCCACAACCACGTGAACGCCTTCGCCATCGTGAGCGGCGACAGCGACTTCATCCCTCTCGTCAACAAGCTGAAGGAATACGGGAAGACCGTCTACGTGGTGGGCGGCAAGGCCTTCACCTCAACCATCCTGCAGCAGAATTGCCATGAGTTCATCAGCTACGAGTCGCTGCTTGACTCCGCGGGCTCGGCCCCCCCTCCCAAGCAGCAGCCTCAGCCTGCGCAGCAATCGCAACACGGTGGAGGCGGCCGCCCGCCGCGTGAAGAACGGCCGCAGGGCCAGGGTCAGGGTCAGGGCAAAGGACAGGGTGGTGGTCAACCGCAACAGCAGCGCCAGCGGCCTGCGCCGCTGGATCTCGCACTGGCCATGCCGCTGGTGGAACGCGCGCTCCAGGTGCTGGAACGGCGCGGCGTGCAGCCGCAGCTCGGCCTGCTCAAGTCGACCATGCTGCAGCTCGACTCCACCTTCAGCGAGCGGGCCTATGGCGCGGGCAGTTTCTCCGAGTTCGTCGACAAGCTGAAGAAGGCCGACCTGGTGAACGTCAACGGAACCGGCGGCCGCTACCTGATCGAACGGAAGCACACACAGCCGGAGAAGCCCGCTCCGAAGCCCGAGGAGATCCTCCCGCAGTTCCGCGACCTGCTGGAGACGCACCGCCTCGAAATCGAGGACGGCGTTCTGGCGGACGACCTGGCGGGCTGGGTGAAGGAAGAGATGCCCAACTTCGACGCCTCCGCCTACGGCTACCAGGAGTTCGGCGAGTTCCTCAATTACGCGCAAGACAAGCTGCTGGTGCGGATCGAACCGGACGAAGAGCGCGGCCTGCTGGTGCACCTCGGCGGCGAGTTCTATCCGCCCGCCCCTCCGCCCGCGCCGGAACCGTCACCCTACGAGGAAGAAGAAGACGAAGTGCAGCCCATCGTTCCCGGCCAGCCTTCGCTCGTCGACCCCAATCCTCCGCCACTGCCGGAGCCCCCGCCCGCGAAGCGTCCCCGCGCCCCGCGCAAGCGGGCCGCCGCCGGCGGCAACACCGCCGAGCGCCCCCGCCGCACCACCACGACGCGGCGCAAGAAACCGACGGGGGACCGGTAGGTGATGGAATTCATTCATCCCGAGGGCGGCGCGCGCCCTCGGGGCCCTTACTCGCCCGCGGTTCGCGCGGGCGACTTCCTCTTTGTCGCCGGACAAGTGGCCGCCGATCCGGCAACCAACGAACTATCGCTCGGCGACATCCGCCACGAGACCAGGCTGGTGCTCGCAAACATCGGCCGGATCCTGGAAGCGGCGGGCGCCCGGCCGGCCGACGTCGTGCGCTGCAACGTGTATCTCGAAAACGGCGCTGACTTCGCGGCCATGAACGAGGTTTACGCGGCCTTCTTCGGGGATCACCGCCCCGCGCGAACCACCGTCGTCGTCGGTTTCGCCGCGCCCATCAAGGTCGAGATCGACTGCATCGCCTACCTGCCCGCCAAGCCCTGAGGTTTGCTGTGCGCCTGATCGCGGCGTTTCTCTTTGCCTCGCTGGCCGCCACCGGCCAGTCTACTTACCAGCCCTTCGCCTGGAGGAACGTGAACCTCCAGGGGATGGGCTTCGTCACTGTCCTGACGATCCACCCGAAGGCCCCGCACGATATCTACGCCGGAACCGATGTGGGCGGCGCGTATCGATACGATCGCGCCGCGGATCGCTGGATTCCGATTACGGATCGAATCGGAACCGAAGGCCCGGGCTCCTACGGCATTGAGGCGCTGGCCGTCGATCCCACCAACGTGAATGTGGTCTATGCGGCCATGCCCTACCGCATGTCGCTCAACGGTACCAGTGTCGACTGGGCCGGAGAGATCGTCGTGTCGCGCGACCGCGGAGCCTTCTGGTCCCCTACCGGCCTTGCCCGGCACAACGTGTACATGGGTCCCAACGACGACCTGCGGGGCCTGGTTCAGGACCGTCTCGCCGTCGATCCGCACCAGCCCACGCGCCTCTACTACGCCACCCGCCGCCACGGCCTTTGGATCGGCGATGTCGCGGCCTCCACCTGGCGCCGCGCGGGCGGCGCCCTTCCCGAATCGACCGAGGCCCCAGGTATCACGTTCGTGGCCGTGGACCCGTCGGCCACGGACCGTATCTACGCCGGAGTCTATACCAGCGGCGTGTGGCGCTCCAACGACGGAGGCGATTCCTGGACCCAGATTGACGCCCGCCCCAATCCCGTCCGCGCCGCCATAGACAAAGCGGGCGTACTCTACGTTTCCTATGGCCGCTACTCGCCCACGGCGGGCGCGCTCCGCCGGTGGCGCAACGGCGAGTGGGCGGAGATCACCCCGGCGGGCCGCACCAATCTCTTCTGGGCGGGCGTTGCCGTGGACCCCTCCGATCCCGCGACGATCCTCGCTGCGGCCGACGGCAACCTCACCGTGTACCGCTCCACCGACCGCGGCGCGCAATGGACCCGCATCGCCTACTCCGGCATCGGTCTCAAACAGCCCGGCTACTTCCAGAAACCGAACTCGTGGAACTTCCAATCGCCCTCCGGCGGCTGGGGCAACGCGGGCCTCGCGATCGACCCCGCGAATCCCAGGCAGGCATGGCAGACCAACGGCTACGGCGTCATGCGCAACAACGACGTGACGGCCACCGGCTCGAACTGGGAGTGGGTGCAAAACAACCTCGAAGAGTTGGTCCCGCAACGCGTCGTCGTGCCGCCCGCGCCCGGCGGCGCCGACTTGTTCCTGGTGGCCATGGACATGGTGGGCTTTCGCGTGGAGAACCGCGACCGGCCTCCGGATTCGAAGATCGCCGAGTTCCAATGGGTGGCGCAAGGGAACTCGATGGCGTTCGCCGGCCAGGCGCCCGAGAACATGGCTTTTGTGGGCTGGGACCAGGTGGACAACCGGCTTCCCATGACCGGAGTGAGCGGCGACAACGGCCGCACCTGGCGTCCGTTCGAGAACGCCACGCCGGGCATCGGCGGCAACATCGCCGTTTCGGCGCGCGACCCCAGGAACATGGTCTGGGCGCCCGCTAAGGGCTCCACGCCGGTGTTCACGAAAGACGGCGGCAAGACGTGGCAGAAGGCGAAGGTGGGCGGCGAAGATCTGCGGGCCGGCTGGCAACTCACCGGCAGCGAATGGTGGGCCAGCCAGGTGCTGGCGGCGGACCCCATCGAGGAAGGCCGTTTCTACTACTACTTCCACGCCAGTTGGAATTCGCCCGGTGAGTTGTTCCTCTCAAACGACGGCGGCGCGTCCTGGACTCTCGCCGGCACAGTCCGCGAAGCCGGGCGTCCGGTGGGCAATACCGTGAAGGTCAACCTGGTTCCGAATCCCACGCGCGCCGGCGATCTTTGGCTCGCGCACAGCCGGAACACCAATCAGACGGGACGTTTCGTGCTGCTGCGCTCCCAGGACGCCGGCGTGACCTGGACCCCCGTGCCGGGCCTGCAGGAGGTTCGTTTCGTCACGTTCGGGCGGGGCAACTCCGAAACACAGCCGTTTCTTTACGTGTTCGGCCTCGCGCCCGGAGACGGCAATGAGGCGATGTACAAGTCGGAGGACCTGGGCGCCACCTGGATTCGGATCAGCGACCCCGGGCAGATCGGCTTCGCCGGCGTTACCTCCATCGCCGGCGACATGCGCGTGAAAGACCTGGTCTATGCCGCCGTGGGTGGACGCGGCGTGTTCTATGGCCAGCGCAAGGAGCCGGCCTTCACCGCCGAGGGCGTCGCCAACGCCGCGAGCTACGCCACTCCCGGTGTCACGCCCGGCGAGAACATCGTCATTTTCGGAACCGGCATCGGGCCGGACGTGCTGGCGGAATCGCGAGCCACGACGATCGCGGGCGGAACGCAGATCCTCTTTGACGGGATTCCCGCGCCGATGTTGTATGCGAGCGCGACTCAGTCAAGCGCGCTGGTTCCGTTTCACACCGCCGGCCGCGAATCGGCCACCATGCAGGTTCTGCGTGACGGGATCCCCTCCGCGCCGGTTGTGGTGCCCGTGGTCGCGGCCAAACCCGGCATCTACACGGCGAACCGGCAAGGCTCGGGGCCAGCGATCCTCGTGGACAACGCCACGGGCGCCGTGAACGGCCCGGCGAATTCCTTTCCGCGGGGCACGGATGTGTTCTTCTATGTCACCGGCGCGGGCCAGACATCGCCGCCGGGAACCGACGGGGCGAGCAATGACCTGCCGCTTCCCGTGATCGCTCGCGAGGTCACGGTGAGCGTGGGTGGCGTGACCGTTCCCGCGCAGTGGGCGGGCGGCGCGCCCTTCTTCGTTCAGGGGCTCACGCAGGTCAACTTCCGCATACCGGCCGGCGCTCCGGTGGGGGAGGCTGTGCCGTTGCGCGTGACGGTGGGCGGAGTGACCTCGGCCGGGCAGGCGACGATCTCAATCCGGTGAGCTACGCGAAATCGAAAGCAAAGCGCTCCCGCTCGCGCTGCCAGAGTGCGCCACCGGGAGTGACGGTGAGATACCAGGTCTCCTGCGCGGTCGGGCGCTTCGGGTGCAGCGCGGCGGGGTCGAGCACCGCCGCGCAGGTTCCCGATTCGGGGTCCCGCACGGAGCGGTAGAGGATCAGCGCGAGCGCCTCGGCGCGCGCCTGGCGGCCGAGGGACTGGGTCGCGCCATAGTCGGCGGGGCTGGTCCAGACGGAGGCGCGCTGCTCGAAAGGCGGTTGCTGGACGTCGATGGCCTCGCCGCGCGCGCCGATCTGAAACAGCGTCTGCGGCGCGGCCGCGATGCCGCGAAGCCCTTCGCTCTCTCGCACGAAGCGCCAGCGCCAATAGCCCATCTCCGCGCAGGCGGTGCGCCGCGCCAGCGCCGCGTAGAGCACTCCCGGATCGGTCCAGGCGCGGAAGCGGGAGCCGCCGGGCAAAGGCGGGTAGCGGAAGGGCGTGGCGAGCAGATAGTGCAGCCCCAGGGTGGCGGGCGGTGGGGTGGGTTTGTGTTCCTCCAGGATGTGCTCGAGGAGGTCCTGGCGGGCTGGGTCATTGGCGGTGAGCCGCAAGGTGGAGACGACATGCTGCGCCTCCACCGCGCGCCAGGCTTTCAGGGAGACCGCCTTACGCGCTCCGGCGATAGCGCGCTGCAGCCAGTTAGACGAGGGCGCGGGAGGCATCGAGGTAGTGGACCACACGGACGAAGGACTCGACGTCGTTCACCAGCTCCTCCGGCTTGCCGTGCAGCCCGTGATTGTGGCTCTGGAACCAGGCGCGCGAGAGATCGTCGCGTCCCCCGGTGATCGAATCGAGGGAGCGGAACAGCCGCACGAACAGTACGGCGAGTTGCCACTCCTTGCGATCCGGCTGGAGCAGGTATGCGCCGGATGCCATGCGCGAGACGGTAGCCGGGCTGACCCCGAGGACCGCGGCGAGTTGGGCCTGGGCGACGCCGAGCAGGGCCGCAGCCTGGAGCAATGCGCTGGTGAGCGTACGTTGGGCGGCTTCGGAACGGGTATCGGCGGGGGCTCTGCCGGTCAGCTGAAGCATCTTTCCTCTGAAATGATTGTTACCGATTATTGCCATGGATGCAAGAGGCCGGGAAACGGCTCCGCTCTCGTTTGTAAAATTCTGTACAGATCCTGGATATAATCCCGATAGTCAGTGATAGGTAGGAAAATTGAAAGCCTCGCGCAGCACGATCGGGATCTGTGCGGCCGCCGTGCTCGCGTTGGTGGCGGGCATCGCGTTCTACCGGGTTACCAGTCTGAGCCGGTTGCGCGCCAGAACCTATCGCATCGGGATCAACTACAACCCTCCGTACCAGTATTTTCAAGCCGACGGGAGCATCGGCGGCGCGGCGGTGGAGGTATTGACGGAGGCGGCCCGCCGCGCCCGTGTACGGCTGGACTGGCGGATTCACAACGAAGGGCCGGACGATGCACTGCGCGCGAAATCGGTGGACCTCTGGCCGATCGCGGCGGATCTTCCGGCGCGCCGCACGTACATCTATTTCAGCGAACCCTGGATGGAGCAGTCCTACGACCTGTTGGCGGCGAAGCCGTGGACCGGCGAAATCGGCGGCTTGGCCGGCTGGCGCATCGCGGCGTTCGACCTGGGGCTCAACCTGAGGATCGCGCGGGAGAGGGCGCCCCAAGGGACGATCGTGAAGTTCAGGAGCCGGCCGGACTCGATCGCCGCGGTGTGCACCGGCGCCGCCGACGCGGTGCTGATCGAGAGCCGCTTCGCCGACGCCGCGGTGGTCAATCCTCCGGCGGCGTGCGAAGGAAGCCACTTATACGCGCTGCGGATGCCCGATTCGCAGTTGCAGTTTGGAGTGGCTTCGACGTTCGAGGCGCGCCGCGTGGCGGACCTTCTGCACGGCGAGATTCTCCGGATGGCGGAGGACGGCACGCTGGCGCTGATTTTCTCCCGCTCACCGGCCTACGGGCTGCAGCAGGCGCAATTCACCTTCGAACGATCGGAAGCGCGTCGGCGGGCGCGCACGCTGCAGTGGCTCGCTGGCGGCCTGGCGGCGGGTATGGTGCTGGCTGTTTGGCTGCTGCTCAGAAACCGTGCGCTGCAGAAAGAAGCGGACCGGGCCAACCGGGCCAAGAGCGAGTTCCTGGCGAACATGAGTCACGAGATCCGCACACCGATGACCGGGATCATCGGGATGACGGAGGCGCTGGCGGACGCGGAACTGGCGCCGGCGCACCGCGAGATGGCGCGTACGGTGGAATCCTGCGCCCGGTCGCTGTTGGCAATTCTGGACGAGATCCTGGACCTTTCGAGGATCGAGGCGGGCAAGTTCGATATTGACGAGAAGCCGTTTAATGTGCGGAAGGTTGTCCGCGAGGTGGTCGACGTGCTGGCGTTCCGCGCGCGCGAGAAGAACCTGCAGTACGGCGCGGAGTTTGCGGCGGAGGTCGGGCCATGCTATCGAGGCGATGCGAACCTGATTCGACAGATTCTGGTGAACCTGGCGGGAAACGCGTTGAAGTACACCGACGAGGGGAGCGTGACAATGCGGGTTTCCGCCGTCGCGGGAGGGCTCCGCTTCTCGGTAACCGATAGCGGGGTAGGGATCTCCGAGGAGTTGCAGGCGCGTTTGTTCCGGCCGTTCACGCAGGGCGATGAGACGGCGCGCCGGAAGTACGGCGGCGCGGGTCTGGGGCTGGCGATTTCCAAACGGCTGGTGGAGCGGATGGGCGGCGAGATTGACGTGATCAGGGAACGTCCGCGGGGCACGACGTTCTGGTTCCGCTTGCCTCTGTCCGCGGCCGAGGCGCCCCTCGAGGCGCCGCCGGCTCCGCGGGTGGACCTGGCGAGCGAGGGCCGGCGGCTGAGAGTCCTGGTGGCTGAGGACGACCCGGTCTGCCAGCGCATTGCCATGCGGCTACTCACACGGATGGGACACTATGCGCAGGTAGTCCCCGACGGCAGGAGTGCCGTGAAGGCGGTCTTGTCGTCCGACTACGACGTGGTGCTGATGGATTGCCAAATGCCCGAGTTGGACGGGTACGAGGCAACACGGGAGATCCGGCGGCACGAACCGTCGGGCGCCAGGCGCGTGCGCATCATTGCGCTCACCGCTCACGCCATGGAGATCCACCGGCAGGAGTGCCTGAAGGCAGGGATGGACGATCATCTCTCGAAGCCCCTCGACATCCATGCGCTGGCACAGGCGATGGACCGGGCGCTGGCCTGAGCACGGGCCCTTGGCCGCGGACGATGGGATTCAGTAGCGGCCCGCCTGGATCTCGGCAACCGTAGTGAGCGTGCCGCCGGCCTCCTGGAACGCGAGCAGCGTGGCTTGGGCCGCGGCAGGGGAGATCTCACGGACCGCGTCGGTGACGATCGCGACGGGCTTCCCCGTGGCGAGCAGGCCCATCGCCGCGCAGCGGACGCAGATCTCGGTCACCACGCCATACACCACGTAGCGGCCGCCTTCGAGCGCCGCGAGCAGGCGCGGCAGGTTGACGTTGGTGAAGCAATCGATGTGCTGCTTCTCGATGACCATCTGGGGCGCGAGCGCGAATTCGGCCGGGCGGTTGGGGATGGTTGTGCGCCGGTCAAGCAGTGTCGCGGCGGGCTTGGTTTGTCCGAGGGTCCCGGAGATGCAGTGCGGCCAGGAAGCGAACTCGGGGTCGTTCTCGGCGTGAGCGTCGGTAGTGGAGACGACCGGGATTCCGCGGGCGGCGGCCCACCGGTTCAACTCGCCGGCGGCGGCGGCGGCGGATTCGGCGCCGGGAGCGTACAGCGCGCCGGCGGGAAACAGGAAGTCGTATTGCGTATCGATATCGAAGAAGACCGTTCTCATCGGAGCGCTCCCACGACCTGGTCGCGCAAGGCGAGCAGGGCGGGTGAATACTCGGTGAGCCACATGCCTTCGGCCTCGGCGGGAAAGAGGCTGCGGAGAGCGAGCGGAAGGGCCTTGACCTGAGCGGCGGCGTAGGCGCGGGCTTCGGTGGCGGAGGGCAGTGGAGCGGCCAGTTCGCCGTTGAGCAGCACGGGCTGAAGAAGCGCGCGGGCGTGCGGGGACGGGCACTCCCAATGGCAGCCGATGAGGTCGCGGTTCGAGAAACGGAAGACCTGCTTGGCGCCGGGCATGGTGTTCTTTTCTTCGCTGAGTTTGGCCTTGAAGCGGGTGCCCTCGGCGGTGTCGAGCTCAACGAGCTTGTAAACGGCGCCGAGGGAGGGGGAGTCGGAGGAAGTCGCCAGGTCCGTGCCGACACCAAAAGCGTCGATGGGGGCGCCGGCGGCGCACAATTCGAGGATCTTGTATTCGTTCAGGTCGCCGGTGGCCATGATGCGTGCGTGCGGAAGGCCGGCGCGGTCGAGGATCTCGCGGACGGCGCGAGAGAGCGCGACCAGGTTGCCGCTATCGAGGCGCACGCCGAAGATCGGTTCGCCCAGGGCGGCGGCCAGGCGGGCGCCCTCGACGGTGTCGTACGTGTCGAGCAGATACACGCTGTGGGGGCCGAGCAACTGCTGGAGACGTTCGAACGCCTCGCGTTCGGTTTCAAAGGAGAGCACCCAGGAATGGGCCGCCGTGCCGAAGACAGGGATGCCGAAGCGCATGCCGGCGAGCGCGTTGCTGGTGCCGGAGCACCCGCCGATGTAGGCGGCCCGGGCGGCCAGGACGCCGGCCTCGGGGGAGTGGGCGCGGCGGGTGCCGAACTCGACCGCGGAGCGCGGCCCGGCGACCTCGGCGATGCGCGCGGCCTTGCTGGCGATGAGCGTCTGGAAGCCGGCCATGGAGAGCAGATAGGTCTCTACCAACTGCGCTTCGACGATCGGCGCGCGGACCGTAAGTACCGGTTCGCCGGCGAAGAAGGGAGTCCCTTCGGGCAGCGCGAACAGGTCGCCCGTGAAACGAATATCGGCGAGGTAGGTGAAGAACTCCCGCGGCGCGTTGTGAAACTGCGGGAGGCCGCGGAGGTAGTCGATTTCGTCCTTGGTGAAGCGGAGGTTCAGCAGGTACTCGACGGCCTGCGGGAGGCCCGCGGCGATCAGGAAGCTGCGGTTCTGCGGCAGGCGGCGAACAAAGAGTTCGAAGGTCGCCCGCTCACCGGTCTTGCCCGCGGAGAAGTAGCCCGCGGCCATGGTGAGTTCGTACAGATCGGTGAGCAGGGCGCTGGTCATTTCTTTTCCAGAGCCTTGGGCGCAGGCGTGGCCGGCGGGGCGGGCTTCACGGCGGCCGCGGCCTTGCGAATCTCCTCGATCGAGGCCTCGGCGAGTTCATAGAGCGCGGGCTCCTGATCGCGCTTGGCCACGAAGGCCGCGCCGCTCTTTGACACCAGCACCTTTTCCGTGCGCTTGCCCTGGTCCGAGAGCACCGTAAGCTCCATGACGGGCACGGTGAAGCCGGCCGCGGTGAACTTGGCGGCGGAGAGGTCGCGCAAGCGGTCGATCAGCGACTGCACCAGGGCGGGGTCCATCTTCTTCTTGTCGGCCGCGGTCCAGTCGTCGCCGGTCTTTGTGAAGGTCCACGCGGTGGTGGCGCCCTCTCTCACTTCCACCTTCTGCGGTTCGGTGAAGCCGAAATCGAAGAGCTTCTTGTTGCGGAGTTCTTCGAGCGGCTTGGCGAACTCCTCGCCCAGTTCGGTGGCGGCGAGCTTCTGCGCACCCGGCACGGCAGAACTCTTCGCGTAGTAGTTGTTGTCGGAGCCCTTACGGACTTCGAGGGTCTGCGTGCCGGCCGCATCGGTGGCCGCGGCGGTAGCCAGGGGGGTCGCGGAGGCGAACTTGGCATCGAGCTTGGCGGCTTCGTCTTCGGGGAGGAGCGTGTCGAGCTTCGCTCCGCTGAGCTTGCGGATCAACTCCTCGACCTTGCCGCTATCGGCGCGCAGCGGCTGGGGCTTGACGATCTGCCACTCGTTGGAGGCGTTCTTTCCGAACTCGTAGGCGAGCCCCTTGGCCCGGACTTCCAGGCGCGAGAGTTTGCTCGCGTCGAAGGTGAGCATCCGCTTGTCGCGCAGGTCGCGGGCGGTCTTGTCGAGGGCGGACTTGTTCCAACCGGCCAGCGAGTAGACCTTCGCGTCAGTCCCGAGCTTGGCGTAGTACGAGCTGCCGGTGGGCGTTTCGTCACCAATCAGGAGCCTCTCGCTCTTGCCGTCTTTCTTTGTGACGACGACCTCGAGCAGCGGTTGCGCGAGGCCGAAGTCGGCGAGATTCGCCGCCTTCTCCTCGACAAGGCGTTCGGAGGAGAGCGCCGCGAGGGTGTTCACCACGGAGCCGACGGCTTCGTCCTCGGCGGGCAATTCGGCGGGCGCTGCCAGCCGCCAGTTGGTTCCCTGTCTCTTCACAACCACCGGAGCCGCGTCGCGCTTGCGGATCTCAACCTGAGCGATCTGGTCTTCGGGTATGGTCAGGATCTTGGGCGCGTCGGAGGCGGCGTCCTTCGGCGCTTCGTCCTTCTTGGATTTCTCTGAGTACCAGACACCCGCGCCGAGTGCGGCCAGGATCAGGACGGCGATGAGGAGCTTGACCGCGTTCATCGCTGCTCTACCTCCGGCGCCACCACACGGCGATACCGCCCGCGATGATGGCCAGCGGGAGCAGGAACTGGCTGACCGTGCGAATGACGTTCATCTGTGCTTTGGTCAGATTGAGGCGGCGATCCTCCTGCTCCTTGGGGCGGATGGAAATCAGGTCCTCGTCGGAGCTGAGCCAGTTCATCATGTTGAGGAACAGGTCGCGGTTGCCGGCGAACCGGAGGATGGAGTTGGCGATCCAGTCGGACGAACCGGCGACCACGATACGGCCGGGGTTGCCGGGCTGGCCGGTATCGAAGCTGCCGGCGACGCCGAGGACGAACGGCCCCTTCTTGTCCTTGGCGGGATCCAGGCGGATGGGACTCTGGCTGAGGTTGACCGTGGCCACGGCGTTCTTGCTCGAGCTGAACAGCTTTTCGAGCGTCCACTTATCGGCCGTCTTCGTGTCGAGCGAACGTACCAGCGGCATGGCGCTGGCCGTTTCCTTCATCTCGCGAACGATCGCGTGGGACTCATAACTGGCGATCAGCGGCACTTCAGGGCCAAGACCGAAAAGCCCGCCGACGCCGCTGGTGTCGAGGACCAGGTCGGCGTTGACGGCCACGCCCCAACTTGCCAACAGGTTCACGAGCGGCGCGTTGGGACTGACGTCCTCCCTGCCCATCGCGAGCGGCGGGTCGAGCAGGAAGAGGGCGCGCCCGCCGCCCTGCACATAGGCGCGGATGGCGTTGACGGTGGGCTCCGGATATTCGAAGCGGGGGCCGCCCACCACCAGGATGGTGCACTCCTTCGGCACTTCGGGCTTTTCGAGCAGTGAGACGCTCTGGGTCTTGTAGTTGTTCTTCTCGAGGAGTTCCTTGGCCTGGGAGTAACCGCGGGCGTTGGTTTCCTCAAGGCTATGCTCGCCCAGTCCACTCACCGTGCAAACGATGCGTTCGCCGCCCTTCAACGCGCGGATCAGCGCTCCGGTAATCTCTTCTTCGGACAGGCTGCGGGCTTCCTGCCGCTTCGTGCCGGTTTCGATGAAGATGCTGCCTTCGGTTTTGACACCGGCGGCGCGGGCCTGCTGGGGCTTCTTGTAGGGGTCCACGTAAGCGACGGTGAGCTTGGTGGAGAGATTGTCGTAGCGATCCAGAAGATCTTTCGCCTGCGCAAAGCCGGTGGTCTTGTCCCAGTACGTGATGGTCACGTCCTGCTTCAGGTTCCGGACCACCTTTTCCGTCTGGTCGGAGAGACTGAAGCGCTTGTTGCTGGTGGCGTCGAAGGACTTGTTATGCCGTTGGGCGAGCCAGTTCCCGGCGCCGAGAATGCCGATGACGATGACGATGTAGAGCGAGGCGAAGACGCCATACTGGGTCTGCCGTTTCTTGAGGAACTCGAATTTCATCGGTTAGGACCTCCAACGCAGGGACTCGAGCGAACGGGCGGTGAGGAAGAGCCCCAGGACGATCAGCGAAACGTAGAAGATGACATCCTTCGAATCGACCACGCCCTTGGCGAACGGCTCGAAGTGCGAGACCACGCTCATGTAGGCCAGGACCTTCGCCCAGGCCGCGGTTTCATAGCCGGCCACCCATTCCAGGACCCAGAGCAGGAGCAGGACGCCGAAGGTGGCGGCGCCGGCGATGATCTGATTGCGCGTGGTGGTGGAGATAAAGGTTCCGATGGCCAGGAGGCCGCCGGCCTGAAGCAGAAGGCCGAGGTAGGCGACCAGGATCGGCTTCCAATCGGGGGAGCCGTGGAGAAAGAGGAAGCCGAAGTTTGCCGCGGTGATGAGCAGCATGACGGCGTACAGGATGACCGCGGCGAGCCACTTGCCGACGATCACCTCGAGGTCGCGAACGGGCGAGGTCATGAGCAGTTCCATCGTGCCCGAGCGCTTCTCTTCGGCGAAGAGCCGCATGGTGATCATGGGGAGCAGGAACAGCCCGATGACGCTGACATTCATCAGCAGCGGCCGGACGATCATCTCGTTCATGTCCATGGGGAAGCCGCGGCCCATCATCTGCTGCTGCATCCCGACGTTGACGAAGTAGCCGACGGCGTTCCAGAAGAAAAAGCCGAAGATGACGGCGAACATCGTCAACAGGAGCCAGGCGATCGGCGAGGCGAAGTAGCTTTTGAGTTCCTTGGCGGCGATGACCCAGATGTTCTTCATTGGTTGTCTCCCGAGGCGGTTGCGGCCGTGCCGGCGGTTTCCTTATTGCCGGGCGCGGCCTGCGGAGCCGCGGCGTCGGCGGCGGTGAGTTGGAGGAAGATCTCTTCCAGGCTGAGGCCCATGGGGCGGAGTTCGTTCAGGTTCCAGCCCGCCGAGACGACCGCGCGCGCGAGGTCCGCCCGGACTGTGTGGCCGGTCATGCTTTCGACTTCGAAGTGGTGCTTGGCGTCGTGCGAGGACTTATGCAGCACGCGGCTGACGCCCCGAACCTGTTCCAGGCGCTGGCGGATCTCGGCTTCGGCGGAGTCCGTGGCGACTTCGAGCGCGATGGTCTCGCCGCCGCGAAGGCGGGCGGTGAGGTTCTGCACCGAGTCCGTGGCGACGACGTGGCCCTTGGCGATGATGATCACCTTTTCGCAAGTCGATTCGACTTCCGGCAGGATGTGCGTGGAGAGGATGATGGTGTGGTCGCCGGCCAGGCTCTTGATCAGTTGGCGGGTGTCGAGAATCTGTTTGGGGTCGAGGCCGGAGGTGGGCTCATCGAGGATCAGCACGTCGGGGTTGTGGAGGATGGCCTGGGCCAGGCCGACGCGCTGCCGGTAGCCCTTGGAGAGTTTGCTGATGAGCTTATTGCCGACGTCGGCCACGGCGCACCGCTCGGCGACTTCGGCCACGCGGCGCTTCAGATCGCTCTTGCCGAGGCCCTTCAGCCGGCCCACAAAGGTCAGGTACTCGACGACCTCCATCTCCGGATACAAGGGCGGGGTCTCGGGCAGGTACCCGATGCGCTTCTTCACTTCCATGGGCTGCTTGAGCACGTCGTAGCCGGCGACGTTGGCCGTCCCAGCGGTCGGCGGGAGGAAGCAGGTGAGGACGCGCATGGTGGTCGTTTTCCCGGCGCCATTCGGGCCGAGGAAGCCGACGATCTGGCCCTTTTCGACTTCGAAAGATACGTTGTTTACGGCGGTATTGCGTGCGTATCGCTTCGTCAGGCCTTCCACTCTGATCATGTTTGTTTGTCCGCGGTAGGAGTCGTTCCAGTTGTCGCGCAGCCCGGCGAGGAGAGCCTTGCCGCGTCAGGGGCGGGAGCGGCTGTTTGTGGCCGCTCGACCGGTCGACCGAAGCCTGAATCCTCATGATAGGAAGCGGGCGGCGGATGTGTCAACGGCGGGTGCGCCGGGGCGGCGGGCGCTTTCCTTATGATTCGAAGCGGGTTCACTGCCGGAGCCATCTGACTGCCCGCAGGGCGGACCCGGCTCCCGGCGCGCTTCTCACTCGTACCGCAGCGCTTCCACCGGGTCCAGGCGGGAAGCCTTGAACGCCGGCCACACGCCGAAGAAAATGCCCACCGCCACGCTCACCGTGAAGCCGGCGATGATCGCCCAGGGCGGGGTTTCGCTCGGGAGGGAAGGCACCAGCGCGCTGACCAGCAGGGTCACCAGGACGGAGAAGACGATCCCGATCGCTCCGCCCAGGCCCGTGAGCGTCACGGCCTCCACCAGGAACTGAAAGATGATGTCGCCCTTCCGCGCCCCCAGCGCCTTTCGCACGCCAATCTCCTTCGTCCGCTCGGTAACCGAGACGAGCATGATGTTCATCACCCCGATGCCGCCCACCAGCAGGCCGAGCCCGGAGATCGCGATGGACACCAACACCACCATGCCCGTGATCTGGTCGAAGCGCTTGATGATCTGATCGGGCGTGGTGAGCGAGAAATCGTCCTCCGCGCCCGCCGGCGTCCTACGGATCTTGCGCAACAGCGCAGAGACCTCTTCCAGCGCATCGTCGCGC
Source organism: Bryobacteraceae bacterium (assembly GCA_031969915.1). GTDB lineage: Bacteria > Acidobacteriota > Terriglobia > Bryobacterales > Bryobacteraceae > DALYJJ01. The sequence goes on along the minus strand of DALYJJ010000034.1, from coordinate 17,509 downwards.
CGTCCTTCGCGAGCCTTGATGGTGACAAAGAAACGGTCCGCCTGCGGGAAGCGCAAGCGCGCCGTCTGGAGCGGGATCAGGATCTGGCGATCCAGCCCGTTCTCGCCGAAGAAACCGCCCTTGGCCGCCGCGAACACGCCAATGCAGGTGTACTCGGCGCCCGCCACGATGAACTGGCGCCCCAGCGCGTTGCCGTCCGGAAACAACGCCTCGGCCACCAGCGGGCCGATCACGGCCACCCGGGCCGCCCGGCCATCTTCCTCCGGCGTGAAGTAACGACCGGCCTTCAGCTCGCGTGGCTGCACGTTGTAGCTCGACGCAGAAGCGCCGTTCATGTTCACGTTGTCCGACTCATACCCGGGCACTCGCGCGGTGATCGGCTGCCGGCCGATGATCGCCGGCAGGAACAGGGAAACGCTGGTCTCCTCCACCGTCGGCGCCAATCGCTTGATGATCTCCGCGTACTCGGGAAGCACCGGCTTGCGGCGCAGTTCTTTCTGCGAAGGCTGCGCACTCGGGTCGCCGCCGTACTGCGCCAGGAACATGTTGTTCGGTCCAAACTCCTGGAAGAACGTCACGATGCCCTTGCGGAGTCCGGTGAGCAACGATGAAACCGTGACCACCGTGGTGATGCCGATCACGATCCCCACCACCGTGAGAGTGGAACGAAAGCGATGGCTCCAGACCGCGTCAAGCGCCAGTTGCATGCTCTCGCCGGTAGTGATTCGCATCGCCTACTCCGCCCTCAGAGCCACCACGGGATCCAGCTTCGATGCACGGTTGGCCGGATACCAACCGGAGACAATGCCCACCGCGCTCGACACAAAGATGGCCAGGAATACATAGGGAAGCGTGATCCGGAGCGGGGCGTCGAAGGCGATCGACAGAAGTGACGCAAACCCCGCGCCGATCGAGAGGCCGATGATGCCCCCCAGCACGGAGAGCAGCACGGACTCGACGAGAAATTGTAAGAGGATGTCGCCGCGCCGCGCCCCGAGCGACTTCCGCACGCCGATCTCGCGCGTCCGCTCGGTGACGCTCACCAGCATGATGTTCATGATCACGATGCCGCCGACAACCAGCGAAATCAGGGTCACCGGCACCACCACCGCGCTGATCAGCCCGAGAATGCTGTCCACGAAGGAGCGGATGGCGTCCGGGGTGAGCGTATCGAAGTTGTCGTCCTTGCCCGGCTTGGTCTTGAAACGGGTGCGCAAGGCGCCGCGCGTGACGTCGAGTCCCGCTTCGAGCGAGAGCCCGGTTTCCGGCCGCGGACGCCCGAAGACCGCCATGGAACGGTCCGGCCCGAAGATGCGGGTGAAGACGGTGGAGGGCACGTACACCGAGTTGTCCTGGCTGCGCCCCTGCACCGAGCCGAGCTTCTCCTGAATGCCGATCACCGTGAAGTCCAGACCCTTCACGCGAATCGTGCGGCCGATGGGCGAAGTAGCGGGGAACAGCTCATTCACGATGTCCTGACCGATGACCGCGAGCTGCTGCTTGGTGTTCTCCTCGGGTTCCGTGAAGAACCGGCCTTCCACCAGCGTCACGTCGCGGATCTCGGGGAGGCTGGCGGCCACACCCAGCACCGAGGCGTTCTCAAAGGTCACCTCGTCGCGCTTCACATCGGCGGATCGCACCCGGTAGGGGCTATACAAGATCTGCTCGCCCGTCGAGATGCGCAGGTACTGCAGCGTGTCGAGCTCAATCGGCTTGTTGTAGCGCAGCTTGTCGGCCCGCTCCTTACGCGTCAGCCGGCCCACCTGCGCAAGCTGCGCGATCATGTAGCTGTCGGTACCGAACGCCTTCGCCGTCGATTGCTCAGCGTACAGGCCGAGTCCCTCGATCGCCGCCCCCACCAGCACCACGCTCGCCACACCGATGATCACGCCGAGAAGGGTGAGAAAACTGCGCAACTTGTGGGCTCTTAGGGAATCGCCGGCCAAACGTAGGGCTGTACTGTAGCGGTAAAACACGATCTATCCTGAGATGCCTCAAACCCCGGCCGCGATTCAATACCGAGAGCGAAAATAAGATACCGCACGGCGCGCACCCGCCGAATCCTTCCCACTGTGCGCGCCCCTTGGGCAACCCCGGCGCGACCAGTTACGAAGGAGACCCAACATGAAGAAGATTCTCTCGATTGCAACCATGCTGCTGGTGGCGGCTTTTGCCGCGCCGGCCGCCGACAAGGATATCGTCGACACCGCCGTGGGCGCCGGCCAGTTCAAGACCCTGGTGGCCGCTGTCCAGGCCGCCGGCCTGGTGGACACGCTGAAGAGCGCTGGCCCGTTCACCGTCTTCGCTCCCACCGATGAAGCGTTCGCGAAGCTGCCCGCGGGCACGGTGGACAGCCTGCTCAAGGACATCCCGAAGCTGAAGGCGATTCTCACCTACCACGTGGTCGCCGGCAAGGTGATGGCCGCCGATGTCGTGAAGCTCAAGAGCGCGAAGACCGTCCAGGGCGGCTCCGTGAAGATCAACGCCAAGGGCGGCAAGGTGATGGTCGACAACGCGAACGTCGTCAAGACCGACATCGCCACGTCGAACGGCGTGATCCACGTGATCGACACCGTCATCCTGCCGAAGAGCTAAGCTCTTCGCGATAACTTCCGGTTTGGAATCAGCCGCTACCCGGGATGCCGGGTGGCGGCTTGTTTTATTGGCGGAGCACGCCGACCGGAATGTCGACGGCTCCCAGCTCGGACGTGCGGCGGTCGCGAACGATGACCCGGATCCGGCCGGTGGTCACATCGGGCTTCATCTGCCGGCTCCAGGGAACGCCGCCCGCGCGGACCAGGCTCCAGTTCTCGGGCGTAAGCTTGAGCGTCGCGCTTTCCGTCTGATACCGAACCCGGCCCGCGATGCTCATTTCGCCGATACAAACATCGAGATCGGCGGTCATGTGTCCGGCGGATTCGGTGAAGAGGATCCCCTTGGGATCGAGTTGCGCCTGCACCAGTAGCGTCTCCTTCCGCTCGTCGAATTCGGCGAAGGCGGTGATGGGGATGGCGCGGGAGACTTCAGGCGAGGCCAGCACTTCGCGCCAGTCCGCGTCTTTCCATTCCTTCGGACCGGCGGGCTTCTCGACGCGGTAGCCGTCGCGATGAAGGATGCGCACTCCATCGCGCGTAGCGGCAAGCTTCACCCCATGCCACTTTGCGTCGGGCTCCTGGCTCACGTAAAAGCCAACCGAGTAGCTGCCCTCGACGTCGCGCGCCGCCTCGCCAATGCCGTCGGCGGCGTCGTTGGTGTAGTTGATGAAGCGTCCGCCGGTGATGGAAGCCATGAGGTTCATGCTCAGGCGGTTGTCGTTGTTCACAGGGTCATAGTTCTGGGTTTGAAATCCCGCGCGTCCACTGCGGCGCGCTACTTCCTGGGGGGCCGAGCCGTCGGGCGCCACGATGCCCTTCGCATCCACAATGTAGAGCGCGATCCCCATCTGCGCGAGCCGCTGCGAAGCGCTTTCCAACCGCGCCCGTAGCGCGGTGGTATCGCTGAGCGGCCCCATACCGGCGCCCGTGATGTCGACCCATGGCAGGCCGCCCGTGACCCACACCAGGTTCTTGCGCCCCGGAATGGCCGCGATGTGCCGGCCCAGGCCGAGGAGCGAATGGAGCGTCGCCTCGACCCGCGTCATGCGGATTCGCTGATTGGCCATGCCTTCCAGTTCGAGCGAGCGGCGGATCATCGCCACCTGCGTGCCGGACATCCCGGAGAGATCCGCCAACGCGTCGTACTCGCGGGCGAGGGCGGCGAGGTCGGTTTCCTCCTGCGGCCGCTGACCGATCGAGACCTGCGCGAGACTCCGCCGAAGAGACTCGATGTCCTGCGTGAAATCGTGCACGATCCGCATCTCGCGGCCGAGCTGGTAGACGCCTACCCGGGCGTCGGCCGGAATGCGCCGCAGAAAGCGCATCACCTGCGCGCGCGTGCGGACTTGATCGTTCGGGGCCGTGTTGAGCGAATCGAGCAGGATGGCCGTGACGTTGCGCGAGGGACCGGAAGATAGTTCGAGACGATTCGAAAATGTGCCCTTGGCAAGCGGCCGGGACGGGGGCGGGGTTCCGCCCTCGAAACGGAAAAACGCGACCGGCCGCGCGACGGCGCCTTCGAGGATCTGGATCTCTTCCTTCTTCAGATCGGTGACCGGCGCGCCTCTTCGGTCCACCGCGACCACCGAGAGTTCGACGAGCCGCGTGGTGGTGGTAAAGGTGGGAACGGATTCCTGTGCCGGCAGCAGCGCGGCCAGCGCCAGGGCCGCCACGGCGCGTTGCGACATGAGCCGTTGCGACATGAGCCAAACATATCAGGGTTCCGAAAGGGCTGCGTGATAGGCTAAGAGGTTAACTGAATCATGAGCAATATCACGGTGACGCTGCCGGATGGCAGCCAGCAGTCGGTTCCGGCGGGCACGCCGCCGCTGGAGATCGCGAAGAAGATCAGTTCGAGGCTCGCGGACGACGCCCTGGTGGCGCGCGTGAACGGCGACCTGTGGGACCTGGTCCGGCCGCTCGAATCCGACGCCACGCTCCAGATTCTGACAACCAGGAACCCCGAAGCGCTGGAAGTATACCGGCACTCCACCGCCCACCTGCTCGCCGCCGCCGTCCTCGAACTCTTCCCGGAGACGAGGCTCGGCATCGGGCCTCCCACCGAGGCCGGCTTCTACTACGACTTCGAACGGAGCGAACCGTTCAGCACCGACGACCTCGCCAAGATCGAAGAACGAATGTGGGAGTTGCAGAAGCGCGATCTGCCCTACGGCCGCATCATGACCGAGAAGACCTCCGGCCTGGCCAAGTACGGCGCCCAGGGCGAGCACATGAAGTGCGAACTGATCACCGAGAAGGCAGACGCGGTGTTTTCCGAGTACACCCTCGGCGATCACTTCATCGACTTCTGCCGCGGCCCCCACGTGCCTTCCACCGGCAAGATCAAAGCCTTCAAACTCCTCTCCGTCGCCGGCGCGTATTGGAAGGGCGACGAGAAGAACCAGCAGTTGCAGCGCATTTACGGTACGGCCTTTTTCTCGAAGAAGGAACTGGAAGAGTATCTGCGCCAGATCGAGGAAGCCAAGAAGCGCGATCATCGCAAGCTGGGCCAGGAACTCGATCTGTTCAGCATTCAGGACATCGCCGGCCCGGGTCTGATCTTCTTCCACCCCAAGGGCGGCCTGATCCGGAAACAGCTCGAGGACTGGATGCGGGAAGAGTATCTGAAGCGCGGCTATGCGCTGGTCTACACGCCGCACGTCATGCGGCGCGACCTATGGAAGACCTCCGGCCACGCCAATTTCTATTCGGAAAACATGTTCACTCCCATGGAGCTGGACGACGCCGAATACCAGTTGAAGCCCATGAACTGCCCGGGGCACGTCCTGATCTACGCCTCGCGGCAGCGCAGCTATCGCGACCTTCCGGTGCGGCTCGGGGAACTGGGCACGGTCTACCGCTACGAGCGGTCGGGCACCATGCATGGACTGCTCCGCGTGCGCGGCTTCACGCAGGACGACGCCCACATCTTCTGCACCCGGGATCAGATTGAGAACGAGATCGTAAGCTGTCTCGAATTCGCTGTCGACACGCTGAAGACCTACGGTTTCGAACAGTACGAAGCGGAGGTCTCCACCTGGGACGGTGGGGCCAGCGGCAAGTACGACGGCTCGGCCGACCAGTGGAACCTCGCGGAGAAGGCGCTGCTCCAGGCCGTGGAGCGCGTCGGCCTGCAGGCCACGGTCAGCCCCGACGAAGCCGCCTTCTATGGCCCCAAGATCGACGTGAAACTGCTCGACGCACTCGGCCGCAAGTGGCAGCTCTCCACCGTGCAGTTCGACTTCACCCTGCCCCGGCGCTTCGAGCTCGAATACGTCGCCGAGGACGGCAAGAAGCATCAGCCGCTGATGGTGCACCGAGCCCTCTACGGCTCCATGGAGCGGTTCTTCGGGATTTTGATTGAACACTACGCGGGCGCTTTTCCCATGTGGCTCGCTCCCGTGCAGGCCACGGTGCTCCCCATCACCGACCGGACCGTGGCCTACGGCCGCGAGATCCTGGCGAAGCTGAGCGCCGCGGGCCTGCGCGCCTCCATTGACGAGCGCCCGGAGAAGGTGAACTTCAAGATCCGCGAAGCTCAGTTGCAGAAGATCCCGTTCATGCTCGTGGTGGGCGACCGTGAGGCCGAAAACGGAACCGTCTCCGTCCGGAACCGCAAGCACGGCGACCAGGGCGTTCAGCCGCTCGACGAGTTCCTCGCGCACGCGAAACAACTGGTGGAGACCAAGGCGCCGGCGGAGTAAGTGCCCGGGCTCATCGTCGCGCTCGCACTCGCGGCTCTGGTTCTCGGTTCGCTGGTTTACTGCGTCCTCACGCTAGTGGCGGCGCGGAAGTACCTGGCCGTCGGGCCCACTTCCCCGCCCCACACACTTCCGCCCATTTCCATCCTCAAGCCGCTGCACGGCTGGGAGGAGAACCTGGAACGGAACCTCCGCACCTTCTTCGAACAGGATTATCCGGACTTCGAACTGCTCTTCGCCGTCCGGGTGGCGGAAGACCCCGCCCTGGCCGTGGTGGACCGCCTGTGCGCCCAGTTCCCGTCCGTCCCCGCCCGCGTTCTTCTCACCGGCGAGCCGCCGTACCCGAATGCGAAAGTGTTCAGCCTCTCGCTGATGGCCCGCGCGGCGCGGGCCGATCTGCTGGTGATGAGCGACAGCGACATCCGCGTCACGCCGCGAATGCTCCGCGCCATCGCGGCCGAGTTCGCGGATCCGAAGCTGGGCGTCGCCACCTGTCCCTACCGGGCCGTGCCCGGACGCGGCAGCGTCTGGTCGCTGCTCGAAGCGCTCGGCATGAACACGGAGTTCTGGGGCGGCGCCTTAGTCGCCCGGATGCTGGAGGGGATGAAGTTCGCCGTCGGGCCGACGATCGCCGCGCGGCGCACCGTGATCGAAGCCGTCGGCGGTTTCGACCGGCTCAAGGATTACCTTGCCGAAGACTTCGTACTGGGAAACTTCGCCGCCGCGCAAGGCCACGGCGTGATCCTGTCGAGCTACGTCGTCGAGCATCACATCGGCGCGCAAACGTTCGGTCAGAACGCGCTCCATCGTCTGCGCTGGAACCGCAGCACGCGGCGTTCGAGGCCCGCCGGCTACATCGGCCAGGTCTTCATCAACCCGACGCCGCTCGCCGCACTGCTCGCGCTGGTCCGCCCCGAATGGTGGCCACTGGCAGCAGCCGCCATGATCGCCCGGGCCGCGGCCGCGCACGCGGTTTCCCACGCCGTGCTCCACGACCCGCTCTGCCGCCGCCTCTGGCCGCTGATCCCCGTCCAGGATCTGCTGAGCTTCGCCTTCTGGGTTGTGGGCTTCTTCGGCAACACCATCCTCTGGCGCGGTCACCGGTACCGGCTGGAGCGGGACGGGACGTTCGCGAGGATCGACTAACTCTAGTTCCGGGCCGGCGACATCGCATTCACGTGCGCCAGCAGGTCCGCCATGTCCGAACGCTCAAACCGGGGCCAGGCCAGGTTCTTCTGCTTCATCGCGGCGGCCATGGCCGCACCGTGCCGCCAGGTCATCGAGGCCATGTCGAAGGCCGTGATCCTGCCCGCGATGGGCGGCGCGCCCGAGCCGGCCGACTGGTGGCACGAGGCGCACTTCGCGTTAAAGATCGACTTCCCTCGCGCCGCGTCGCCGATGTCGTCGAAGAACTGCTGGGACCAGGCGTAGCCGACCAGCCGGGTCATCTCCTCAGGACGCAGCGCCGGAGGCGACTGGAGCATCCTGGGCGCGTGATTCCACATCGCGGCGGCGAAGTCGGTCATGGTGCGCGGCGCGGCCCGGCGGGAGAGGCTCTGCGCACCCCGGTGGCACTCGACGCAGCCTTTCAGGCGGAACAACTCCGCGCCGGTTTCGGCCGAAGCGGCGGAGAACGCCGGTTTCAGGTTCTTCGTTTGGGGCAGGTTCTGCAGGTACACCACCATGTCGGTCAGTTCCTGCGAGGTCAGCGAAGGCCAGGACTTCTTCGCCTTCGACATCGCCTCGCTCATCCTGGGCGCGTGGTTCCACATCCCCCGGGCCAGTTCGATCGGGTTGGCCACCGAAGCCCATTGCATCACCGGTTTGCCGCCCGCCGGGGTCGACGACGTGATGTTATGGCACTCGGCGCAGCTCTTATCGACGAACAGCTTCCGGCCGCGCCCGGCGTCGCCCGGGCGTTCGAAGTACCTGGAAGCGTAGAAATATCCGAAGAGGTCCGCCGCCTGTTGTGAGGAGACGTTCGGCCGCGCGATGCCCGCCTTGTCCATCGCCGTCCACATAGCCGGCCCGTGATTCCATAGGAGTGCGGCCATCTGAGTCGGCGTCAGATCCCGCGCCGTACGCTTGCCCAGGTCCGGCGCGGTCGAGCCGCCCGTGCCGTTCACGCTGTGGCACGCGATGCACTTCTGCGTTCGGAACAACTCCGCCCCGTTGCCGGCGTCGCCGGGCACATCCACCGCCGCCGCCAGCGGCAGCAGGACCATCACGAACAGCGCTGCTAGGCGCAAATCGCCACCTCCTCGATTCGAAAGGATTTTACATGAGTAGCGGGCGGCGAGTCGAGCGCCGCCCGCAAAGGGAATGAGGATGCGGGCCGGATCGGCCTACATGAACAGCCGGAACCCGGTGACAAAGTGGTGCGTGCGGAACCCGCTGTAGCCATAGAACTCGTCCTGATAGCCGAACCAACGCCACTCCGAATACCAGTTGATGCGGCGATGGAACGGGATCAGGAACCGGCCCAGGGGCTGGTAGAAACTGGTCGGCCGGCTTCCGTTCGAAAGGAAGAACGATCCGCCCACGCTGAGGCGCGGACCCATCTTGCCCGGAAAGACGATGTCGGCGACGGTGGTCGCCGTGTGTCCGTTGTCCCGGAAGAAGGAACGGGCGCGGGAGATCTCCTGCGGCACGATGTAGCTGATGTCGGAGCGCAGGGTGGAGCGCGCGTACTCGGCCAGGATGCTGAAGACCTTGCCGCCTTTGGGGGTCCAATAGACGCCGAGGGTCTGGTAGCGGCTCCGGAAGTCGTAATCGACGCCGGGCGCGGGGTTCTGGTTGTCCAGGAATCTGAAGTTGCCGGTGATCAGGAACGACGGCGTGAGCTGGTAGCGTCCGATGAGCCGGAACTTGGTGTAGTCCTGGAGGCTGGTGCGGAAGAACGTGCGCTGGCCGTTCGAGGCTTCGAACTCGGCGTTCAAAGAGAATTTAGCGTTGGGCCGGTAGGTGGCGCCGGCCAAGCCCACGTGCCGCCGGAGCTTCGATTCCTCAAGTCCGCGGACCAGTTCGGCCGTGGGCCCAAGGTCGCCCGGCCGCGAGCGCGCATCGCCCCACTGGAAACGATAGCCGCCCCGCAGCGTGAAGGACTTCGTGACATCAAACAACACGTCGGTCTGCTGGCGATGGTAGTTCCACTCCAGGCGGTCGGCCACGAAGGCCTGCGAGGCTTGTTCGGGTGAGCCGGCGAAGAACAGCCGCTCGGTGACCGCGATGTCCGACGCGTTGTGGAGACGGTCCGTCATCACGGTCTGGAAGACGCGGAAGCGGCGGCCACGGATCTCGAAGCCGAGCGTGCCGCTCGCCTGCGGGCGGTTTGCTTCCCCGTTCACGCCGAGCGAAAGGCGGTTGTAGAAGCGCGCGGCGTTCAGCAGGATGAAGTTGCCGTTGGCCGCTTCGCTGTAGCGAACGTCGGTCTCCTGCATGCTGTAAAGGTACTGGCTGTGGACGCCCAGCCATGAGAACGGCGATGCGGTGAAGTTCACGCGCGCGAAGACGCTGTCTCCGCGGATGCCGTAGGACTGCAGCGCATCGGTGAGGCGAAGCGTTTGGCCGAGAATCGGGACGGTACGGTTGCCCGGGTTCGCCTCGGTGGAGAAAACGCGCTGGTCGTCGCGAAACTTCGTGGCGCCTTGTTCCAGGGTCACGTGCCAGCGGTCGAACTCCAGGCGAACGCCGCCGCGATAGAGGTCGGTGGCGTCGTTCACGTCGTTGCGAATCGGGTACTCCGTGCTCTGGGCGACGAACGGAGTGACGCCCCGCCCGAACCAGGAATTGCGCTGGTAGGAGAAATACGGAATGACCTTCCGGTTCGGAAACAGCTCCAGGTAGATATCCGACATCCGGAAGTGGGTGTCGTAGGAGCGCTGGTTCAGAAGCGCCCCGTCGGGCGTCAGCCGGGACACGGCGTTCGAGCCCGCGCCGCCAAACGCATCCGGGCGATTCGGGTTGGCGAATGAGGGGAGGAAGTCGAAGTAGGTCAGGTTGCGGTAGTCGGCGGTGAAACGGTAGACCCGCTGCTTCCCCGCAATCACGCGCAGCGTGTTGTAGGGATCGCCGCCCCAGTTGCCGCCGAAGACGTTCAGGTCGTCGAACAGCTTGCGGGTGGGGTCTTGAATGCCGAAATCGAAGTTGAAGACGCGCGGCCCCTCGCCCAGGTTGATCACGCTGCGATAGCTGTTGGCGTTGCCGGCGGGGGTGGAAATCCACCGGTTGCCGACGTCCACCACACCGCTGACCGGGCGCTCGGCGTCCGGCGCCGGGGAATCGGCGGGCGGCGTCTGAGCGGCCGCGGCGGCTTCGGCCGCGGCGGGCTTGGCTTCTTCCACCGGCTTGGGCGGAGTCTGGCCCCAAACCAGAGGGGCGAGGATGACGAAAAGACCGATTACTCTCTTCATGGCGCCCCTCATCGCAGGAAGTCCTTATTCACGTGCGAGCCGTGAATCTTCTGATGGCAAACCGTGCACTGCCGGTAGCGCGGCGAACGCAGATCGTGGAAGGCCGGCGGAATGCCGCCCACCGTTCCGCGCTGCGACTGGACGCCGATGTTCGAGTGGCACTCCAGGCAGTTGAGCATCACCTCATGACGGTTCAGCATGCGGGGGTTCGCCGAGCCGTGGGGCTCGTGGCAGATGGTGCATTTTTCGAATCGCACCGGCGCGTGCTCAAACGCGAACGGACCGCGGAAGTTCGCATGGCACTTGAAGCACCCCGGTTCGTTGGCCGCGAAGGTCTTCTGATCGGCGGCCAGGAACGAGCCATGCGGATTGTGGCAATCCGTGCACGAGACGCCGGCCTCGGTGAGCGGGTGTTTGTGGGGCCGCTGGAACTCGGCGTAGGTCGCGTTGTGGCAACTGGAGCACTGGTTATTGATCGCCGCCGCGCGGCGCGGCGCGCGCCCCTGCAGGGAACCGCGGGTGCGCACGGTTTCCGTGAACGGCACGGGCTGAACCAGGGTCGCGCGCGGCTCGAAGGTCTTGTCGCTATGAATGCCGTGGCAGGAAGTACAGGCGATCTGGTTGCGCGCGTGGCCGCCGAAGATGCGGCCGACGTTGGTTGGCTGGTTGCGGTGGCAGTCGAGGCAGATCTTGTCGGCGGCGGCGGGGGAGAGTCTCGTAAACGCGACAATGTCGTTGACGTCCGCCGATTCAGAGTGTTTGGCCCCCGGGCCATGGCAGGATTCGCACGCCTTGCCCTGGTAGCCGCGTTTCCCCTTCGTCTCAACGACGTGGTGGGGGTTCTTTGAAAATGACTTAAAGATGTCCTCGTGACACGGCTGGCAGGTGTCCGAGCCGGCGTAGTTCGCCGGGGCCGCGGGGGAAGCCGGCTGGCCCGTGGGGGCCTCCTTCTTCTCCTGCGGCCCCGCAAACGCCGCCAGTCCCAACAAAACGGCAAGCGCCGAGGACCCCGCTAGGTAGCGGAGTCCCCGGCGCACCGGCTGAGAGACAGAGTTGGGGCTAGGTACAAAGTGGTCCATGTCGTCTCCGTCTTCGCGATCACGTAAGTCCAGTATTCAGTTACTGGGCGTGAACGCGGGTGACTGAGAATTGCGAACTCTGGCTGTGGCACGCCGCGCAAGCTTCACCCAACGAGCTGGTGTTGGTCAAAGCGTGCGACGCGGCGGCGACGCTGGAGTGGCAACTGGTGCACGCGGCGGTCGTCGGCCCCATGGGGTTAATGAGACCCCGCGGATCGTTGATCCGTGCGTTCGTGGCCGGCAGCGGCACCTGGTAGGAGGTGCCGATGTGGCAGCCGGTGCAGTTCGCCAGGCGGCCGGGGTAGCCGACGTCGTTGTAGTTGTAGGCGACCGAGCCCCGTCCGTAAATGGTGTAGGTCCGCACCTGGCCCTTGCCCGAGTGGATGCGGTGGACCATGGTCATGAAGTTGATGCTCTCCGCGGGGCTTTGGGCCGCGGGGCGCGCCGACGCATCGGTCTCCACCGGGTTATGGCAGAGGACGCATTGGTCGATGCGGTCACGATTGCCGCCGTGGATAGAGAACTGCGGGTGGCAGGCCAGGCACTTGTCGAGCGCCACCACCTGGCGCCGCCGGGCTACCGGCGTGCCGTCCACCGAGAAGTCCCGGGTGACGTTGTCGCCGGCATCGCGCACGGTGCGCTGCTTGGTGGTGCCTGCGAGAAGTGTCAGGTTGCGGTAGCCTTCGAGACCCACCGTGAAGGTGCCCTTCGCATCCGCCGGTATGGCGTTGGTGAAGGTGTACTGGAGGCGGCCGCCGCCGAGGTCAGTGGTTCGCGCGAGGATGTCCTCGGAGATGTAGCCGCGAGTGGTCGGCGAGACGTAGTCGGTGGTCGGACCCGACATCACCAGGGCGAGCCTCGTCATGTCGGCCATCCTGATGTCTTCGCCGCGGCGGGTCTTCTGCGTGAAGGTCACGACGGGCCGCTGGCCCGCGGCCGTGTTGGTCACGCTCTCGATCGTCCATACGACGCCCGGCAGATCCCGGGAGCGGGTCGGAATGGTGTGTGCGCCGCGGATGGAGATATCGAACTCCAACTCGCCCTCCGGCGTGTGGCAGGTGGTGCAGCGGTTGTCGGTCGGCTGCGGCAGATTCGCGTGTCCCTCGCCGGTGGCGAAGTTCACCCGGTCGTGGCAGGAGCCGCACGCTTCGCGGTTCGCCTTGGTGATGTAGTTGTCCTTCTGCTTGGCGTCGCCGGTGTGGCAGGTGGTGCAGTCGCGGAGCCCGCCATCCTCGCCGGAAAGCAGGAAGCTCGCCGGGAAGCGGATGTTCGAATAGTCGTTCACGGACTGCTGGTTCCCGATGATCACGTACTTGCCCCCCGCCTTCACGCTCGGCAGGTTGGCGCCCATGTGGATCTTATGGGTCATCACGGGCATGTCCACCGTGTTCCCGGTATCCGGGTCCACCGTCTGCGGCGTGTGGCAGAGGACGCAGACCTCCATCGTGCGGCGCGAGCCGCCGTGGAACGCCAACTGGTCGTGGCACTTGTTGCAGGTGGCCGTCCGCACGACGTCGCGTGGCAGTTCGGTTACCGCGGCGCTCGTGGCGGGAATGAAGGAGTAGATGGCATCGTCGTAGTTCGTGCTAAGGTCGAACTCAGACAGGTTGCGGGACCCGTACAGGCCGATGGTGTGAACGGCGTTCCGGTCGATGTTCGACGGCGCCTTCACGCTGAACGTGTAGGTGTATTCGCCGTCGGCGACCTTCGTGAAGGTCCCGTTGTTCTGCCCAGCAGCCTGAATGGCCGAACGGCCGGTGATCGGACTGGTCTGGGTGCGTGTTGTATAAGCTACGTATTGAGTCTGGCCCTGAGGAATTGTGGCTGCGATGAAACTGGTGGCGACCGTTCCGGGCGTCGTGATCCCTTCGCGGTCCAATGGCAGGTTCCTCGGATCCGTAATCCGGTATCGAACTTGGATGGTTCCATCCGCTGCGATCGAGGCGGAGAGGATCGTGAAGTTCAGGCCCGGCCGAACGAAATTCACCATGTTCTCGTCGGCGTAAAAGGCCTTATCCCGCTCGGTGAACGGCGACTTGGTTTCACTGATGAGAGCGGCCGCTCCCGCCAGCAAAACGAACGCCAGTAGACATCGTATTACCGCAATTGGGCTGATGCGAAACCGCATTCGTACCCTCCTAACAATGACTGTCAGCAGATTGTTGCCAAAGACAACAATCGAAGTGTGCTAAGCAGGCGCTGGCCCAAATCCAACGCCGCCCAGCAGGTTATTGTTTTCAATGTGTTACAGGCTGCCAGTGCACCCGGCAGCACCCGCCGGCAGTGGTTCCTGGGTGAAATCACCGCGATGGGATGGGTGAAAGCGCACAAAGATCTCAATCTCCGAATCTCTCCGAAGTGGATCCCGAAGTGCACATCCATTCCGTGGGATTCTCCCGCCAAAACTCTCTGACCGTTCAGTAAGAATGGCTTGCGGAAGACGGATGCGGATCCGAAGGAGCCGGGCATGCCAGCCACCCAGCAAAATCTCCCTGTTCGGACGCCACTACCGGAAGGAATTACGATCCTGCTCCTCACTCCTCAGCCCGAGGACGCGACGCAGCTTCGCTCCATCTTTCACCACCCTACCTGGAAGATCGAACACCACTCCACGGTGGCCTCCGCGCTGACCCGCTTGGCCTCCTGTCGCGTCGTGGTCTGTGAGGGCGAACTCCCGGATGGCTCCTGGGAGTCCGTGCTCGCCACCATCCACCGGTCGGGAGGCGAGGCCCCGCTCATCGTGGTTTCCACTCACGCCGACGACCTCCTCTGGGCGAAGGTGCTCGACTGCGGTGGGTACGACGTGCTTCCGAAGCCGTTCGACCGCGCCGAAGTGACCCGCGTGGTGATGATGGCGGCGGCCCTTCGAAAGCCGGCCGCCTACGCGGCTCTGCAGGGAGCGGCATCGGCGGCAGCGAGCTGAGCCTGCCGGAGCCGTTCCCATCGGGTGCGGCCTGGAGCTACAATCGAAGGTCCGATTACAGATACGTAGGCGGTCATCGTCAGGTCAGCGGCACTCGGCCCCCACTCGCGATCTGGGGACGGGGAAGGGATGGCAACGACGTAGTGAACCGATCAGGCCGAAAGACCCGGGGCAGTGGAGTTGATTAAGAAAGCCGGCCTCGCCGTTCTCAGCCTGATCCTGGCGTGCCTCTGCGGTGAGGGATTTCTGCGCATTGCCGCCGGCCGGTTTTACACCCCCAAGATCATCACAGAAGGCTACTTGCGGCCCAACTCCTACCTGTATCAGACCCTCAAGCCGGATTCCTCGACTCCGGTCGCCCGCGGCTCGGTGGACGTGAATTCCGAGGGTTTCCGAGGCCGGGCTGTCTCCCGCAAGAAGCCGGACGGGGTCTACCGAATCTTCGTGCTGGGCGGCTCCACGACCTTCGGCTATCCACAAGGGCTGCCTGCGACCGAAGACACCTACCCCTTCCAGCTCGAAGCCGAACTCCGCAAGCGCCTGCGCACGGAGAAGATCGAGGTCGTCAACGCAGGCGTAACCGGCTACACCACCCGCACCAGCCTGATCAACTTCATCACCCGCATCCGCTGGATGGACCCGGACATGGTCGTGATCTACCACGCGGCGAACGATGCCATCGCCATCCAGAGAGAGGAAGACCTCTCCGATGCCGTCCTCAACGCACGGTCCTGGCCCAGCGTCTGGGAAAGCGTGCGGAATGCCAGCTACTTTCTATTGGAGTTGAATTACCGGTACTACCGGCGCTTTTCGCGCGCGGCTACCGTCCCCCGGGCCAAGACCGATCAGCCCTCGTCCGTGACGCTATCCGCCTACGAGAATCACCTCCGGGGCTTGGTTTCGCTCGCTAAGCAAGCCGGAGTGCAGGTGGTAATCGGCAACGAAGCGACGATTATCCCGTCCGGCTGCGCGCAGGGGAGGATCACGGGTCCCGACCGGAGCTCGCTCGAAGCCATGGAAGGCGTCCTGTGCTTTTCCATGGACTGGTACTTTCCGCATCTCACCGTGCCCGGTGTGCGCAAGACGTTCGACGCCATGGCTGCGGTCCAGCAGAAAGTGGCGGCGGAGTATCAATCGGCGTGGGTGGACATGAACCCACGCGTCACCAAGACTCCCGAGTACTTCACGGATTTCTGCCACAATCGTCCGCCCGGCGCGCGGCAGGTGGCGGCGGCGTTTGCCGATGTGATCGAGCCCCAGGTGGCCCGCGCCTTGGCGGGCAAGAGCGAACCGTAGGGGGGCCGGGCCGGTCCGCGTCCCGCCCCACGACCCCACGCCGCTCCGTAGCCCCGACCCCCACCACCGGACCCCTTGGCGACTGCGTCGCCCCAGTCCCGCCGGGGCGCGATGATCGAAGCTAGCGTATCCTGCGAGAACGTCACAACGGCGGGAGTGTACTTTGCATCATGCCGGGAGGTCGTTCAGGCGCCAAGCGCGCTCTTTCTCGGCGGCTCGGCGGTTTGGCTGGCTGTGTTGCGGGTCAAGCCAACAGCGTCGCGCAAAAGATACCCGAAAACTACCGGAGGTACGGCGCGACATTATTCTCGATCCGCTTGAGCTCTTCCTCACTGAGTGGAAACTTCCGGAAGGATTTCCAAGCCGCGGCGAGCGGAGCATCCGACGCATACAGCAACCGGTCCACTCCGATGGTTCGCAACAGCCGTTGGAATGTCTCCGTCATCGATTCCCACCCGGTGGCCGATACATCGAAATAGAGGAGTTCTGTTCGCGGATCCTTAGCGGCAATAGCGTCCGCGAAAACGCTCAGCGCTTTGTCAGCCCCTTCCCCAAATGGCCCTGCGCTCGCAAGATGCGCGATCTGTACGACAATGCCCTTGGCTTCCGGCAGGACATTTTCCAGAAAAATGCGGGCCTGCCGTTCTCCCCACGGCCGGCCGTGGTCGATATTCGGGCGAATGTGTACCACGATGGCCATGCTATGACGGCTCGCAGCGGCAAACACGCGCCGCATTTGCTCAACATGTCCGGGCTTGTCCATCTCGACGTCCGAGTTGCCGAAGTGGAGCTTCAGTCCCCGCCGCAACCTGGGATCCTGAGCGCAACGGTCGATTTCTTGCAGAGCATAGTCCTTCAAGGGATTGACACCGCAGAACGCCACCAGGCGGTCCGGGTAATGTCCGGCTTGCGACGCGGTCCAGTCGTTCTCTTCTTTCGCCCGCTCCCGCTCATTCTCCACGGCGGGACGGAATGGGTTTCCGAATCGGTACGCAATGGAAAGCACCACACCACGCCGAATTCCGGCCTCATCCATCTGCTGAATCAGTTCTTCCGCACTGTCGAATCCCTTCGGAGCCCCCGCCATGGAACGAAGCAGATGCAAGTGATGATCCACTACAGGTTGCGCAGACAGTCTCGTGGCCAGAAGGAGACCGCAAGCCAAGAAATTCGGCCAGTTCATGATCCAACGAGGATACCAAGCCATCCACAGCGGGCATTATTCGAATCGTGGGCAGCAAGCGACCCGCTCGCCACGACGACGTTACACGTCTTAGAGCGCCTTCTCCAGTAGGGCACCGACTCCCAGCTTTGCGGCCCGCAAGCGCAGACGATGCCCCGGATGTCGCGCCACTGCAGCTCGGAGATCTCGCTGCCCAGCCGGAACCGACGCAGCTTGGCGAGCAGAGTGTCCTCGGGCGTGACAAACGGCGTGGGAAGGCGATGCGAATGGCTTCGAGGGCTTCCTATGGATCCGCAGGAAACGGAAGGAGTCAGGCGAGTC
>DALYJJ010000033.1:0-51212 GCA_031969915.1 Bryobacteraceae bacterium | reverse complement strand
GAGGGCGGGCCGGGCCGAGTCGCTCTCCAGGCGCATGAAGAACAGGAAGCGGAGGGTCTCGTCCTCAATGCGGTCCATCATGTCCTGGAAGAGCACGAAGGACTCTTTCTTGTACTCGACGAGCGGGTCTTTCTGGCCGTAGCCGCGGAGCCCGATGCCTTCCTTGAGATGGTCCATCGACAACAGGTGGTCCTTCCACTGGTTGTCGATGACGTTCAGCAGCAGGATGCGCTCGGTCTCGCGCATGACCTCCGGCCCGACCATCGCTTCCTTGTCGTCATAGCGCTTGACGAGCAGGTCGTAGATGGAGTCCTCGGCTTCGGCGCGCCCCATTTCCTGCAACTCACCGGCGTTGATCTTCACGCCGAACTGGGTGTTGATGTCAGTCTGGAGGGCGGTCCAGTCCCACTTATCCGGATGTTCGTTCTCCGGGCAATGGGTGGCCAGGAAGGAGCCCAGGATACCCCGGATCATTTCGTGAATGCGGGGCTTTTGTTCCTGGCCTTCGAGCAACGCGCGGCGCATGCCGTAGACGGCCTGGCGCTGCTTGTTCATCACGTCGTCGTATTCGAGGAGATGTTTGCGGGCGCCGAAATTCTGGGCTTCGACGGCCTTCTGGGCGGCCTCAATGCGACGGGTGATCATGCGCGACTCGATGGGCACATCCTCTTCCATGCCGAGGCGGAGCATGAGGCCCTGAATCTTTTCGCCCCCGAAGATGCGCAGCAGGTCGTCCTGGAGGGAGAGGAAGAAGCGCGAAGCGCCGGGGTCGCCCTGGCGGCCGGCGCGGCCGCGAAGCTGGTTGTCGATACGGCGGGATTCGTGGCGCTCGGTGCCTACGATATGCAGGCCGCCGAGCCGGACCACCTCTTGATGCTCCTGGGAGGTGAACTCCTTGAAGCGCTCGTAGAGGGGCTGCCATTTTTCTTTCGTGACGCGGTAGTGCGACGTGCCGCGCGAGAAGTAGTAATACTTGTCGTCCGGCGTGAACTGCTGCAACTCTTCGGGAATCGACTCGGCGTGCTTCTGCTTGAGGCAGTCTTCCTGAGCGGTGAATTCGGCATTGCCGCCGAGCAGGATGTCGGTTCCGCGGCCGGCCATATTCGTGGAGACCGTGACCGCGCCTTTGCGGCCGGCCTGGGCGACGATGAAGGCTTCGCGCTCGTGGTTCTTGGCGTTCAGGACTTCGTGGCGGACGCCCATCTTCTTCAGGATGCCGGAGAGCCGCTCCGACTTCTCCACCGAGATGGTGCCGACCAGCACGGGCTGGCCGGTCTCGTGGAGTTCCTTGATCGCTTTGGCCGCGTTGCGGAACTTCTCTTCGTCGGTGCGGTAGACGATGTCCTGGAACTCCTTGCGGATCATGGCCCGATTGGTGGGCATGACCACGACATCGACGTTGTAGGTCTTGGCGAACTCGGCGGCCTCGGTTTCCGCGGTTCCGGTCATGCCGCCCAGCTTCTTGTACATGCGGAAGTAGTTCTGGAAGGTGATGGTGGCCAGCGTCTGGTTCTCGCGCTGGATCTGCACGCCCTCCTTGGCTTCCACCGCCTGGTGCAGGCCGTCGCTCCAGCGCCGCCCCGGCATGAGGCGCCCCGTGAACTCGTCGACGATGATCACTTCGCCTTCTTTGATCACGTAGTCTTTGTCGAGGTGAAAGAGCACGTGGGCCTTGAGGGCCTGCTCGACATGGTGCTTCCACACCATGTGCTCCATGTCCCACAGGCTGGGGAGCGCGAGCATGCGCGCGGCCTTGTCGAAGCCCTCTTCGGTGAGCGCGACGCCGCGATGCTTCTCGTCCACGGTGTAGTCGCCGGTGAAGTACTTTTCGCCCGGCTCCTTGCCTTCGATCACTTCGCCGCGGGTGAGCCGGGGAATGATGCGGTTCACCTTGTAATACTTGTCGGTGGATTCCTCGCTCGGCCCGGAGATGATCAGCGGCGTGCGGGCTTCGTCGATCAGGATCGAGTCGACTTCGTCGACGATGGCGAAGTTGTGGGCGCGCTGGACGCAGTCCTCCAAGCGGAACTTCATGTTGTCGCGGAGGTAGTCGAAGCCGAACTCGTTGTTGGTGCCGTAGGTGATGTCGCTGTGGTAGGCGTGGCGGCGCTCCTCGTCGGAGAGGTCGTGGACGATGACGCCGACGGAGAGCCCGAGGAACTTGTAGATGCGGCCCATCCACTCCGAGTCGCGGCGTAATCGTTGACGGTGACCACGTGGACGCCCTGGCCGCCGAGCGCGTTGAGGTAGACGGGGAGGGTAGCGACGAGGGTCTTGCCTTCGCCGGTTTTCATTTCGGCGATCTTGCCGCGATGAAGCACGATGCCGCCCATCAACTGGACGTCGAAGTGGCGCATGTTGAGGATGCGCCGGCCGGCCTCGCGGCAGACGGCGAACGCTTCGATGAGCAGGTCGTCGAGCGAGGCGCCCTGTTCGATGCGCTGTTTGAATTCCTGAGTTTTCGCCGCGAGTTCGGCGTCGCTTAACGCCTGGATCGACGGCTCGAGTTCATTGATCGCCGAGACGACGGGCAGAAGCGCTTTGACTTCGCGCTCGTTTTTCGTCCCGAAGATTTTGGCAAGGATGGCGTCGATCATGGCAGGAGCTACTGTGTTTATTCTACCGCAGGGGGTTTGGCGGGGCCCGGCTCGGACGCCAGACGAGTGGCCAGACGCGCGCGGGCGCGCGCGTCTGGCGCCTAGAGAGGCCACCGACCCGGTGAACGCCCGCAGGCATGCCAGTGCCCTCCCCGCTACTCAATCCCTGAAGCGCTTCCCGGCGGCTCGCAGATACCGATTCGAGGCGTCGGTAGCGCGCCACGGTCGATACCCTTCTGCAGCACGTCCGCCTCCCGCTTCCGCCGGGAGGGATAGCGGTCCCCGAAGTCGCGCAACTCATCAACCGCCGCTGGCCAGTCTCCTGAAGTCACCGCTTCCCAGAAGCGTGGCGCGCGCTTCTGGAGGTCTGGCCCATACTGGGTTGCCACGCTTACAATCGCGGTCTTGGCCTCTCCGGGAAGCTCTCCGAAACTGATGGGTGCCCCGGAGCGGTCGTAGCGGGAAGCGACCGAGCGCCGCAAGCCTTCGTGGACGCGGCTGTCGAGAGCGCGTGCATCGTCTTCGCTCAGATTGAGCGGGTGTTCGGAGAGGTATTGCTCCGCTTCCTCGCCCCGTAATCCGAGATACGGCGCCAGAGTGCCGGACAGCTCATCACTCAGACCGAGATCGCTGATCGAACTCGCGGACATCTGCCCCAGGTCCACCCCCGTCGCCGCAGTTACGCCGCTGCGACTGCCGTGCGCATCGGGCACATACCCCTCCAGGCTTCGGCCGCCCTCGAACTCGGAGATCAGGTCGTCGTCGATGGGTTCGCATCGGTTCAAAACACCTTCCTCAGGCAAGCCGGCCGACGCTCCATTCAGTAGATCCAGTAACGCGCTTTCGGGAGCATTGGGTTCTGCGTCCGGCGAGCAGACGAGCGTCGGCTCTGGCGTGGCGCCAGGTTTTCCCAGCAGGTCTTCCGTGAGAACCACTTCCGGGCCGTCTCCTATCGGCGTATACAACGGCGGCTCTGGATCAGGAAGGAGGACGGACCACAGCGGCTCTTGACATTGTGCCCCGGAAGGAGCCAGTTCGCCCCTCGCTTCCAGATTCTCGATGACATTCGCCGCCGGCGTGTAGGAGCCACCCAAAAAGTCGTGAGGCAAAACATCCTGATACGTATGTTTCCACCTGCCGTGCTCGGGTGTTCTTGAATCGTAGGTGCCAGCCTGCGGGCTGGTCAGATCCAACACGCCCTGGTCATCGTATTTGCATTGAAACCCATCCTTTCGGTCCGGGAGGATGCCTCTTATTGAGTTCTGACCATGGTAGGGGTTCTCCATGTTCAAACCTAGAATTGTGGTCTCGTCACGCACCCAGAGGATTCCGTACGCATCGGTGGTCCCATGCTCGGGCTTGAACTCGTGGCAGTAGTTATATCGGTTGCGCGATTCGTGAGTTGCGCGGTCCCACCAGTCCAGTTTGTCTGGGTCCGACGGGAGATTGAACCCCTGCCCCTCAAAGTCGGGATTTCCCATGTCCTACGTCCTTTCTCCAAATGGCGCGAACGCGTTCCAAATCGGACCGATCCAGCTTCTGGAGGTCGATCTGAGCATCGGCTCCGAGATGGAAGTCATCTCCGTTTCGAAGCGCAAGAACCACGAATCCAATCAAGGCATTCTCACCGCGGATTCCGTAGCGGTTGGCTGACTGCAAGATCGGCGTGACTCGGGCGGCGAGCGCCTTGTCATCGAACTGAGCAGTCAGACGAGGATGGTTCCTCCGAAGCCATGCACAGATCCGCAGACGCATCTGTTCGTGTGCCACCACCGCGAATGACTCGAGATTTCGATCACTCAGTTGGAACATGCTAAGCGAGCACTCCTGAACTCACATCCAAGCGGCCGTCGGCCAAGCGGAAAAGGGAGAATTGGCTCGGTGCCTCCTTTTCAGCGATCCAGGCCGTAACGCCGCCGAAGAACTGATTCAGTTGGGCTCCGTCGCAGGAGGCGAAGAAACCGTGGAGCACGCGAGGATCATAGAAGCGGAAGTATACCGTGTCGCCCTTCGGGTCGCGTACCAAGAGAAAATGGCGGAGGTGGCGCCGGACCACGTCGAGTGGGCGGTCATCCAAAATCAACGTTAGCATCGACCTTCCCCATGCGAAACGAAGCAATGCAAGCGTCGCAGCCTGCTCGACGGCCACCCGCACCAGGTACGGCGCCTGTGCGGCGTAACGGATTTGGTTTTCTCCCTGGAACAACGATTGGTGCTCGAAAGGCTGTTGGCTCAGCCATGACTGGGCTGCCGGATCCGCAGAGGCGTCAATAACTGCGAAAACGCTCTCCGCCCGTTGTGCCAGGTAGCGCCGCAGCTTCTCGAGCGGCGGGAACGGAAGGGACTGGGTCAACGGTGCGCCTTCGGCCCAAACGTGAATCGGAAGACCGCCCAGATCCAGCCATCGGCCCGGCTCGACGGTCCAGACCGGCGAGGGATGCCGCTGGCTTCGAAGCCAGCATGGGGTCGACTCGAAAACGTGCAACAGGGTGCCATCCCAGCAGAGCGTCCCCTGCTCAGGCAGCAGGCGGGATTCGTCCGGCATCATCCAGGATGCTCGCCCGGAGCGGCCCACCGTCAGTACGTCCCCTACGTTCAACACGCGACACTGGCCGGCGCATGGGCCGTCGCCCACTTCCAAATACGCAAGGCGCTCGCTCATTCGTGCTCTCCTCGGCGAATCGTAGCCGCTCCCGTGGCTGCTGCTTTCCTCAAGCAGGCTTCACCGCCTTCCCCGCCTGCTTCGCCGCCGCCTCCCGCGTTCCCTGACCCTCCACCGCCACCACTTACAACCGCTGCCGCTGCCGCCGCCATCCATGCCGCATACGGCTTGCCGATCAGGACGGTTGGACACCCCTTGACCAGCTTGCCGCCTTTCGCCGTCGGATCCCCAAGGCGCGCCGCCAGCTGGCCTCCAATCACCACCGTGGGCTCGCCGAAAACGATCGTGTCCGGTCCCCCGCTGCAGGCGGTCTGGTCGGTGAGCCGAGCCGAGGGTTGGCCGCCGATCACCACGGTCTTCCATCCGGGGTCCAGCACCGCGCCGCTTCCGGAAGGGCAGGCATGCAGGTCCGTTACCCGCGCCGCCAGCGGCGGTGCGCCGCCACCACTGCCACCCGCCGCGCCCGTGCCGCTCCCGCTTCCGGTGACCGCTTTCTCGAGAAACGACAATACGTTCATGTCCGGCAGCCCCATGAAGTTCAATAACTCGCTGAAGGCCCCGAACTGCATGATCAGCCCATACAGGGCCTGCACCTCGGGCGGAAGGAACTTGCCGATCCACTTGGTCAGCAGTTTGCTCAAGTCGAGAGAGTAAAGATCCAATGCGCCCTCAGCGATCATCCGCTGGTCCTGCGGCAGAAACGCCAACCCGCCGTAGAGCGCTCCGACGGGTCCGTTCCGAAGGTATCCCGACGCCACCGACGCGAACCGGCGCCCGTCCGGTGGCAGGAACGGGCTCAGCATATCGAGCATCGCCGCCGCTCCCTCAGGCGTCCGAAGATGGTCGCTCCACAGTTGGCGTGCGGTCATCTGTCCAGCGAACAACTGCGAAGCGTAGCGGTAGAGGTGGTCCTTGTTCGAGGCGAGGAACGCCGCCGCCGATCGCAGCGGCAAGCCTTGCTCGCCCGGCATCAGGTTGGCCAGGCCATTGAGGAAATCCGCGCCGCCTTGCGGGCTGCGGAAGGCCGCGATCAGACTCCTCAACTGCTGCGCGTTCAGACCCGCTTTGGTGGTCGAGGCCACCAGGGCGTCCCACAGATCCGATGACGGACCGGCGGCCGCTGCTGCCTTCGCGGACGCCGGACGAGGCTCCAGCGAACGCAGGACTTGAAACGCCGCATCCAGCGGCCCAGCGGCGGGGTCGAGGAGCGCCGAAGGAGGCGTACACTCGCCGACCGCCCGTTGCAGGCGAACCAGCGTGCCGGCATACGCGCCGCCCGGCCCGGCGGAAAGCGCCGCCAATTCGCGGAGGGGAAGTTGGCTCAAGCGCCAGGCGTGCTCCGTAGGCTTGGCGACGCGCACTGGTTGGGGAGCGGCGGGGTACCCGGATTGGATGTAGTTCGTCCAGGAACGGGCCGTCGCCGCGGCTCGCCGTGCTTCTGCCTCGCGTTGGCGGGCAAGGGCCGCCTTGGTCGCCACTCTCATGCCGAAGGGCCCTCCCATCGATCCCGGTTCAGCGCCAGCGCGAACAGATCCAGCGCGCTGTCCGCTTCGAACGGGCTCTCACGCAAGGCTTCGGCGATGATCGCATCTCCCACATCTCTCCGTAGCGCTGCGAATTGCGCCAACGCTTCATCGCTTCTCAAGCCCAAGCGTCTGCCTGCGCGGGTGTCCTCCTCCCTCGCCAACTCCAGAGACCTGCCGTTTATGGTCGCCGCTCTGAGCTCGGCCTGTTGCGGCAGGCGGGACCGGAGGAACTCGCCGCGGAGGTCGTGCTCGATCTCGCCGTTCGGGCTCATTTCACTGAGCGCCCATGGGGACGCGCTCTCCACCCACACGCGCTCGATGATCGAGAAGAAGTCCGCGGCGAAGGGGTTTCCGGTTCCTTCCAGCGCCAATCGAAGGAACCTCGGCGAATGATACGGCCACGGGATTCCCCGTTCTTCTACCGACGTAAACAGGTACCGCAGGAGGCGCGGCCTCAGGATATCGATTGGCGTTTGCGTGGACACGAAGACTGCACAATCACGGCCCCAGACGGCGTGCAGGAACTGGCTGGTTCGCTCCGGGCCGCCAAGCGAAAATAACACCGGCGCCTCCCGCGGTATGCGGGTCAGCTTCGTGCCCTCGGGCAAGCGGTCGGCTGGGGTCAGATGCAGGGGCACGCCCGCATCTCGCGGCACGGCGCCGGCGGCGGTCATCGCTGGGTCAACGACGGCCAGAACGGGCGCCTGACTCGAAAGGATGGCGGCCGCGCGGTCAAGCACGGTCTCCGGCTCATCCGGCGGCGGTTCTCCATCCAGCCAGACACGGAACAGAGTTGCACCCGCAAGAATCCAGTCGAGGTGCTCGAGCGCTCCTCCCTCGGTTTCACGGTCGTTGATGCTGACCGGAGCAAGGGCATGGAGGACGGGTCCCTTGCTCGTACCGGTGAGCAGGAAATGGACTTCCTTCATCGCGGAATCGTCAATCGAATGCTCCGCGCCATGGCCACTCCCGAACGAGGCTACTTCTCCTTCCGCGATCGTCCACACTCTACCGCTGCAGCCGGGCGCCATCGCTTCTACGTAAACGCGCATCTCGGGCTCCTAGCTGTTGATCTTCACGATCGGGCCGTTGATCGTGATCCCGCTGTCGTTCATGACGATCGTGCTTGCACCGGCGGTCAGCATGATCTCGGGCGCAGCCAGGCTGATCCGCACGCCGGCCTTGATCAACTGTGCGACGCCGGCGGTGCTGAGTTGAGCCACGCCCACCGTAACCACACGCACGCCGCCCACGGACACCTGTTGTGCCGCTCCGACGGTGACCGCTTCGTTGATACCGACGGTGTGAGTCCGCGTAAGCCCGACTGCGAACGTGTCGTTCTTCCCCACCGTCCGGCTCGAGTTACCGCCGATCGAGGTGGTCTCATCCGCGCCCACGCTTTCCTTCCGGTTTGCTCCGATGGTGATCGTTTCGTCAGCGCCCACCGTCTCCGTGCGGTTCACGCCGATCTCCACCGTTTGGTTGTTGCCGATGCTCAACAGGTCGTCGTTCTCCACCCGCGTCTGCATGTTGTACTGCGCGTGGATGGTCACACCTTCATTGCCCTTCGTGTCGTCGAGCATCATCTCGTTGTAGCCGCCGCCGCCGGGCGAACTTCGCGACCTGAGGCCCGTCTTCCGTGCGTCACCGGGCAGATCGTAGGGCGGCTTTTGCTGCGCGTTGTACACGCGGCCGGTGATGATGGGCCGGTCCGGGTCGCCTTCCAGGAAATCCACGATCACTTCCTGGCCGATGCGGGGAATGGAAATCGCGCCCCAATTCTGGCCGGCCCACGGTTGCGACACACGAATCCAGCAGGAACTGCGGTCGTTGCGCCGGCTGCGGCGGTCCCAGTGGAAATGGACCTTTACCTGGCCGAATTCGTCGGTATGAATTTCTTCACCCGGCGGCCCCACCACGGTCGCCGTCTGCGAGCCCTGCACGAAAGGTTTGGGCGTCAGGCGTGGCGGCCGGTATTGCAATTCTACGGGGAGACAGGTGAACTGGTTCTCATACTCGGTTCCGGCGTCGCCCGCGGCGGTGGCGAAGGGCATCGCCTCGCGGGCCTGGTGGGTCACCGAGGTGAGAAAGTACCAGCCATTTTCAGCGTGTTCGAGTTCGGTAATCTCGAAGCGGTGTCCCGGGGCGAAACTGCGGCAGAAGCCCTCGCCGAAGACCGCCGCGTGCGACGCTTCGGCCTCCTGCATCCGGATCTTGACCCAATCCTCGCCCCCGGAGCGGCCCTCGTACTCACCGGGGAAGTCGTAGATCTCGAAGCGCCGGTCGGCAACGGGCACCACGCTGGGCGCTTCGGTGGCCAGGTTGTGCAGCGGTTTCTCGAAATTGTAGTCCTGCAGCGTGTAGGTGCCGGCCTGGAAGTTCTGTTCGTGACGCCAGGCGAGGACCACGTCCTCATCGCGATGAACGCCTTCTCCCAGCACCTGTTCATAGCGCACGCGTGACTGCCCCTGGCAGACCGGATGAGTCATGCCGTCGGCGAACACCAGGGTGTGGCGCTCGACGGTGTGCTCGAAATAATAGGTAATGCCCTCTTGTTCGAGCAACCGGGAGATGAAATTCAGTGCGGTTTCCCGATATTGCACGCAATATTCCCACGGTTCGTAGGTGCCCTCGGTACGCCACTCGAAGTCCGCGAGTCCGTATTCCCGGAGGATCGTGGTCACGATTTCGGGAACCGACTGCCTCTGGAAGATGCGGCAGTCCGAGGCCTGGCTCAGGAACCACAGCCAGGGGGTCATGACGGCGCGGTAGCGCGCCACACGGCCTTCACCCGGGAGTTGCGTGAAGCGGTTGATGAACCCGTTGAACCACCGGCGTTCGCCGCCGTCGCCGCGCCGGAAGCCCACCGAGACGCGCTTGCCGATGACCTCCCGGAAGGGAATGCGCGCGTCTTCGGAATAGAGTTCCAGTTCGAACTCGAAGGGCTGCGAAAGGGTCTCGGTGCCTGAGAACGCCCGGATGCGCAGATCCCGGCCTCCCCAGTCCCCGATCACTCGAAGGAACCGCTCATCGTCGATCCAACGTGCCGTCCGCATCACCGTCATCGCTTGCGTCCTCGTCTGTCTGAAAGAATCAAGCCGCGAACCTGCCCGCTGGGTTCACGACGCTTCTGCGTTCCCCGCCCGCCGATGCCCGGCCCGCGCCCAGGGCCGCGCTCACGATCCAACCGCCCGTATCCACGCGCGCGGTGGCGATTGCAATTTGGAGACCGGTAGCCGGGAAGATCGTATCGTACACCACCCGGTTCCCCCAGGGGCCGGCGAGGAGCCGCGCGATGGCTTCCGCCAGCTCGGGCACCCTGACTTGCGCCGTGTTGCCGCGCTCGCGGCTTGCGCGTGCGAGGCGGAAGGCCAGTTCGAAGGCCTCACTGGGGCCGAACCGGTGGGGGGAGGGAATGTACTCGTCCACCGTAACGGCGGCCGGCGTGGAACGTACGCTCCTCTCGGGCCGGCGCCACCCGACCGGGCCGGGTCGCGGGGTGGCCATGAGCGCCAGGGTGCCCCGATCCATCGCCAACTGCCGCTGCGGACCCGGAATCCGAAACATGAGGGGGTCTCCTTCCCTTGTGTTCTTGATCCGGATAGCGGAAGAAAGAAGGAAATCCGCCCGAACCGAATGGCAGGGCGGGAAGCGCTTCGAACGGAAGGAGAGGGAGGCGCGACGGGGGATGCGGAGTCCGGCGTGCGCCGGACTCCTTCGGCTGGTGTGTGGGCGGTGCGCTACGCTTCGGCGATGGTGACGCTGACCAGTGTGTCGCCCTGCTGGGTCTGGTTCACGACATCCTGGCCGCTGGTGACCTGGCCGAAGACGGTGTGCTTGCCGTCCAGCCAATCGGTGACGATGTGGGTGATGAAGAACTGGCTGCCGTTGGTGTTCGGGCCGGCGTTGGCCATGGAGAGCGAGCCGACCTTGTGGCGGTTCGGGTTGTTGCGGGTCTCATCCTCGAAGCGGTAGCCCGGTCCGCCGCGGCCGGTGCCGGTGGGGTCTCCGCCCTGGATCATGAAGTCGGCGATCACGCGGTGGAAGACGGTCCCGTTGTAGAAGCCCTCGCGCGCCAGGAACACGAAGTTGTTGACGGTGATAGGGGCGTCCTTGGGGAACAGATCGCAAACAATGGCGCCCCTGCTTGTTTCAAACGTGGCGGTGTAGCTTTTGTTCGGGTCGATCGCCATCGCGGGCGCGGCGGAGTACTGTTTTGCCATTTCCATAGTGTAGCGAAGGGGCGAGGGTCGGGAATCGGCATCCGGCTCGGGGCCCCGGTAAGCTGGTTGGTGAACCGGCGCCGGCCATGATCTACGAAGAAATTCTCCCCGACGAAGCCCTGCGCGAGACGGCTGCCGGCTATTGGCGCTTCTCGCTGCCGCCGGGTTCGGCGCCACCCGTGCACACCATTCCTCCCGATGGCGTGGTCAGCCTGTGCTGGTTGCCGCACGGGCAAGCGGTGGTGGTGGGCCCGCGAGTGACCGCGCTCCGCGTACCGGTCCAACCGGGCGCCGAGTATGCGGGGATCCGCTTCCTGCCGGGCGCGGCGGGTCCGCTGCTGGGCATCGATGTCGTTTCGCTCCGCGGGGCGATGATCGGCATCGATCCGCCGGGCTTCGCCGAGGTCATGCGAAGCCAGGGGCTGGCGGGGCTCGATGCGCTACTTCTGCGATGGACGAAGTCCGCCCGGTGGCCGGGGCCCGATCCGGTGGTGGCTGAGCTGACGCGGCGCATCCTTGCCACCGACGGCGCGGCCACGGTGGCGGAACTCGTCGCGGGCCTGGGCCTCAGTTACCGGCAGATCCTCCGGCGCTTCTATCAAGCCGCCGGACTCACGCCCAAGGAGTTCGCGCGCCTCCGAAGGTTGCGCGCGGCGTGTCTGTCCGCGGTGCAGCGCGCCGACCCGGGCTGGGCCACGGTCTCGGCCGAAGCGGGGTACGCCGACCAATCGCACCTCTCGCGCGAGTTCCAGGATGTGTACGGGTGGCCGCCGCGGCTGGTTCACGAATACCTGAGGCGCATCGATCACCGCCTCGCCGCTCGCTGAGGTGTCATTTTTCTTCAAGACCGGCCGAGTGCCGCGCCTTACACTGGGCCATGCGATTTCTCACCCGGAAGCTCTTGGTTGCGCTGCTGCTGCTTGCCCCGGCCCTCACCGCGCAGCCCGGCAATCCGAGCGCCGCGGCCCAGAAGGCTGCGCTTGAGAAGCTGAAGTTCCTTACGGGGTCCTGGGCGGGCGAGGCGACGGTGTCCCTTGGTCCCGGCCGACCGATGCAACTGCGCCAGACCGAGGAGGTGCAGTTCAAGCTCGACGGACTCTTGCTGTTGATCGAAGGGACGGGCCGCGACGACACCGGCAAAGTGGTCTTCAACGCTCTCGCCGTGGTGAGCTTCGATGCTGCCGCCGGCGTGTACCGGATCCGTGCCTGGACGGGCGGCAACACGGTGGAAACGGAGCTCAAGGTCAGCGCAGGGGGCTTTGAGTGGACGACGCCGCAGGGGCCGGTCACTGTGGTTCACCGGATGAAGATCGACGAGCAGGGGCGGTGGGCGGAGACCTCGGAGGCGGTGCTTGCGGACGGACGCCGGGTGCCCTCGGTGCGCATGCTGCTCGCGCGCCAGGGCGACCGCCCGTAAGGGCGAAGCGCGCTATGCTCGGGTCGGGAGCCGTTCGGCTTGGCGCAGCGAACCATTATCGTGGGGATCGGGAGTCCGATTGCCGGGGACGACCGCGCCGGCTTGGCGGTGGCCGAGCTGCTTGCGGCCTCGCCCCTGCGCGGCGCCGACGTGCGCGAGGCGCGGGCGGGCGCCCTGGATCTGCTGGATCTTCTTCCCGGCTACGAGCGAGCGATCCTGGTGGACTGCCTGGTCACCGCCGATCCGCGTCCCGGCCGCATCCATCGGCTGGGGCTTGCGTCGATGCCCGCCGGCGGCTGGACGACACCGCATGACATCGGCATCGCGGAGGCCTTCGAACTGGGCCGGCAGATGGGTATCCCGATGCCCGAGGAAGTGGAGATCATTGCCATCGAAGCGGCGCCTCCGGCGGTCCTGACCGATGCCCTGACGCCCGCCGTCCAGGCGGCCGTCGAAACGGTGGCCGGCCAACTGCGCGAGTTGTTCCCGGGGTGAGCGCTTGCATCGAGCGGTTGGCCGAGGTCTTCGGCGGAAAGCTCGGGTGCGCGCTGTTTCATTCCCACACCAACGGTAGGCCGTAGCGGGCGAGCCCCACGTCGCGGCTCGCGAGTGTCAGACCTTCGGCCAGCGCCTGCGCGACCAGAATGCGATCAAACGGATCTTCGTGGTGCTCGGGCAGCCGAGCCAGCGAAACGATGTGGCGCGTGCGGATGGGCAGCACCGGAATCCCCGAGCCGGCCACGTATTTCTCCCACCAGGGCAACGGATCGGCGATCAGCGCGCCGGGTTTGCGGGTCTTGCGCACCAGCTCCCGCGGCCCAGCGCTTCCGGATCGGACAGCGCCCAGACCAGGGTGTGCGTATCAGTGAGCAGCTTCAACGGCCCTCGATCCAGACTTCGGCTTCTTCGTCGGTCATGGGCTGCCACCAGTCGTCGCCGGGGGCGACCAGCGGCTCTTCGCGCGCGATGCCGAACGGAAAACCCGGTCGCCGCGCCGGCACGAGCTCGGCGACGGGCTGGCCGTGCCGGGCGATGACGACCGTCTCGCCTTCCTCGACCAGCTCGAGGAGGCGGGAGAGCTGGGTCTTGGCTTCGTGTACGTTGACCTGCATGACCGGAGATTAGTCTGTTTGGTTAGCTAAGTCCAGATCTGAGTTGTCATGATTGACGTTCGCCAGGCCATACC
Organism: Bryobacteraceae bacterium; assembly: GCA_031969915.1. Lineage (GTDB taxonomy): Bacteria > Acidobacteriota > Terriglobia > Bryobacterales > Bryobacteraceae > DALYJJ01. The sequence goes on along the minus strand of DALYJJ010000033.1, from coordinate 37,601 downwards.
TGCTGCGGGAGACGTCGAAGGCATTCCAGGCCGAGTTGCCGTTCCTCGTTCTCAAGACCTCGGAAGTCACATTGCTTGCGGTGCCGCGTTTTCGCTTTTTTTATTCACCCGTTTTTCAACCCTTTGCCGCGAACCGGGGGGAAACGCTTTCAAGGTGCGGTGCTAGACTCGGGTCGCCCTCGCCCCCTGCGGTGAGGACGGAAATTCAAGTTTAGAGCGGTGCCGGCGAGCACGCCCAGGGCCGCCCTCGAGGAATCCCCTCGGAGGCGGCCCTTTTCTTTTTCTGCACCGCGGGGAGCCGTCTATGTTCGCCCTTTGTTGGCTGGCCGCGGTGGCGGCCGGCGCGCCGTACCTGGTCTGGCAGGCCGAAATCGCCGCAGCCGATCGCCTCGCCGCCCAATCGCAGTTCACCGCTGCCGAGGACGTCTCCCGGCGGGCGCTCGCACTGGCCGAGGGCCTCGGCCGGCCCGCGCTCGCCGCGGTGTCGGAGAACAACCTCGGCTCGCACTATCACGAGTGGGAACGCTACGGCGACGCCGAAAAGCACTATCGCCGCGCGCTGGCTCTGTGGGCCACCGTGCCGGCCGCTCCCAGGGGCCGCCTGCGAACACTGAATAACCTGGCTTCGCTGTACCTTGCCACCGGGCAGCCGGCGCGCGCCGCGCAGCTTCTTCCGAGTCCCGAAGATTCGACCGCCGCCACGCCGGAGGCCGCCGCGCTGCTCTCCAACCTCGCGGCCTGCGAATACGCGCGCCACCACTATCGGGAAGCCCGCGCTCACTACGCTCGCTCGCTGGCCATGGTCGAACGGCTGGGCCTGCCCGTGGAGGCCGCCATCGCGCGGCTCAACCTGGCGTTGGTCGCCTTCGCGGCGGGACGGAGGGCGGCGGCGGAAGCCGAGGCGCTCGCCAGTCTGGAATTTCTCCAAGCGAACCTGGGAGAGGCTCATCCCCTGACCGGCCAGGCCCATCTGAGTGTCGCGATGGTGCTTGAGCCGAACCCCATGCAGGCCGAGCCTCACCTGAGAGCGGCCCTCGCGATCGCCGAGCGGACCCTGGGGCCTGAAAGCCCCGCCGCCGCCCGCGCCCTCACCGCGTACGCCGAGATGCTCAAGCGCGCCAAACGAAAGAGCGAAGCCAAAACGATGGAACGCCGGGCTGCTGAAATCCGCCGCCAATTCGACCGGTACGGCCTCACGCGTCACACCGTCGACTGGGCGGAACTCACCGCACGCGCCCGGAAATAGACTGGCCGATCTTCATGCTCACCACCTGTCCGGAGCGCTCGTCGAACGACACCGACTCGCCCACCGCGGCGCCGCCCGTTGGACCTTCCAGCCGGAAGCCACCGCCGGCGGCGGGCGCCAGGCGTTGCATGCCCGCCTTCGGGTCCTCCGCTTGGGGCGAGATCAAGGCCAGCGAATCGACCAGGTCGACCACTTGCAGGTCGCCCCAGATGGAACGGTACAAGCCCGCGTAGCGCCGCCAGGACTCGTCCCACCGGGGCTTCGGCTCGGGCGCCGACTTGGCCAGCGGTTCGCCGATCCACTCCATGGCCCGCGCCGCGATCTGGGCGGGCAGCGAGTCGTCGCCGTTGGTCAGCACGATCACGCCCACCTTCTCCGCCGGGCGGAACGAGGTCTGCGTTTTGTACCCGGCGAGTGAGCCGCCGTGCCCGACGGTGACCTTTCCGCCCGCCCGGTTCACCTGGAATCCGAGCCCGGTTCCGGAGGCCCAGTCGTTCTCAAGCATGCGCACGCGGTGCATTTCGCGCAACGTGGAGAAGGCGAGAATCCCCGAAGCCTTGCCCCTGCGAAACTGCGCCGAAACGAATCGCGCCATGTCTTCGACGTTTGAGGTGAGGCCGGCGGCGGGCCCCAGGCCCTTGGTGTCCATGAAGGCCATGGGCTGGCGCGAGCGGTCCGGCATGCGCCGCCCGTAACCCACCGCGACGCCCGGAACGTCCTTGTCGAGAGAGGTGGCGGCCATGCCCAGCGGCTGCAATATGCGCGTCCGGAGATATTCCTCGTAAGGAATATGGGAAACGGCTTCCACCACCATCCCGGCCAGAGAGACCGCGAGGTTCGAGTACTTCCAGCGCGTGTCCGGCCCGTACGCCGCCGCTTGCGCGGGCACGGTCGCGCGGATCTCGGCCGTGGTCGGGAACTTGAAGCTGGTCCAGTACGGTGACGCCGCCTCCCGGGGAAGGCCCGAGCCGTGCGTGATCAGGTGTTCGACGGTGATCGGGCCGTCGTCTTCCGACGAAGGCTTCACGCGGAACCACGGCAGGTGCTTGGACACCGGATCGTCGAGCCGGAGTTTCCCTTCGTCGCGAAGCTGGAGGACGGCGATGGCCGTGAACATCTTGGTGTTCGACGCCATGCGAAACAGGGTCTTCTCCGTCACCGGCGTCTTCTTGTCCAGGTCGGCGAGGCCGAAGCCCTTGGCCCACACCAGGCGCTGATCATGCACCACGCCCACCGCCACGCCCGGCAGCCCGCGATAGTCCATCTGTTCGGTCAGCCAGGCTTCGAACAGGCGGATGCCCGCGGCGGTTTCGGGCGAAGTCTGCGCCGCCAGTGAGGCGGCGCAGGCGAGCAACAATCCCAGGGTTCTCATCGCAGCTTGTCGTTCATCTCCTTCACCTTCTTGACGTCGAATTTCGGCTTGCGGTCGAAGGTGAGCAGCCCATTGATCTCCTGCTCAACATCGGTCAACTGCGTGTAGCAGATGCCGGCAAACCCGAGATTCGCGATCGCGTCGTAGAGCGACGCCAGGCGGGCCGTCGCCGAGGGTTCGTCCTTCATCACGCCGGCGTAGCCCCAGGCGTCCTTTGGGACGTCGGTGCCCGGCGCGATGTAGGCGATGCCGCCGAACTCGCTCAGGTAGACGGGCGTGCCGTTGTAGCTGTAGCCCGGCACGAACGTTCCCGGTCCGATCTCCGGGAACTTGTATCCCGGCTTGCCCATGTCCCCGTAGCGGCGCACCAGGTCCGGACCCATTGGCGAATAGTCGTGGATGGCGAACAGGTCGGTCATGTCGGTGTGCTCCCAGCCGTCGTTGTCGATCACCAGCCGGGTCGGATCGAGCGAGCGCGTGAGCAGGTAGTTGGCGCGCAGGTGCTCGGCCTGGCGCGCGTCGCGCGTTCGCGGCGTGCCCCAGCTCTCGTTGATGGGCACCCACATGATGATCGACGGATGGTTGTAGTCGCGCTGTACCGCCTCCACCCATTCGCGCGTGAACCGCTCCAGGTAGCGGTCGTCGAACAGATAGGCGTTGGCCATCTCACTGGACACCAGCAGGCCCATTTTGTCGGCCCAGTAGAGGAACCGCGGGTCCTCGATCTTCTGGTGCTTGCGCGCGCCGTTGAAGCCCATCTCCTTGGTCAGACGGATGTCGAGTTGGATGGCCTCGTCCGAGGGCGGCGTGAGCACGCTGTCCGGCCAGTAGCCCTGGTCGAGGATCATCTTCAGGTACACCGGGCGGTTGTTGATGTTCACGCGGTTGTTTCGCACCGTGATGCTGCGGAAACCGAAGTACGATTGGACGCGGTCGAGCACGGCCGCGCCCCGCCGCACTTCGAACGTCACATCGTAAAGGTTCGGCGCCTGCACGGACCACAGCCGCGGCTCGCGGACAAACGCCGCCACCGAGGCCCGCCGGTTGTCGGCGCGCGACATGCCGGAGGCCACCACCGTGCCGCCCCACTTGATGATCGCGTGGAGTTCCAGATCCGCGCCCGGCCGTTCCACATACCCTTCGAAAGTGACCGGGCCGTCGTTGCTGGGCGTGATGCGGACGGTTTCCAGGTAGCTCTCGCCCGCCGCTTCCAGCCAGACCGGCTGCCAGATGCCGGTGGTGCGGGTGTAGAAGATGCCCCGGCTCTGCGGCTCCCAATACTGCTTCCCGCGCGGCAGGTAGCGGTCGGTCGGGAAATCCTCGGCGCGGACCACGATCGTGTTCGCGCCGGCGGCGAGGTGGGGCGTGATGTCGAACTTGAAGCCCACGTGGCCGCCCGTATGTTCGCCCGCGAAGCGGCCGTTCACCCACACGCGCGCCAGGTAGTCCACGGCGCCGAAGTTGAGAATGGCGCGCTTGCCCTTCCAATCGGCGGGCAGCGTCACCGCGCGGCGGTACCAGACAACCGGGTGGAAGGAGGTATCGCCGATGCCGCTCTTCTTCGACTCGAAACAGAACGGAACCAAAATGTTCCGGCTGAACTTCTTTGCGCCGGCGGACCAGTTCTCGGCGACGCCTACGTCCTTGTCGTCGAACTCGAACTCCCATGTCCCGTTGAGCGTCATCCACTGTTCGCGCTGGAATTGCGGTTGCGGATACTCCGGCCGCGGTACCTCTTGCGCCCAGAGGAGTACGGCTGTTATGGGCAGAAAAAACAGTCGGCGTAGCATGTTGCCGAACATTATAAACGCCGATTCATGATTTGTGAAAGCGCTTACGCTGCATCTGCTCGCCGTGGCCGCCGTATGGGGGCAGGCGCCGGACCCGAGGCAGTCGGCCGCGATGGAGGCGCAGAAAGCGGCGGCCCGCAAACAGGCCGGAGCCGCCGAGGCCGACCGTAACGCGTTCTTCACCTTGCCCTGGCCGCCGCCTCCCGTGCTGGCGCCGGCCGCCGGTGTGGCCCGGGCCGACTGTCCCCCCATCCCGGAGGCGCAGTTGCAGCCGCTGGTAGCCGCCAACGCGTCGCTCGACGGGGTCTCCGAGGAGCTTCTGCGCGCGGTTATTCAGAAGGAATCCGGCGGCCGCCCCTGCGCGGTTTCGGCGAAAGGCGCCCTCGGACTGATGCAGTTGATGCCCGAGACGGCCGATCAACTCGGCGTCCGCAACCCGTTCGACCCTGCCGAGAACGTAGCCGCCGGCGCGCGGTACCTGAAGGACCTGCTCACGCGCTTCAAGGGCGACGTCTCGCTCGCGCTAGCTGCCTACAACGCGGGCCCCGGACGCACCGAGCGTTCGGGCGGTATTCCGGATATTCGGGAGACGCGCGAATACGTGAAGGCGATCCTGCTGGGGTTGAAATAGGGTCTGCCCGCGCGCGGCCGGAGCCGGCAAGTGGGTACTCGGCTACCCTTCGCAGAGGGCATGTGGCACTCCCCTTATCCAAGGCTGGCGAGAAGCTCCTCGAGCTGATCGAGCGTCTCGGGCATCGCACCCGTCGATCCAGTGTCCACCGCTTCTTTCGATGGATACAGATCGTGGACCACCAACAGAGTCTTGCCTGCCTTTTCCTCGAAGGTCACCGTAGTGACGGTGGGGCCGCTGTCACCTTCCTCGTTGGTCCAAACAAGGCGCGAGTATGGTTCCACTTCGAGGTACGTTCCGAAAAACTCCATCGTCGAATCTTCGTGGGAAAAGACCAACCGATACTGCCCTCCACTGCGTACGTCCATTTCGCAGGAAAGCAGGGTCAGCCCATACGATTTCGGTACCCACCATCTCCTGAAGAGTTCTGCCTTGGTCCACGCCTCGAACACCAGGCGCGCAGGCGCGTTGACGGTGCGCGTGACGACCAGTTCGCGCTCGGACTTCCGCTCCACCACCGTGGGGTTCTTCGTGGAGGTAGCCTCACTTTCTCTTCTTGCGTCCACTTGCGTTCTCCTTCCGTTTCAATTCCTCGACAACAACATCCAACTCGTCGAAGCGCGCGGCCCAGATCTGGCGATACCTATCGATCCATGCCGCCTCTGCTTCCAGTCGGCGCAGCCCGAGCTTGCAGGTCCGCACGCGCCCGACCTTTTCTGTCCTGACGAGCCCCGCTTGCTCCAAGACACCGACGTGCTTCTTCATGCCCGTGAGAGTCATCCGGAACGTCTGGGCAAGGTCCGTTATCGAGGCGTCTGCTAGCCCCAGCCGCTCCAGAATGCCGCGCCGCTTGGCGTCCGAGAGTGCGGCGAATGAAATGTCCAGGCTGGCTGTCTGACACTGAACCATGTGGTTCAGTATATTTCGTGCACAGGCGTTATGCAAGAGGGAAGGCCGATTTTGCGAGGGAAGCATTCAAGCTCGGTCTGCCAGAGCATCCTGGCAAGGCCTTACTTGACGCTGCCGCGACGTAGAAATCCGGCATAATCTTCGGAGAGATGAAGTCAGTTGAGGGCAGAGTCGCGGTCGTGACCGGTGGGACGGCCGGGGTAGGACGTGGGATCGCGAACGAGCTTGCGAATTGTGGGGCACGTGTGTTCGTAACCGGACGTTCCATCCCTGACGGCCCTGGTGAGGGCGGCCGGATCACCGGGATTCGCTGCGATCACAGGGACGATCAACAGGTCGCAGCCGCATTCGAGCGGGTGACTCGAGAGGCCGGCGCCATCGACATTCTCGTTAACAACGTGTGGGGCGGCTACGAGCGGATGGTGGAAGGCGGTGTCTTCACCTGGAGCAAGCCGTTTTGGGAACAACCGCTTTGGCGTTGGGACGCGATGTTCGGAGCCGGTGTGCGCGCCCACTACTACGCGAGCCAACTGGCGGCTCGATCCATGGTCGCCAACCGGCGAGGACTGATCGTGAACGTCTCCTTCTGGGCGGCACAGAAGTACATTGGCAACGTCGCTTATGGGGTGTCCAAAGCGGCTACGGACAAGATGACGGCGGACATGGCTACCGAACTACGGCCGCACGGCGTCGCTGTTGTGTCTTTGTATCCCGGACTGGTTCGGACCGAGAAGGTCATGGAGGCAGCGGCTTGGCTTGACCTCAGCAATTCAGAATCGCCGGAATTCGTCGGGCGAGCCGTCGCGGCACTCGCGGCCGATTCGGATGTGATTCGACACACCGGCGCTGTTCGAGTGGCGGCGGCCTTGGCGATTGAATACGGCTTCAGCGACACGGATGGCAAGAGTCCGCGGCCCCTGACACTCGCCGATGTCTAGGCGAATTCGAAAGTGAGCGCAGGAGCCCACCACACCAGGTCCTCGAACGCCGAAGCGTCGAACTCGATGCTTCTCACAAGCCAAGGTTCGCGATCGCGTCATCAAGGGCGATGCCGCTCCGCCGTTCGAGCGAGGCCTCCAAGCGCCGCTTCATCGGCTCCGATTTCAAGAGGTACGCCGTTTCGCGCTCCGAGGCGAGATGTCCGTTTCTGGCACAACTTCAGCCTAGATCACGATCAACCGCCGGTCCGCTGGTACAGAGTGCCCTCGGTTCCAGACTCCGGGCGCAAACGCGACTGATCGCAGCCCAGATTGCCCGAAGCCAATTCAGTGACAGAATGAAGCCATGAAGCGTCCATTTTCGGCGAGCGTTTGGCGCGAGGGCGACTGGTACGTCGCTCAGTGCCTTGAGTTGGATGTCGCGAGCCAAGGTGAGACCGAGGCTGAAGCGTTGGCAAATCTCAAGGAAGCTTTGGAACTCTACTTCGAGCCGCCCCAGGCCACGCGCCCCGCGCAGTTTCGGCTAATCGAGGTTGAGGTTGGCGCGGCTTAAGCCCCAACCCTACCGCGAGGTGAAGCGACGGACAAGATCCTTCGGTGCTGAAAGAGATTGTGGCGCTTCGGCGGGGCGCTGGCATTGAACTGTGCCGTCGAACATGGTGGCGCGCCGCTCGCGGTGACTCCGAGCAGGAACGGTTGGTTCCCGTCGAACGCGATGATCGGTCCACCGCTGTAGGAGGTGTTGGTGTCCTGCCCGGCTCTGCCGGCGGCATCAGCAGCGATTTGGCTGATTGTTCACGTCAGCCTCGGCTACAACTTCACCGCGCCCAGCGCCGACACCTTTTCGAGCAGCGCCACCGCCCGTAGGAACGTCCGCAGATGCTCGCGCATCGCCTTCCGCGCGCGGTCCGGCTTGCGGTTCGCCAGGGCTTCGAGGATCGCCTGGTGCTGCCGGTGGGCGTTCACGCGGAGGCCCGGCAGCTCCTGCGACTTGACGATCCATTCGCTCACCAGGTCGCGAATCGGGTTCATGACCTTCTCGAGCACAGGGTTCTTCGAGAACGACGCAATCTCCAGGTGGAACTGCAGATCGAGTTCGTTGAACTCCGTGGTGTTCCGGTCAAGGCACTGGCCCATCCGGGCGATCAGGCCGCGCAGGACCTTGATCTCGTCCTCGCGGATCCGTTCCGCGCAGAGCGCCGCCAATTCGGTCTCCAACACGATGCGCGCCTCGCACACATCGGCGATCGCCTTTTCCGTCCGAAGCAGGCCTTTCGCCAACAGCCGCTCGAGCAAGTGCTCGGCGCCGCCGGAGACGAACGTGCCTTCGCCGTGGCTGGTCTGCACCAGGCCCACGAAGGCGAGCGAGCGCAACGCTTCGCGCAGCGTCGAGCGGCCGATCCCCAAAATGCGGCACAGCTCGAGTTCGCCGGGCAGCTTCTCGCCCGGCTGCCAACGCCCCGCCGTGATCATGCTGGCAAGTTGGGTGGCCACCTGCTCACTGAGCGTGACGCGCCCCGTTGTCTTGCGGTGAGTCATGCCGTCGAAAGCGATTCTACTCTGGAAGTTGTCTGATGACCAGAAAAAAACGCTTGACAGTGGGGCTGGCGAAATTACTATAGATTGAAGATCGGCGAGCGGCGCACCACGGGCTGCCATGGGTCGCACTTGTCTGACGACGAAGGAGGACCTGTGGGGCGAGTCCGGTGGTCGATCGCCGTCCTGCTCAGCGCGGCCATCGCAGTCAGCTACTTCGACCGTCAGACTCTCCCCGTCGCCATCTCCGCGATCACGCGGGATATCCCGATCTCCAACACGCAGTTCTCGCAATTGCAGGCCGCGTTTCTCACCGCCTACGCATTGATGTACGCCGGCGGCGGGCGGCTGATGGACGCGATGGGCACGCGCCTCGGCTTTCTGTCGATCATGGCGGCGTGGTCGCTGGCCTGCGCGGCGCATGGGTTGGCGAACAGCGTCCTCGGGTTGGGCATTTGCCGGTTCTTGCTCGGCGCGGGCGAAGGGGGCGGCTTTCCGGCAGCCACGAAAGCGGTGGCCGAGTGGTTTCCGGCGCGCGAGCGCTCCACCGCGCTGGGCATGATCAACGCGGGGACGGCCGTGGGTGCGGTGGCCGCGCCGCCGCTGATCGCGCTCGTCATCGGCGTGTTGGATTGGCGCTGGGTGTTCTATCTTTCAGGCCTGCTCGGCCTGTTCTGGACGCTGTGGTGGTTTCGCGCCTACTACCCGCCGGCCGCGCATCCGCGCCTGGGAGGCGAAGAACGCCGTGAAATCGCCGAAGTTCTGCACCGCGCAAGGAGCGCGGAGCCGGCCGTGCCGTGGTTTCGCCTGCTGGGATACAGGCAGGTCTGGGGTCTGCTCATCGGCAAGTTACTCAGCGATGCGGCCTGGTATTTCTATCTTTTCTGGCTGCCCAAGTACCTCTATGACGCGCGCGGTTTCGACATCAAGCAAGTGGGCTATTTCGCCTGGATTCCGTACGCGGCTTCCGGTGTCGGGTGTCTGGTGGGCGGCTCGCTTTCCAGCCGGCTGCTCGCGCGCGGCCATTCCTTGAACGCTTCCCGCAAGCTGGCCCTTGGTTTGAGCGCGGCCTTGATGCCCTGGGTCTTTTTCGTCTCCTACACGCCGGTGGAACTCGCCATCGTGCTCTTCAGTCTCGCGTTCTTTGGGCAGCAGAGTTGGTCCACGCTGATGATGACGCTGCCGGCCGACATGTTCGCGCCGAAGAACGTCGGTTCGGTGGCGGGCCTGGAAGGCTTCGGCGGAGCGATCGGCGGGGTGCTGTTTGGGCTCGCCGCCGGCTACCTGCTCGACCACGGTCTCACGTACAAACACATTTTCATGATGGTGAGCAGCCTGCACCTGCTTGCCTTCGGCGTCATTCTTCTCGCCATCCCCGAGGTGCGCCGTCTCGACGCAGCCGCGGAGCCGGCTTTGACGGAAGCCCCAGCCCGATGATCAGGAACCAGGAGGTTCTCCATGTTGCGCATCGCCAAGATCGCCCTGAGCGCGATTCTCGCCGGCCCGCTGCTGCTGGCCCAGTTCGGAAGCGGCATCCAGGGTACGGTCCTCGATAAGACCAACGCGATCATTCCGTCGGCCCGGATTCGCGTCACGAACACGGCTACGGGCATCTCGCGCGAGGTGACGGCCAACGAGGCGGGCACGTTTCGCGTGCCAAGCCTGAGCCCCGGAACGTACGATGTCGTGATCGAAGCCCAGGGGTTCACCAGCGCGGAGCAGAAGGGAGTCACCATCGGGATCGATGAGTTGCGCAAGGTGGACTTCGTGCTGGATGTCGGCAACATCGTCGAGAAAGTGACGATCACCGGCGAGGGCGCGGTGCTGGAGACGGAGAAGAGCCGGATCTCGGGAACCCTCTCGACGAGCGAAATCCGCAACCTCCCGGCGCCCGGCCGCAACATTTACAATCTGCTGGCGCTTCAGCCGGGCGTCACGGGGCGGGCGTTCGGCAGTGACGTCTACGCCGGTGAGCCCGCGCCCGCCGTGCGCGCCGCCGGCCAGCGGTCGGAGGCGAACTACTACACCGTGGACGACACGAGCATTAACTCCGTGTCGCGCGGCGGGACGGTCAATCTGACCCCGAGCATCGACTCGGTGGCCGAAGTCCGCGTGGTCTCGCATAACTTCTCTGCCGAGGACGGGCGGAATAGCGGGGCGCAGGTGCAGGTGTTGACGAAATCCGGAACCAACGAATTCCACGGGACCGTGTCGGAGTACTTCCAGAACAACACGCTCTCCTCGCGGAACATGTTTGAGGCGGCGGTTCCGGTCTTCCGGTCCCACCAGTTCGGTTACTCGGTGGGCGGGCCCTTGGTGAAGAACCGCACGTTCTTCTTCCATTCCTATGAGGGCCTGCGCCGTTCGGGCGCGCGGGCGAGCATCTCCACCGTGGAGACGCCGCAGTTCCGCGACTTCGTCGCGCGGACCCGTCCCAATTCGATCGCGGCCAAGATCCTGAACGACTTCCGCCCGATCGCCGATCCGACGTTCAACTTTCGCGACATCGGAAGTCCGCAGGCCGGGGTGAACCGCTGGAGCAACGTGCCGGACGGGATTCCGGATCTGGGGAGCGTTTCATTCGTTCCGGACGCGTCACGGAACGGAGACCAGTTCAACGTTCGCATCGATCACGAACTGCGCCCCGGCAAGGACCGTCTCTACGGCAATCTCTACCGGACCAAGGGCGTGGCGCAGAACACCGGCTTGCGCCCGCAATTCGTTCGCCCCCAGGACGACACCGCCTATTTCGGCAACATCAATCACACGCATATCTTCACCCCCGCGCTGCTGAATGAGTTTCGCGCCGGAGTGATGCGCCTAGCCGGTGTTCCCGCGGTTCCGAAAAACCAGAACATACCGCAGTTGAATATCACCGGGAGCACCGGGTTCCAGGATGTCAATGTGTTTCCGGGCGGTTGGTTCCAGACAAACTATAACATCAAGAACACGCTCTCCTGGACGCGCGGCAAACACAATCTGCGCGCCGGCGGCGAGCTCCGGCGCATGCACAATAACCTGCGCAATACGGCCGCCTTCATTCCGATCTACAATTTCGCGAGTATTCTCGACTTCGCCGACGACGAACCGATCCAGATGACGCGCAGCGTCGACCCGCGAACCGGCGAGCCCTCGGCCACCGACTGCGCCATTCGCATGTGGGAAGGCGGCCTCTTCGTGCAGGACGACTGGAAACTCCGCCGTAACTTCACCCTGAACATCGGCCTGCGTTACGAATATTATGGGCCGATCACCGACGCCACCGATCGCCTGCGCACATTCCAGTGGGCGCCGGGCAGCAGTTTCACCGGGGGTGTCGCGGCGGGAAAGGTGGACGTCGTCGTCAAGATGTGGCCCGCCGACAACATGAACTTCGGCCCCCGACTCGGGTTTTCCTGGGACCTCGGCGGCAACGGGCGCACCGTGGTTCGCGGCGGATACGGGATGTCGTTCGACCGCCTGGCCACGGTGGTCCCCGGCCTCTATCGCGACAACCCCCCGCTGCGCGCCGTCGCCAACGTAGGCCTGTTGTTCGGCACCAGCTTCACCTACCGGCTGGGCGATACCTCGCAGCCCTATCTGGGTTTTCCGCTCGATCCGTCGCTGGCCCTGGGTCTGGACCCGAGAAACGGCATTCGCGGCGCGCGCGTCTCCGTGGTGGCCGTCGATCCCGGTTTTCGTAATCCGACCGCGCACGACTGGTTCTTCGGCATCCAGCGCGCTCTGCCCGGCCGCACGGTCCTCGAGGTCAGTTACCTGGGCACCGGCGCCCATCACCTGATCAACGTCGCCAACATCAATCGCTACACCGGCGACCTGGTCGACAATCGCTTCGACGGGTTGAATCCGAGCTTCTCGTCCATCCGCTCGAGCCAGTCCGCCTCGAACTCGATCTATCACGGCGGCACGATCTCACTGCGCCGGCCGTTCGCGAAAGGGCTCACGCTTCAGGGCTCGTTCACTTACGGCAAGGTAATCACCGACGCCGAAACGGCGCAGGCCGACACGTCCTACCAGGAGATCGGCAACCGCCGGCTGGATCGCTCGCTCGCTTCGTTCGATATCCCGCAGCGGCTGGCGATGGTTGGTTTGTATGAGCTTCCCTGGCTGCGTAAGTGCCCGGGCGTGGCCTGTAAGTTACTTGGCGGCTGGCAACTTTCCGGTTACACGGTGATCGAAAAAGGCTTCCCGTTCACGGTTACCTCTACCGCCCCGTGGCCGCGCGGGGACTTCAACGGAGACGGCACCAACGCGGACCGCCCGAACGCGCCGTCGGACTCGCTGAAGCGGAAGGAATACACGCGCCAGGAACTGCTCAGCGGCATCTTCGCCGCGTCGGCCTTCTCGCTTCCGGCTTCCGGGACGCTCGGCAACCTGGGGCGCAATACGTTCCGCGGCCCGGCGTTCATTCGCCTCGATCTGGCGCTCGGCAAGAACTTCCAGATCACCGAGCGCATCGGCGCCATGCTTCGTCTGGAAGCCTTCAACAGCTTGAACAACGTCAACCTCAACGCGCCGGTGTCCGACCTGATCAACATCAACTTCGGGCGGTCCACTTCGGCGCAGTCGCCGCGCGAATACCAGGCGAGCCTGCAGGTCCGTTTCTGACATGAGAAAACCAATCCTGCTGTTCTGGCTCCTGGCTTCCGTCGCGGCGGAAGCCGCTCCCATCCGGCATGCCGGGCAGCCGTACGAAGTGACTCTGGCCAAGGTGGGCGGCGGAGGGATCGAGGTTCGCCTGGGAGACCCCTCGAAGACCAGCCAGTTGACGGCCTACCGAAGCACGCTTCTCTGGAAGGGCAGCGAACTGCCGCGGCCGGCTGCTTTCAACGCCGGCGCGTACCGCTACCGGCTGCAGGCGGCGCCGTTTTCGGTGACCGTCACGCGCCGGAGGGACGGCCGGCTCGTGCAGGAGTTGGTTTGGAGCGAAACGGCGCCAACGCTGACGTTCCGTACCGGAGCCGCCGTTTTCGGCCTCGGCGAAGGTGCGGCCGGCTACGATCGGCGCGGCCGCGTTTACCCCATGTCCGACGGATGGGGAGCTGCGAACCGGCCGGTTTACGGCTCCCGGATCTCAATCCCGTTTGTGGTCAGCCCCGCGGGCTGGGGTCTCTTTCTGGCGGGACTTCCGGGACAGAAGGGCGAGTTCGACCTCAAGGATCCATCGCAGGGAACCTACCATGGCGGCGACGATCCGGCGGCGCGGCCGGTGCGCGTCTTTCTGTTCGCCGGCGATCCGGCGGGCATGCTGGGCGATTACACGGCGTTAACCGGGCGTGCGCCGATGCCGCCCAAGTGGGTTCTCGGCTACATGCAGTCCCACCGGACGCTGGCCGGCCCCGGGGAAGTGCTGGGTGTGGCGCGTACCTTTCGCGAGAAAAACCTGCCGTGCGACGCGGTGATCTACTTAGGCACCGGTTACTGCCCGGCAGGTTGGAACCAGGGCCACGGTTCGATTGAGTTCAACCCGGCCACGTTCGACCAGCCGAAAGAGATCCTCTCCCGCCTGCACGAACTCAACCTGAAAGTGATCCTGCACGTGAATCGCGCTCCGCGGGATCTTCACGGGGAGTCGATCGCGGAGGCTTCCGATCATCCCAACCACATTCGCAATTACTGGAATCGCCACCGGATGGCCCAGGCCGAAGGAGCGGATGCCTGGTGGCCCGATGACGGCGACGAGCTGCCGCAGGAAAACCGGATCGCCCGCCATCGTGCGTATTACGAGGGCCCGCTGGCGGATCGTCCCAATCTGCGCCCGTGGGCGCTGCACCGTACCGGCTATGCCGGAGTTGCGCGCTACGGCGGCTGGATCTGGTCGGGCGACCCCGAGAGCCGCTGGGAGACGCTGGCCGCGCACGTTCCGGTCGGCCTAAACCACTCCGTGAGCCTGACTCCGTTCTGGGGCTCCGACGTGGGCGGGTTTATCCCGAAGAAAGAACTTACCGGCGAGTTATACGTTCGATGGTTTCAGTTCTCGGCATTTACTTCGTCGTTCCGCGGTCATGGCCGCACGTGGCACCTGCGCCTGCCGTGGGGCTGGAACACGGGCGAACTCGGGCCGGTTGAGGAGAAAGAGAGTCCGGACCCTTCGGAACTGCGAAACGCGGCCGTTGAGCCCATCTGCCGGGATTACTTGAATCTCCGGTACCAGTTACTCCCATACAATTACACGCTGGCGCGCGAGTCTCACGACACCGGCCTTCCGATGATGCGCCCGCTGTGGCTGCATTACCAGAACGACCAGGAGGCGGCACAGCACGGCGATCAGTATCTCTGGGGGCGGGAGATCCTGGTGGCGCCGGTGGTTGAGAAGGGAGTAACTTCACGAAGCGTCTATCTGCCGGAGGGCGGTTGGTACGATTGGTGGACCGGAGAATTCCAGGCGGGCGGCCGGGCGATCCAGCGCAAGGTTGAGCTTTCCACGCTGCCCCTCTACGCCCGCGCCGGCGCCATCATTCCGCTCGACCCCGTGCGGCAGTATACGGGCCAGGCGGTGACCGGACCAACCACCATCCGGATCTACCGGGGCGCGGATGGCCGTTTTGTCCTTTATGAAGACGACGGGGTTTCGCAGGAGTACCTGAAGGGGCAGGGAACTCGCACGCGCTTCACCTGGGACGACCGCGCGCGGCGGCTGCGCGTGGAGCCGGCCGCGGGCGCCCGGCCCGGCCCGGAGCGCACGTTCCGGGTCCGCCTGCTGCCGGAGGGCGTGGAGAAGGAACTGGTTTACAAGGGCGCGCCGGCGGCGGTGCGCTTCTGAAGATTCCCGCGGCCGTCCCTGGGGGTGAGGGACGGCCGCGGAATGGATCCAGCGTCAGAAGTAGAGCTTCAACGACAACTGGATGATGCGGGGGTCGCGGGTGCCGCTGATGCGCCCGAACGTGGGGCTCTTCTGGTCACCCGTCTTGTTCTCGAAGGTGGTTCCGGTGCTGATGCTCGAGTACTGGGTGTGGTTCCAGGCGTTGAATAGCTCCGTGCGGAACTGCATCCAGCGCTGTTCGGAGCCCAGCGGAATGCGCTTGGTGATGGAGAGATCCCAGTTGTTGATGCCGGGGTTCCGCATCACGTTCACGCCCGCCGTTCCGAAGGTACCCTTGGCGGGCATCCGGATGGCGGAGGTGTTGAACCAGCGGTCGAAGGTGCGTTCGCTTGACGGCAGCTTCGGATCGCCCACGATATCCACGCGCGCGCCTTCCGCCGAACCGGTCCACTCTTCGGCGGATTGCAGGCCGAAGCCCGGCGTGAACGGACCGCCGCTCTGCAGCGTCGTCATGCCCGAGAGTTGCCAGTTATCGAGCACCCAGCCGAGCGGCTTGAAGCTCGAGATGCGATTCGCGATCTTCGGCGTGTCATAGACGTAGTTGGCCACGAAAACGTGGGGCCGGTCGAAGCCCAGCCGCCCGTAGTTCCGGCTGCGAACGTTGAAGTAGGGGCTAAGGCCGGACGTGTCGCCGTCCGCTACGCCAAGCGTCTTCGAGAAGGTGTAGGCAACGCCCACCTGCAGCCCGCTCGAGTAGCGTTTGTTCACCGAGAACTGCGCCGAATGGTAGTTCGACGAGTACCCGTTGGTGCGGTAGTTGATGTCCGCCCATCCGCGATAGGGCCGCAGGAAGTTGTCCGGCAGCGGCGAGGCCGGGCTGCTCGGGTCGGCGTTCTGCGGATTGCGGTCCACGAAGCGCGCGAACATCGGAATCGGATTGATGTTCTTGCTGGCCAGCAGGTGGCGGGAAAGGCCGCCCACGTAGGAGGCGTCGAACGCCCAATCGCGAATCTGCTGCTGGATGCCCAGGCTGAAGTTCATGGTGGTGGAGAGCGCTTGCTCGGCGAAGAGCATGTTGATGCCAGTCGGGCCGGTCGCGCCGGGAACGCTCGCGTAGGTGTTCAGGTTGTCGAAGTTCAAGGTGGGCCGGAAGGTCACCGGCGGATTCCCGTTGGTGTCCATGGTCGGGTTGCCCTGCATCCGGTCCTTGAACATGCCGAAGCCGCCCCGGATTGCGGTCTTCCCGTTGCCGAACACGTCGTAGGCGAAGCCCACGCGCGGTCCGTAGTCGAGGAAGGGCACCGAATAGAGGCCCTTCGGATAGCCGCCTTCGCCGCCCACGAACGCGCCGTTGGCGACGTTACCGCTGCCCGGCACAAAGAGCCCGATCAGCGGCGCAGGCGCCAACTGGCCGGTCAGTGGGTTCACCGCCACGCGCCGGTTCGCCGAGTCGCGAATCGGCATGTAGAGCGTCGGCGCGCTGCGGATGTTGAAAGCGAACGGATCGAAGCTCGCGATGGTGCTGTTGCGGTCGGTCTGCGGCGCCAGGCGGTAGAAGCGCACGCCGATGTCCAGCGTCAGCTTGCGGCTCACCCGCCAGTTGTCTTGGATAAAGGTCTCGACGTTCCAGAACCACCAATCGCCGTTCACGCGCGCGGTGGCTTCCGAATAGGTGTTGAAGTTGCCGAGCAGCGCGTTGGCGAAACCGTGGTTGGCGTCCAGCGGGTTGTTCGCGTTGCGGCCGAAGTTGAAATCGCCGCGCCAGTTGCCCCCGCCTACCTGGTATTTCTGGGTTCGCTCGATGTACACACCGGCCTTGATGGTGTGTGATTTCCACACCTTGCTGATGTTGTCCACGAAGCTCCAGATGTTGTTGTAGTTCTCATACGGGATGTTCCCGAAGTGCGCCGTGATCGGGTTCGGGTTGCCGCCGAAGGTGAGGTTCGGGATGTAATTCACGCTGTCCACATACGTCACGCCCGTGCCCTTGTCCTGGTACCACTGCGGCGGGTTGCCGATCAGACCGCGGTCCAGTTTCGAAGGATCCCTCGGATAGAAGTAGAGGTTGTTCCGGCTCTTGCCGAAAATCACTTCGTTCACCAGCGTGGGCGAGAACATGTGGCTCATGTGGAAGTTGTGGCCCTTGCCCGGCTGGCCGAACACGGTCGGCGTCAGGTCGTAGTTCAGGTTGCCATTCACCCAGAGGCCCCACGGCGTATCCTGCTCGTCCTTGTCCTTGATGTAGCGATAGTAGAACTGCGTGGACGAGCCCAGGTTGTAATCGACGCGGAACATATCCTGGCGCTTCGGATAGCTGCTGGAAAGCTGGCTCCGGTAGTTGCGGTTGTAGAGCTCCTTCGGATCCGGATCCACCCAGTTCGGCAGCGGGAAGAAGTTCAGGATCTTCCCTCCGATGGCGTTGAACCGGTCCTTCGGAATGATGTTCCCGGGGAAGTTCTGGCCCGTCGTCGGGTCCTTGATCGGGATCAGCGAGCCGTCGCTGTTGCGGCTGTTCGAAAAGTTCCCTTCCCGCTCGAGCGCCGTGGGCGTGTTCGCGTACCGCACGCCGTAGTCGCGCTTCATGCCCACATACTCCTGGCTGAAGAAGAAGAACAGCTTGTCCTTGTTCGTGTTGAAGGTCTTCGGAATGTAGATCGGCCCGCCGATGGAGAAGCCGTTGATCCGATACCGGTAGGGGTTCTTCTGCCGGCTCTCACGGTTGTTGAAGAAGGTGTTGGCGTTCAAGGATTCATGCCGGTACTGCCAATACCCGGTGCCATGGAAGTCCTTGCCGCCGCCCTTGGTGACGACGGTGATCACGCCGCCGCCGTTGCGCCCGAACTCAGCCTGGTAGTTCGAGGTGAGCACTTTGATCTCGGCGATCGCGTCCATGTTCGGCTGGAAGTGAATGGTCGAGTTCGAACCCGTGTCCAGATTCGTGATCCCGTCCACCGCCAGGTTCTTCTGGTTCTCCCGCTGGCCGTTGATGAACGTTCCGCGGATGGCGTCCGGCGAACTCGTCTCGCGCCGCTGCGAGAAGTTGTCCACCACGCCCGGAACGGTGTTCAGCAACGCGAAGAAGTCGCGCCCCTTCACCGCGATGTTCTGCAACTGAACTACGTTGATCGTCCCCGACTTCTCGGCGGACGCCAGGTTGATCTGTGACACCTCACCGGTGACTTCGATCGATTCCGCCACCCCGCCCACTTCGAGCTGCAATTGCCCGAGCGTGCGGTTCTGGTTGGCTGTCACTTGAATGTTTTTGCCCGTCAGCGTCTTGAACCCGGTCATCTTGACCGTGAGGTTGTACGCCCCGGGCAGGACGTTCGAGAAAACGCAGTTGCCCACCGCGTCGGCGGTGACCGAGGTCTCCGCGCCGGTGGCCGCGTTCGTCAGCGAACAGGTGGCGCCTGGGACAGCAGCGCCGCTGGCGTCCACCACAACGCCGCGCAGCGAGCTGGAAATGGTCTGACCCGAAAGGGCGCAGACCAGCGATAGCAACAGGGCTACTGCTTTCCACATAGTGTTTGAATAGATCTCCCGAAGCAAAGATATAGATATTCAGCTCTCTTTGAGCCGGAATGGATCATATCAGGCCGCGCCCGGGATGAAAAGGGGGTTCGCCGCCCTGTGTCGCCGCCATGTATCGCCGCCAGGTATCATCGGCGAGTGGCCGCGAAAAAGAACCCCGCCGCGAGTCCGCCTCCGTCGCGCGAACTCCTTGGTTTTTTAGAGCCTTACGCGCCCGCGACCCGCGAACTCGCGCTCGCGGTCCGCGCCGCCGTGCTCGCCGAGCTGCCTCCGTGTTGTGAGTACGTCTACGACGCCTACAACGCGGTGGCCATCGGGTACGGTCCCAACAGCCGGTATCAGGAAGGTGTCTGCCACGTTGCCGTGTACGCCAGGCACGTCAACCTTGGCTACAACTTCGGCGCCCAGCTCGACGATCCCGCGGGCGTGCTGGAAGGCGCCGGACGCAACGTCCGCCACATCAAGATGCGCTCGCCCGAGGACCTCGCCCGCCCGGAATGGCGGGTGCTGCTCCGCCAAGCCGCCGCACAATCCACTCTGGGACCCGGAACGCACGCGCATTCCACCGAGGTGAAGCGCATCTCGCCGCGCAAGCGCAGGCCCGGTGCGCCGCCTCCGGGCTGACGGCCCATCTCGCCGCGCGCCGGTGCGCAGGGGGATAGCGTGACACGCTCAGCAAATGGAGGCGGGAGGGAGAGCCGGGAAGGCGATGGAGCCGTTGACCGGGATTGAACCGGTGACCTCGTCCTTACCAAGGACGCGCTCTACCAACTGAGCTACAACGGCCCGAGGGAAAGTGACTGGTGGACAGGGGAGGATTCGAACCTCCGTAGCTCGCAAGGAGCGGCAGATTTACAGTCTGCTGCCATTAACCACTCGGCCACCTGTCCAGGAACAAGAAACGACCGCAGCCGGGGGGCACGAACGTTCTCAGGCCAATTCTCAGAATACCGCAGGGCGGAGGGGCTGTCCACCGTCGTGCGCAGTCGTCTCCGTCGTGCTCAGTCCCGTGCTCAGTCCAGGTGGAACACTTCCTCGAGCGGCCGCATCTGCTCGTCGGCCTTGCGCCCCGCCGGGTCCACAAAGAAGCCCGCCATCTCGCGCTGCCAGCGCCCGTTCACTTCCTGCGCCGCCATGCCGCGCAACGCCGCGTCGAAGTCCGGCGTTTCCAGGTAGCCCACCAGCAGCCCGTCGTCCCGCAGGAACAGCGTGTAGTTGCCCCAGCCCGTCTCGCGCAGCGCCTGCTGCATCTCAGGCCAAACGCTCTTGTGGCGCTCCTTGTACTCGTCCAGCCGGTCGGGCTTCACCTGGAGAAGAAAGCACACTCTCTGCATCCCTGTATCATCGGTCAGCGGCGGAGAAAAGGAAACCGTGCGCGCCGCGGTGGGCGAGGCGTGCGGGCTATTCGGCGCGAACAAGGTCCGGGCGCCGAAGGCAGGCGCATCGGAGGCCAGGTCGTGCCCCATCAGAGGCCAGGTCGTGTCCCGTCATCGTGCGTCGCGCAAAGGTCCGGCTCGCGTCATCAGGGGTTAGGAGTCTCTACGCTGGGCGACTTTACGGGGGCTATCCGGTCTGCTTGGCTGTAAACTTGTAGCAGTGAAGGTTCGTGACTTGATCCGATTGATCGAATCCGACGGTTGGAAACACGTGAGAACCACTGGCAGCCATCGCCACTTCAAGCATTCGGCGAAGCCCCATGTTGTGACCGTACCCGGCAGTCCAGGCGACGACATTCCGGTCGGAACGCTGAAGGCAATCCTCAGGTCGGCTGGAGTGGAGGAGAAGAGATGAACGTCAAGTACGCGGTGATTTTCGAGCAGGCCCAAGCGAACTGGGCCGCGTATGTGCCGGATCTGCCGGGTTGTATGACCACGGGCCGCACGTTGGAAGAAACTCGGCTCAACATCCGCGAGGCGATCCAGGGCCATCTAGAGACGTTGCGTCAGTTTGGCGACCCCATCCCGGTGCCATGCTCCTTGGCTGGCGAGGTCGAGATCACGACCGCCGCTTGAGCGCGCCACCATTCTGTCACGCAGTTCGCGGTTTCCTTTGCGACTAACCGTGACCGAGGTGCTCGCGACCGGCATTCGGAATGCGGAGTTTCCTCACGGCTCTGAGAAGCACTACCTTGGGGCATTTGTCGGCGAGGTCAATCGCTCGACCGAGACGGATATTTCGAGCCGGTTGTTGCTCGAAGCGTCGTCCAGGCGGGCCAACTGCTGCTCCCGCCCGATCTCAACCAATGCGGTCGTGGAAAGCTGTCGTGAATGGACTACCGGAAGATAGCCGAATGGAGGCGCGGGCTCGGCCCTCGAACTCGTGTGATAGGGGATGCGTCGAGAGGCGTTGATTGTAGCGCGGGATTTGCTCTGGACGAGAATGTCGTACTGCCTCGTGGTTGCCTTGCCATCGACGGCTGATTCCTTGAGGCTGAAACGGAGCCAGTAGGTTGAAGCGAAAGGCAGGATTCTCTTTGACCACGGATCACGCTTTGCTCAACCCTTGACTTTTGTCGATAGTCGAGGTATGTTGTCGATAGTCGAGGTGTCCATGCCCAAGCCGTCCGATCTGTTGCAAGGAACTCTGGACCTGCTCATTCTTCGCACCATTGCGCGTGAACCGCTGCACGGATGGGCGATTGCCAAACGAATCCTCGCGGTATCCGGCGACGTGCTTTCCGTCGGCCAGGGCTCGCTCTACCCCGCGCTTCATCGGCTTGAGCAGCAAGGTTGGATCGAGGCGGAATGGCGCGACTCCGATCTCGGACGTCCGGCCAAGATCTATTCGCTGACGAAGGCGGGCCGAAAGCAGCTTGAGCGCGAGTTAGAGAGTTGGAAGCGCCTTTCCTCTGCCGTGCAACTGGTCATTCGGGAGGCATGAGGGGATGCGTTGGCTAACACTGCTGCGCAAGCGGCTCCGTTCGATTCTCCGGCGCGAGTCGCAGGAACAGGATTTGGCGCGCGAGTTTGAAATTCACCTGGATCAGCTCACGCGCGAACTCGCCGCGAGTGGGCTGAGCGCCGCCGACGCTCGCCGGGAAGCGTTGAGGCAGTTTGGTCCGAGCGAGGTGTTGAAGGAGGAATGCCGGGACATGCGTCGAGTTACCTTCCTTGAGGATCTTTTCCGCGACTCGGTTTTCTCGCTGCGTTTGCTCCGAAAGTCGCCGGGATTTGCCGCGACGGCTGTTCTGTCGCTGGTGATGGGTATCGGCGCCAATACCGCGATGTTCCAACTGTTCGAGGCTGTGCTTCTGCGATCGCTGCCCGTTGAGCGGCCCGATGAACTGATGATCGTCCGCATCCGCGGCGAAGGGCACAGCGGCAGTTTTCGTGGCCGCAACGGTCATTTCAGCTACGCGCTTTGGGATGCTTTGCGGCGAGAACAGCGGCCATTCGGCGGGTTGCTGGCCTATGGGGACACGCCCATCAATCTCGCGGCCGCCGGCGAGCTGAGAAATGTTGACGGTTTGTGGGTCTCTGGAAGTTTCTTTCCGATGCTGGGTGTCCGGCCGTACTTGGGACGTCTGCTGACGCCTGAGGACGACAAGCCCGGCTGCGGACAGGTGGGAGTTGTCCTCAGCCATGCGTTCTGGCAGCGGGAGTTCGGCGGAGATGCGCAAGTCCTCTCGCGCAAGCTACCTATCGAAGGGCGGAGCATGCCGATCCTCGGCGTGACTCCTCCAGAGTTCTTCGGCGTAGAGGTCGGTCGACGCTTCGATGTTGCGGTCCCGATCTGCGCAGCTCCCGAGGACATGACGCGAGACCGCAGGTTCTTTTTCCTTTCTGTGATGGCCAGGCTGAAGCCGGGGATCGGAGAGGACGCGGCGCGGGGGCAACTGCGCTCGGTTTCCGCATCGATCTTTGACGCAACGGTGCCCCCAGATGATCCCGCGTCGCATGCTTCTTACAGACAACTCCAATTGGACGTGATACCGGGCGCGGCCGGCCAATCCGAGTTTCGCGAGGATCTCTCGCGCCCACTCACACTTCTCGTTGGCGTAGTGGCGCTGGTGCTGCTGCTGGCTTGTACGAATCTCGCCAACATGATGCTCGCCCGAGCGTCCGCCCGTGAGCACGAGTTCGCGGTGCGGCGCTCGTTGGGTGCATCACGTTCGCGGCTGATGCGGCAAGTGCTGGTGGAGAGCCTTCTGCTCGCCGTCCCGGGAGCAGTGCTCGGCGCTCTGGCCGCGCCCCTCCTCGGCCGCGCGCTACTCAGCATTCTTAGTACAGCTCGCGACCCGCTGTATCTCACGCTCGATCGGGACTGGAGGGTCATGGCAACGGCAATTGCTGCCGCCGTGGTGGCTACACTGCTCTTTGGCGTCGCGCCCGCGCTCCGCGCCGGCCGTGCCGAAGCGAGAGGAAGCTCCGCCAACCGCGAAACATTTGTGTTCCGGCGCGTTCTCTTGGGTACTCAAGCCGCCTTCTCCATGGTTCTGCTGACGGCGGCGCTGCTGTTTTCGAGCAGCTTCCGAAATCTGATGACGGCCAGCCCCGGCTTCGACCCGGAGGGCATTCTGGTGGCGCACGTGTTCCTGAACGGCAGAACATACCCGCCCGAACGCCGGGCGGCTGCGATTGCAGACCTGCACGAGAGGGTTGCCGCGATTCCCGGCGTGGTGACGAGTGCCCGCAGCTACGTTATTCCGATCGGCGGATCATCCTGGGATCGAAGTGTCTACGCCAACAGGTCTGACCCGCCGAAGGCGGCCAACCTCACTTCGGTGAGCGAAGGCTATTTCCGCACGATGAAGGTGCCGATGCTGGCCGGACGGGATTTCAACAAAGATGACCGGCCGACCAGCACTCCGGTCGCGGTCGTCAATCAGGCGCTGGTACGGGCTCTGTTTGACGGCAAGGATTCGCTCGGAAAGACCATCTGGTTGGGCGGCCCGGAGCCGCCTGTAGAGATCGTTGGCGTGGTGGGCGACTCAAAGTACCGGACGCTGGGCGAGAGCTTCACCCCCATCGTTTACCTGGCCGCGAGTCAGGAGCAGAGACCGCGAACGACGCTTCGGTTCCTTCTCCGTACATCCAGCGATCCCGGGCGCCTGATTCCGTCTGTGAAGCAAACGGTCGCTGGCTTCGACCAAGGGCTCTTTATGCGCTTTAGCGTCCTGGAAACACAGCTTCAGGAATCCATTCTTCGCGAAAAGCTGATGGCGGTGCTATTCGGAGGGTTCGGTCTGCTGGGCGGGATGCTGGCGTTGACTGGCGTGTTCGGCGTGACGGCTTATATCGTTTCGCGCCGGCATCGCGAGTTCGGCGTTCGCATTGCGCTGGGGGCCACTCGAACGGGAATTGTAAGGCTGGTGCTGCGGGAAATAGCTGGCGCCATGATGGTGGGCATACTGCTTGGTGGGTTCCTGGTGATCGCGGCCGGATCGGCGACGGCGGCTCTTCTCTATGGGATCAAGCCCTACGACACCGCGATCCTGTTAGCGGTAGCACTGCTGCTTGCCGGCGGCGGGCTGAGCGCAGCATTGCTCCCCGCGCTGCGGGCATCGGGGGTTGCCCCCGTGACGGCGCTTCGCATGGACTGACTGTGTTCGTGCCTTCGCGACGACCTTCCGGTTAGCGCCGTTGCAGCGCAGAGCCGTCTGCAAGAGGCTTGACTCAAGCGCGCCGAGAGCGCCGGTCAGAACGGCCAAAGGCCAGCCGGTCATACGCCACGACGGTCCGGCTCTTTCACGGGGCATAGAATAGTGGCGAGGTTTTGTGCCCAGATGAGAGTCCTCGCCCTGCTCGCCACGCTCGCGGCCGCCGCTCTTGCTCAGGCCCCCACGCCCGCCGCCGCTCCGAAGATCAAGACGCTGCTCATCACGGGTGGCCTGCTCACCGGACATGACTGGAGAACCGTCTCGCCGCTTCTCCGCAAAGCCCTCGAAGACACGGGCCGCTTCGATGTCCGCGTGACGGAGGATTACCGCGGCGGCGGCTCCGAAACGCTCGCCGGATACGACCTCGTGGTCCTCAACTACTTCGACGCCCGCTCTCCCGATCTGCAGTGGAGCGATCGCGCGAAGACCGCTCTCACGGAGTTTGTCCGCGGCGGCAAGGGACTCGTGATGTACCACTTCTCCACCGCCGCCTTCGACGGTTGGACCGAATACGAAAAGATGTCCGGCGGCAACTGGCGTCCGAACAACGGCCACCATTCCCCGCAGCACGATTTCACCGTGGAGATCAAGGACCGCGAACACCCCATCACCAAAGGCCTCCGCGCGAAATTGCGGCAGTACCACGATGAGCTCTACGCCAACCTCCGCTGGCAGCCCGAGGGGAGCTACCAGGTGCTGGCCACCGCCTGGGACGACCACAAGCTCTATACGAATCCCAACGACAAGCAGCCGCGCCCCGGCGACGGCCTCCATCAGCCCATGCTCTGGACCCTCAAGTACGGCGAAGGGCGCGTCTTCGCCACCGCTCTCGGCCACGATGGGCCGGCGGTGAAGACTCCCACCTTCGTGACTACGTTCACGCGGGGCGCCGAATGGGCGGCCACGGGGAATGTCACGATTCCCATTCCGCCCCGCCTGGCTGAGGGCCAGCGGCAGGAACTGCCCGAACCCAGAGTGGTGACGCCCACCATCGGCGCAGCGCCGCCCTCCGATGCCGTGCGGCTGACGGAATGGACCAGGCCCGATGGTTCGCCCACCGGCTGCGTCACGAGCGGAGACGAGTTGACCTGCCGCACGGGCGCGGGCGACGCCGTATCCAAGGAGAAGTTCCGCAGCGCCCAGATCCACCTGGAATTCCTGATCCCCCACATGCCGAATCAGAAAGGCCAGTTGAAAGGCAATAGCGGCGTGTACTTGCAGGGGATCACTGAGATTCAGGTCCTGGACAGCTTCCAGAACCCAACCTATGCGATGGGCACCGTGGGCGCCATCTACGATCAGTACCCGCCGCTCGTGAACGCCGCGCGGAAGCCCGGTGAATGGCACGTGTACGACATTGTGTTCCGCGCGCCCAGGTGCAACGCCCGCGGGCAGGAGTTGGAGCCCGCCACCGTCACGGTCTTCCTGAACGGCGTGCTGGTGCAGGATCACGCGGCGCTGCAGTTCCGCCGCGGGATGTGCGACCCGGGTCCGATCCTGCTCCAGGACCACTCCGGCTTCAAGGACGCCCCCGACACCACCATGAAGTTCCGCAACATGTGGTACCGGCCGCTCGAATGAGGCGCTCCGCTGCGCTCGTCCTCCTGTTGTCCGCCGCCGCCGCCGGACAGCCGTTCGACAAGGCCCGCGCCAACGGCCGGGAGTTCGAACGCGACGTGGCGGCGGCGCATCGGCTCTTGCGCGCCTGGATGCAACACGCCGATCCGAAGACCTTGCTGCTGCCCGACCAACCCGCGGCGGAACCGGCCCAGCGCGTCTACACGCCCCACAACTCGGGCGCCGATCTTTATCCCTACCTCGTCCTCACCGCGGAGCTCACCGATGGCCCACTCTATCGGGGCCGCATGCGGGAGATGCTCCGCAACGAGGTTCGCTACACCGCCGGCGCGGACGGCGTCCCCGGCAACCTGACCTTCGCTTCCGGTGAACTCGGCCCGCCCAGCCTGTTCGGCGCGGGTGAGTATGCCAAGGACGGCCTCATCACGATCACCGAGTATCTCGGCCGCACGCCCTGGTTCTACCGCCTGGTGGACCTGGTGGCCGCGGCGATGGCCCGTGCCGGCGTCCCGTCGAAGTTCGGTCCCCTGCCGGCGCGCGACGCGGAACTCAATGGAGATTATCTCCAGGTGCTCTCGCGGCTCTGGACAATGACCGGCGACCGGCGGTTCCTGGACTGGGCCCGCCGGATCGGCGACGCGTATGCCAACGAAGTGTTGCCCGGAAACCATGGTGTGCCCGCCGCGGTCTGGGATTTCGACAAGCACGTGGCCCTGGACCCGAAACTCAAGCTACGCGATCACGGCAACGAAGCGGTGGTGGGTCTGGTGTTGCTCGACGCGGTCGATGGCGGCCGGTACCGCGCGCCCGTCTCGCGGATGCTCGACCGCATCCTGGCCTCCGCGAACGAAGACGGGATGCTCTACAACGAGGTGGACCCGGTGAAGCTGAGCCCGCTGAGCAAAGGACTCTCCGATAACTGGGGCTACGTCTACGGGGCGGTGTACACGTTCTACCAGAGCACCGGCGAAGGCAAGTACCGCGACGCGGTTCGCCGGGTCTTGCGAAACCTGCCCAAGTATCGCCGCTGGGCCTGGGAGCCCTCGCGCCGGGAACGCATCGCCGGCCTTGGTTCGTTCGACGGGTACGCCGACTCGATCGAGGGCGCTATCTATCTTTACAACCGCGAGCCGGTGCCCGAGGCGCTGGAGTGGATCGACTCCGAGATCCAGCTCATGCTCTCCATGCAACGCGACGATGGCCACGTCGAAGACTGGTATGGCGAAGGCAACTTCAATCGCACCGCTTTGCTGCACGCGTATCTGAAGAGCGCGGGCGTCCGGCCCGCCGAGTGGAAGCCGGGCGTGCGGGTGGGAGCGGTACGCGAGGGCGACCGGCTGTTTCTCTCCCTCGCCGCGCCCGCCCCCACCACCCTGCACTTCGATTTCGCCCGCCACCGGCGCGTGCTCAACCTCGATCGGAATTACGTCCGCTTGAACGAGTTCCCCGAGTGGTTCCCAGTGGAGGAGAACCGGCTCTATCGCCTCCGCCGCGCCGGGGGGCCGGAAGAGATGGTGCGCCTGGGATCGGAGTTGATCGCCGGAATCACGCTCGAGCCCGGCGATTGGGAAGTGTTCCGGTAATCGCGAGCGGCGTCTTCGCGCAAGGGCGCCCCAAGGCCGGATGCTACGCTGGAGTCATGGGACTGCAGGAATCCTTCTTCGCGCGTAAATTCGGCCTCACCGAGCGCGATCTGGAAGGGTATCTCTCGGAAGCGCTTTCGGCGGGCGGCGAGTACGCCGACCTCTACTTCGAATACCTGGCCACGAGTTCGATCAGTGTCGATGAGTCGATCGTGAAGAGCGCCACCCAGGGTGTTTCGCTCGGCGTGGGCGTGCGCGTGATCGCCGGCGAACGGACCGGCTACGCCTACAGCGACGATCTCTCTCCCGGCAAGATCCGCAAGGCCGCCCGGACCGCCGCGCTGATCGCCAGCGGGCCGTCGCAGACCACGGTCGCGGGGCTCGAGACGGTTCGTACCCAGGACCTCTATCCCGTGCTTGTGGCGCCCATCGATACCAGCCTCGAGGACCGCGTGGCGCTGGTGCGGCGCGCCGACCAGGCGGCTCGCGCCGCCGACGCGCGGGTGTTTCAGGTGCAGGCGACCTACGGCGATAGCCTGCGGCAGGTTCTGGTGGCCTCAAGCGACGGCCGGCTCAGCTTCGACCGCCAGCCGATGGCGCGGCTGAACGTTTCCGTGCTCGCGCGCGAGAACGGCGGAACGCCGCAGCGCGGTTACGCCGGCGGAGGCGGACGCGTGAGCCTGGATTTCTTCCTGAACGAAAAGACGCCGGAGTATTTCGCGAAGGAAGCCACGCGCCAGGCGATCGTGCAACTGAAAGCCGCGGAGACGCCGGCCGGGGAAACGACGGTGGTCCTGGGGCCGGGGTGGCCGGGCATTCTGCTGCATGAAGCGGTGGGCCACGGCCTGGAGGCCGACTTCAACCGCAAGGGCACTTCGGCGTTTAGCAATCGCGTGGGCGAGCAAGTAGCGAGCCCGCTGTGCACGGTGGTGGACGACGGAACCATTCCGAACCGCCGCGGTTCTCTCAATACCGACGACGAGGGCGTGCCCACGCGGCGCAATGTGCTGATCGAAAACGGCGTGTTGCGCGGCTACCTCACGGATCAGTTGTCCGGGCGTATTCTCGGATCGCAATCCACCGGCAGCGGCCGGCGGGAAAGCTACCAGCACATCCCCATGCCGCGCATGACCAACACCTTCATGCTGGCCGGGCAGAGCGAGCCCGAGGAGATCATCCGGAGCGTGAAGAAGGGCATTTACTGCGCAACGTTCGGCGGCGGGCAAGTGGACATCACGAGCGGTAACTTTGTGTTTTCGGCCTCCGAGAGCTACGTGATCGAAGACGGCCGGATCACCCAGCCGCTGCGGGACGCGACCCTGATCGGGAACGGGCCCGAGGCGCTGAAGCACGTGAGCATGGTGGGCAACGATCTCAAGCTCGACGAAGGCGTCGGCATCTGCGGCAAAGAAGGGCAGAGCGTGCCCGTGGGCGTGGGCATTCCGACGATCAAGATCGATCGCATGACGGTGGGAGGCACGGCGCGTTGAACCACGAATACGAGCAGTTGGCCGCCGAGGTTGTGAGACAGGCGCTGGCGGCCGGCGCCACGGACGCTGAGTGCACCATTTCCGAGGGCGATGAGTTCTCGGTCGCGATGCGGATGCGGGAAGTGGAGAGCCTCAAGGAAGCCGGTTCGCGCGGCGCGGGCCTGCGGGTGCTCTCCGGCAAACGCGCCGGTTCGTCGTACACGTCCGACCTGTCGGCGGAGGGCATCGAACGAATGGTCCGGTCGGCCATGGACCTGCTGCGCATCACCACCGAGGACCCCTACGCCGGCCTGCCCGAGCCCGATGAGCTGGGGCGCGTCGAGGGCGACCTCGGGCTGTACAGCGATTCGGTGGACCGACTTGAGACGGCCTACAAGATCGCCCAGGCGCGCGAGGCGGAAGACGCCGCGCTCGCCTACGACGAGCGAGTCACCAACTCCGAAGGCGCTTCCTTCGACTCCCACACCGGCCTGCGCGTGTTCGCCAACTCCCGCGGCTTCACCGGCAGCTATCGCGCAACCAGTTGTTCGTTGAGCGTCGTGCCCGTGGTGAAGAGCGGCGACCGCATGGAACGCGATTACTGGTACACCGCCGCGCGCTCCGCGGAAAAGCTCGAGCCGGCCGCCGACGTCGGCCGCCGCGCGGCCCAACGGGCGCTACGGCGTTTGGACGCCCGCAAAGTCGCAACCCAGACCGTGCCCGTGATCTTCGAACAGCGCACGGCGCGCTCGCTGCTCGATCACATTTTCGAAGCCATCCACGGAGAGGCGGTCTATCGGAAGGCCTCGTTCCTGGCGGGCAAACTCGGCGAAAAGGTAGCGAGCGAGAAGCTCACCGTGGTGGACGACGGCACCATCCCCGGGTTGTTCGGCACGTCGCCGTTCGACGACGAGGGCGTGCCTTCCCGGCGCACCGTGGTGATTGAGAAAGGGGTCCTCAAGAGCTACCTCTTGAATACCTACACCGCGCGCAAGCTGGGCATGAAGACCACCGGCAATGCCTCCCGGGGAATCACCGGCAACGCCGGAATCGGCCACGGGAATTTCTTCGCGGAGCCGGGCGCCGATCCACCCGAGAAGCTCATCGGATCGGTGAAGAACGGCTTCTACGTTACCGAATTGCTCGGTTTCGGCGTGAACATCGTGACCGGCGACTACTCGCGCGGCGCGGCGGGCATCTGGATCGAGAACGGAGAGTTGGCGTATCCTGTCTCCGAGGTCACCATCGCCGGCAATCTGGCGCAGATGTACCAGGGCATCGAAGCCGTGGGAAGCGACCTGGAGTTTCGCGGCTCCACCGCGGCGCCGACGCTGTTGCTGGGCGAGATGACCGTGAGCGGCCGCTGAGAACCTTTCCTATGGCGCACTCTTCCTACATCTCGCGCCCCGCCGCCACGCGGGGTGCGGCGCTTTTCGTCGTCGCTTTGGTGATTGTGATCCTGGGCGTGGCGGGCGGAGCGATCTACCTCTTTCAGTTGCGGCGCGCCGCGGCGCCTGCGCCCTCCGCCTCGGCCGGGGAGGCGCGCGCCTACGTGAAGAACCTCGCCCTGAGCGAAGTGGACATGAAGGCGACCGAGAGCTACCTGCAGTCGCAACTGGTGGAGATCACCGGCAAGATCACCAATAAAGGCGAGCGCGCCATCGCGCTGATCGAAATCAATTGCATCTTCTACGACCCTTACGGCCAGGTTGTGCTGCGCGAAAAAGTGCCCATCGTGCGCCAGCGCGGCGGCCCCCTCAAGCCCGGAGAAACCCGCACCTTCCGGCTGCCCTTCGACAACCTCGCGCAGAGTTGGAACCAGAGCCTCCCCCAAATGGTGATCGCCCAGATTCAGTTTGCGCAATAATCCGCTATGGCTCGCATCCTGCTCGTTGACGACGACCCCGATCAGCTCTCCATCCGCGGTCTGCTGCTCGAGCGGGAAGGCCACTGCGTGGAACTCGCCGCCAGCGCCGCGCAGGCGGAAGAGGCGCTGCTCCGCGCCACCCCCGGCCTGGTGCTGATGGACCTCCGGATTCCCACTTCGGCCGACGGCCTCGCGCTGATCCGTGCGATCCACGCCCATTCGGCGCAGGTCCCGATCGTCGTCCTCTCGGGTTGGATGGATGACCTCAACAAAGCTCCCGAGTCGCGGCTGGTCAGCACCTGCCTGCGGAAGCCGGCCCGGTCTGAGCGCGTGCTGCGCATCGTGGCCGGGCTGACCCAGGCCTCCGGCGAGTAACGGAGCCCCAAACGATGGAAGAGGAGTTACGCGCCCGGCTGCGGGCCGAGCGTGTCCTGCATCTCTCGGTCAAGGTCATCCCCAAGAGCCCGCGGACCGAGTTCGCCGGACGCATGGCCGACGGCGCGTACAAGGTCCGCGTGGCGGCAGCGGCGGAGAAGGGAAGGGCCAACGCCGCCCTGATCGAATTCCTGGCGGCGAGCCTCGGTGTCGGGAGAGAGCGTGTGGTGCTGGTGGCCGGCGAAACGTCGCAGCGGAAGCAGATCCGGGTGAGCCTCTAGGCTAGGACTCGGAGCTGGGTCCGGCGATCTCTTCAATCACCCGGTAGAGGTCATACGCGCTGTACGGCTTGGGCAGGTAGGTGTCCATGCCCGCGGCGCGGCACCGTTCGTCATCGCCTCGCATCACGTGCGCGGTGAGCGCCACGATCGGGACGTGGCCGCCCGTGCCCTTCTCCCGTTCGCGGATCGCGTGCGTGGCCTCGAACCCGTCCATCTCGGGCATCTGGACGTCCATGAGCACGACATCGTAGCTCTCCGATGACAGGGCCTCGAGCGCTTCGCGCCCGTTGTTCACCGTCCTGACGGTGTGTCCCCGGCGCTTGAGAAGCTTGTCGGCCAGCGCCTGGTTCACGCGATTGTCTTCGGCCAGCAGCACCGAGAGCCGGCGCAGCGGCTCGTTGCCGTGCTCGGGCTCGTCCAGTTTCTGCACCGGCGGATGCTCCGACGCCACCCGGAGCAGGAGCGCTCGAAGTTCGTTGGGCGACACCGGCTTCACAAGATAGTCGGCGACGCCGAGCGCGCGCGAGCGCGCCAGATCGCCCGGTAGATCGGACGACGTCAACATGAGCACCGGGAGCCCCTGGTACTCCACGCGCCGCCGGACCTCCGCGATCAGTTGGAACCCGTCCATGTTGGGCATCTGGACGTCAGTCAGCAAGACGTTGTACGGATCGCCGCGCTGCCGCGCCGTCTCAAGCGCCGCCAGCGCTTCGAATCCCGAAGAGGCACAAGACGCCCGCACACCCCAGGGGCGAAGGAAGCCCTCCAGAACGCGCAGGTTCGTCTGGTTGTCGTCGACCACCAGCACGTGGAAGCCGATCAACTGGCGTGTGACCAGGGCGCGCTTGCGCGGCGCGGGCGTCCGCAGGTCGAGCTCGAAGGAGAAGCAACTGCCGCGGCCGGCCTCGCTTTCTACCCGGAGATCGCCCCCCATCAGTTCCACCAGGCGCCGTGAGATCGTCAGGCCGAGCCCGGTGCCGCCGTGTAACCGGGTGGAGGAGCCGTCGGCCTGGCGGAACGGCTCGAAGATCGACCGAATATGGCTCTCCGGAATGCCCGCCCCCGTGTCCGCCACCGAGAAGCGCAGCCGAGCCCGGTCGCCGTTGCGTGTCACCAGGTCCACACGCACCACCACCTCCCCTTCGGAGGTGAACTTCACGGCGTTCCCGCAGAGGTTGATGAGCACCTGGCGCAGGCGGCTGGAATCGCCGCGCACCAGTTCCGGAACCGCGGTGTCGACGGCAAAGATGAACTCCAGGCGCTTCTGGTGGGCGCGGAAAGCGACCATCCGGATGGCCCCCTCCAACCGTTCTCTCAAATCGAATTCCGCGTCGTCCATCTCCAGCTTGCCCGCTTCCATCTTCGAGAAATCCAGAATGTCGTTGATCACCGAAAGCAGTGACCGCGCTGAGTCGCGCACGATGTTCAGATACTCGCGCTGTTCGGGGTTGAGCTGGGTATCGAGGGCCAGTTCCGTCATGCCCAGGATGCCGTTCATCGGGGTGCGGATCTCATGGCTCACGTTGGCCACGAACTCGCCCTTCAGCCGGTTGGCCTCCTGACCCTCATGGATGCGGACCAGCAACTCCTCGCGCGACGCGCGCAGTTCTTCCACCATCCGGTTAAAGGCGTCGGCGAGCATTCCGAACTCCTCAAAACCGTACACGGGGGCGTGCTGGCGCAAGTCGCCCGCGCCCACCTGCCGCGCGCATTCCACCAGCGCCGACAGCGGCCGGAACAGCCGCCGCAGCCGCCAACACCGCAACATCACGAGCAAGGGCACCATGATGATGCCGGCGGCGGCGATCAGCCCATAGGCCGGTTTCCAGAGCGGCGCAAAATGGTCCCGGCAGACGCCTACCTCGATCGAACCGGCGCTGGACGGACGCCGCACCAGGACCTCGGGCCGATCGTGCGTGGAACGCGAGAACGTGAACAGGGGGGCGCCCTCCGGGCTGGTCACACGGACGGAATCCAGATCTTGAATCTCGAGCGCCAGCTTCGTCCAGGCTCTGGCTTCCGCAGGCGACGGCGCCTTCCCCCACCAGGTTCCGAGCAGCGTCGCCAACTGCTCTCCGCGCCGTTCTAGCACGAGCGACAGTTGCCGTTCCGCCAGGTGTAGGCCGACCAGCGTCAGAATCAGGAACGTCGCGCCGGCGAACGCCGCGTCTTGCAGCATTGCCACCCGCAGAACACTCCGGCCGGTGCGCCTCTTTTCCAACCTGCCCCTCCATCATCCTCATCGGATAATGGTGCAGCAATATGAGGCTGTTGGCGGAGCCCTCTAGCGGGCTGACCAGCGCTCGCGCCGGGCTTTCTCGTAGGAATCGGACAGCCGCTTCGCGACCTTGGCGGCCACGTCCGCGCTGGCACTGCGGAACTTGCCCCCCAGGCTCTCCTCCGTCGCCGACCAGATCACGTCCCCCTCGCGATTCAGCAGGCGCACCGCGGCCGTGGCTTCGTGCTTCCGCTCCGTGATGCGGACCGATTCATGATCGCTCACGCCCGCCGAACCAAAGCCCGCGCCCCGCGATCCGCTCCGCGAGCGCCCGCCGCCCACATTCGCGCTGAGGCCCTCGCTCGATTGGAAGGTGTCCGTAAAGACCAGGTCCTCGGCCGAACCGCGGAGCACGGCATCGGCCTTTTCTTCGTTCTCGGTGATGATGAACAGCCGCGTCGCGGCGAGGCTGCTGATGATCATGTCGCGGACCTGGGCCGCCGAGTCGCCCCCGGTGAACTTCTCGACGTACACCCGCCGCACCTGGAGCAACTGCGCGCCGTGGTCGTCCCCCGCGGGCGGCGGCGCGAGCAGAAATAGAGCCGGAAGCCAGTGCAGCACGGTCATCCCTTGCCCGCCTTGCGCGCCTCTTCGTCCTGGTATTGCACCTTCAGCCCGGTCCGCGCCTCCAGCGCCACCAATACGCTGCGAATGTCGTCCTTCTCCACCCGGAAGACCATCGCCTGCTGCCGCCCGGCGGGATCCTCGTATCCCACCGTCAGGAAATGCGCCCGCTTCTTGGTGAGCAGGAACATCGGCGAAACCAGCACCGCCATCCCGATCCGGCGGCTGGCTTTCTGTCCGTACTCGAGGAGGTTGACTTTCTCAAACGGAACTCGCAGCTCCTGCTTGTCCAGCCGGAGCAGGAGCGTGACTTCGTCACTGACCACCAGCCGCCCGGAGGCTCGCTGCTCCATCGAGCCGACCGTGCCGCCGACATACTCCACCCGCCCCCCGATTTCCGCGCCCGGGACCAAAAGGACCCCGAGTAGCCCGATCAGCACGATTCGGCCGCGCATGGTTCCTCCCGAGGAGATAGTTCCGCCCGGGCCCGAATTTCTCACTCTTCCCGCGATAGAATGACCGGCAGCCATGACCACCAACCAGATCGAAGCGGCCTGGAAGGCCCTGGACCACTTCGCGATCGAACTCCCGTCCTGGGGGTTCGCCAACACCGGCACCCGCTTCGGCAAGTTCCTGCAGGACGCGGCCGCCACCTCGACGGAGGAAAAGCTGAGCGACGCCGGCCAGGTGCACAGGTTTACCGGCTGCTGCCCCACGGTAGCGGTGCATGTGCTCTGGGACTTCCCCAACGGCAGCGGCGACGCGCACGCCGTCAGCGAGGCGGCGCGCAAGTACGGCGTCCGCATCGGCGCCATCAACCCGAACGTGTTCCAGGACCAGCACTACAAGTTCGGCTCGCTGGGCAACCCGGATGCCGTCGTGCGCCAGGCGGCGCTCGAACACATGATCGACAGCGTCCAGATCGGGACGATCACCGGCAGCCGCGACCTCTCCCTGTGGTTTGCCGACGGGTCGAACTATCCGGGCACGGCGAGCATCCGCGCGCGCAAGCGGTGGTTCGAGGAGGGGCTCCGCGAGTTGCACCGCCACCTGGCCCCGCAGCAGCGCATGCTGGTGGAGTACAAGCCCTTCGAGCCCGCGTTCTATCACACCGACATCGCCGATTGGGGCATGGCGTTTCTGCTCGCCAAGGCAGCCGGTCCGCAGGCGCGCGTGCTGGTGGACACCGGCCATCACTACCAGGCCCAGAACATCGAGCAGATCGTCGCCTGGCTGCTCGCCGAGGACATGCTCGGCGGCTTCCACTTCAACGACCGCCGCTACGCCGACGACGACCTCACCCTCGGCTCCATCGATCCCTACCAGGTGTTCCGCATCTTCCATGAGATCTGCTACTTCGAATGGGAGACCGGCCGGCGCGCCGACATCGCCTACATGATCGACCAGAGCCACAACCTGAAGCCGCGGATCGAGGAGATGATCCAGACCGCGACGATGGCCCAGGAACTCTACGTGCGCGCGGCGCTGGTGGACCGCGCCGCTCTCGCCGCCGCCCAGCAGGCCTGCCACCTGGTGGACGCCGAGGAGACGCTCAAGGCGGCGTTCTACACCGATGTCCGCCCGATCGTCGCCGATTGGCGGAAGGCCAAGGGGCTGCCCGCCGATCCGATCAAGGCCTACCGCGCCAGCGGCTATCTGGAGCGCGTCTCCGCCGAACGCGCCCAGCGCAACCGCGCCGCCGCCGGCAGCTACGCATAAAAGGCGCCCTGCGGAGCCGCTGCTATAATCCGGGGCATGGAATTGCCTCGCCTGTACCTGGTTCGCCAGCACTTCCCTGACCGGAGCCTGAAGGATATTCGCGCCGCGGTGCGCCAGGAGTTGGCGGCCTCAAACTTCGCCGCGCGCCTGCGGCCGGGTGCGAAGGTGGCGGTCGGCGTCGGCAGCCGGGGCATCGCGAACATCGCGCTGATCGTCCGGTCCGCCGTCGAGTGGTGGCAGGAGCAGGGAGTCTCGCCGTTCCTGTTCCCGGCCATGGGCAGCCACGGCGCGGCCACCGCGGCAGGCCAGGCCGATGTGCTCGCCCACTACGGCATCACCCCGGAGACCATGGGCTGTCCGGTGATCAGCCAGTTGGAGGTGGTTTCCCTCGGCAAGACCCCGGAGGGAATCGAAGCCTTTCTCGACCGCGCCGCCTGGGAGAGCGACGGCGTGATGATGGTGGGCCGCGTGAAATGGCATACCGACTTCGCGGCGAGCATCGAGAGCGGGCTGTTCAAGATGATGGCCATCGGCCTCGGCAAGTTCGCCGGCGCCCAGCGCTACCACACCTACGCCTACCGCATGGGCCTGGAGAACGTCGTTCGCACCGTTGGCCGGCAGGTCCTCCAGTGCGGCAAGATCCTCGGCGGCCTGGCCATCCTCGAGGACGCCAACCACCGTACGGGCAAAATCGCAGCCGTCCCCGTCGAAAACATGGAACGCCACGAAGAGGAGTTGCTGGCCCTGGTCAAGTCCTGGATGGGACGGATTCCCGTGTCCGCGCTCAACATCCTGATTCTCGATGAGATCGGAAAAAACATCAGCGGCGCGGGCATGGACACCAAGGTGGTCAACCGGAGCGTGCAGGGCGTCTACAATCCCTGGGACACCGCCCCGCCCATCGATCGCATCTTCCTCCGCGATCTGAGCGCGAATACCTATAACAACGGTGTCGGGCTCGGGATGGCGGACGTGATTCACGACCGGATCCTCGAAAAGATCGACTGGACGCCGACTTCGATCAATTCCCTCACCGCCTCCACCCCCGCCGCCATTCGAACGCCCATCCATTACGCCACAGACCGCGAATGCCTGGCTAAGATCTGGCCCACCGTCGGTAAGTTCGACCCCGGCGAAGTCACCATCGCCTGGATTCGAAACACCCTCGAACTCAGCACGCTGGGGATGAGCGAGAACCTGATCGGCGAAATTCAGAGTAATCCGGCGCTCGAAATTCTGGATGGGCCGCGGGAACTGCCCTTCGACGAAGCGGGAAACCTGGCGGGACTGCCCGAGTGGACGGCGCAAGTTACTACGCAAGCTGCGCCAAGATAGAAATTCTCCCCCTGAAAAGCGAAAAGGCGGGAACGGCCTCGAGGCCGCTCCCGCCCGATCTCGCGAGCGTGTGCGATGGTGGTTTAGGAACCGCCGCCACCCGCCGTGCCCTGAGCAGCCGCGTTCGTCAACACCGAGCTGATCTTGCTGAAGATCTGGCTGATGCTGGTGGCGACGCCGGGCATGATCGCGCCGGCGGCGACGGCGACGAAGCCCGCCATCAACGCGTATTCAATG